>JBQCJF010000021.1:0-12411 GCA_051953015.1 Luteimonas sp.
CGGCGCGGCGTCGCGGCTGCAGCCCACCGCCGCCATCGCGAGCGCGGCGGCCGCGATGCAGGCCATCCCGGATCTTGCGTTCATTGGGGTTTCCCGATGTCTTCGTAGACGTTGGACACGCGCCGCTTGAGCAGGTCGCGCAGCGGCAGCCGCAGCTCGTCGAGCTCGGCGATCGTGACCGCGCCGAGCGCGTCGTCGCGGCACGGCAGGTGCGCTTCCGCGATCGGGACGCGCAGCTGGCAGGCTTCGTAGAGATCGGCCATGGTGAGTTCATCGAGATCGCGCGCGAGCAGCCACTCGCCGGACTCGGCCCGGGCGACCACGCCGATCGCGCACAGCTGGCCGAGCATTTCCTGCACCAGCGCGTCGGTCAGCAGCGGCTCCAGCAGCAGGATCTCGTCGGTGTGCAGGCCGCGGCCCGCCTTGCGCTGCTCGGCGAAGCGGCCCAGCAGGCGCAGCAGCCCGTAGATCTCGAAGCCCTCCGGCAACCGCATCGCCGCCGGCTGGTAGCGGAACGCCGACATCGAGGCCGCGAACGACGCGCCGAGCAGGATCGAGACCCAGCCCAGGTAGATCCACAGCAGGAAGACCGGCACGAAGGCGAGCGGCCCGTAGATCTTCTGGTAGGAGCCGAAGCTGCCGATGTACAGGCCGATGCCCCCCTTCACCAGCTCGAACAGCACCACCGACAGCACCGCGCCGGCGGCCGCGTGCCGCCACTTCACCGTGCGGTGCGGGACCACGCGGAAGATCGCCGCGAACGCCAGCAGCTCGATCGCCATCGGCGCCAGCCGCATCATCGCCGACTCGAGCAGGCGGCCCGGGGCGGTGCTGAACACCGCCAGCGCGAACAACTGCGACGACAACGCCAGGCTCGTCGCCGCGACCAGCGCGCCCAGCGTCAACACCGTCCAGTACACGAGGAAGCGGCTGAATTTCGGCCGCGCCGTCCTGACCCGCCAGATGCGGTTGAAGGTGCCCTCGACGCTGAACAGCGTGATCAGCAGCGAGGTCACCAGCGCGATCACGCCGGCGGTGGTGAGCTGGCCGGTGTTGGCGGTGAAGCCCGTGAGGTAGTCCTCCACCTTGCGCGCCGCGCTCGGCACGAAGTTGGTGAAGACGTAGTTGGTGAGGGTACCGCTCCACTGGTCGAACACCGGGAACGCCGACAGCACGCCGAACACGACCATCGACAGCGGGACCAGCGCGAACACCGTGGTGTACGACAGCGCGCCGGCCGCCTCGAACAGGCGGTCGTCGAGGAAGCGCCGCCACAGGAACGCGAAGAACGTCCGCGCGCGCGCGCGATCGCGCAGGCGGTCGCTCCAGCGGTTGATCGAGTCCAGCGGCTCCATGGCCGCGAGGGTAGCAGGCCCGGGGTCGAAGGCGCCGCGACAGGCGCGCGAACGCCGTCGCGCGCGGGCCTGCGCGTTCCCGGGCCGCGGGGCCCGTCGCGCGCCGCGGCGCGGGCGGTTACGCTGCGCGCATGCCCGAGATCCTCGTCCTCTATTACAGCCGCGGCGGTTCGGTGGCCCGGCTCGCGCGCCAAGTCGCCCGCGGCGTCGGCGAAGTCGACGGCATGGCCGCGCGCCTGCGCAACGTGCCGCCGGTCGCCGCGACCACGCAGGCAGCGAGCCCGCCGGTGCCCGACGAAGGCGCGCCCTACGTCGAGCGCGCCGACCTGGCCGAATGCGCCGGCCTGCTGATCGGCAGCCCGACGCGCTTCGGCAACATGGCCGCGCCGCTCAAGCATTTCATCGACGGCCTCGGCGCCGAGTGGGCCAGCGGCACGCTCGTGGGCAAGCCGGCCGGCGCCTTCACCTCGACGGCGACCATGCACGGCGGCCAGGAGGCGACGCTGCTGTCGATGCTGGTGCCGCTGCTGCACCACGGCTGCGTGATCGCCGGCATTCCGTTCACCGAACCGGCGCTCAACACCACGCGCGGCGGCGGCACGCCCTACGGCGCCAGCCACGTCGCCGGCCTGCAGGACGATCCGCAGCCCAGCGACGACGAAGCGCAGCTCGCGCGCGTGCTCGGCCGGCGCATCGCGGACCTGGCGGCGAGGCTGTCCCGATGACGCCGGCGCGACGGTTCCTGCGCGTGGCGCTGCTGGCGCTGGTGCTGCTCTACGGCGCGTGGTTCGGCGCCGCGTCGCAATGGATGGCGCTCGCGGTGTTCGCGCTGCCGCCGCTGCTGCTCGCGCTGGCGTTGCCGCGACATGGCGCGCGCGCCGGTTTCTGCGCCGGCGTGCTGGCGCTGCTGTGGTTCTCGCACGGGGTGATGGTCGCCTGGACCCGCGCGCCGGAACGCTGGCAGGCGCTGGCGGAAGTGGCGCTCGCGCTCGCCGTCGTGCTCGCCGCCAGCCTCCCCGGCCTGCGCGCGCGCTTCGCCAGGCGCTGACCGCCGATCCGATGCCCGGCGCCGATCCAAGGATGGATGGCCTCGACGCGAAGCAGGTCGCGCGCCTGCACGCGGCCGCGCGCGCCAGCCGCGACGGCCTGCCCGCGCAGGCCGAAGCGCTGCTGCAGGCCGCGATCGCGGCGACCGGCGGCCATCCCGAAGCGCTGCGCCTGCTCGGCATCCTCCGCAATCGCGCGCGCCGCCCGCACGAGGCGCGCGAACTGTTCCTGCGCGCGCTCGCAACGCGTCCCGACGACGCCGTCCTGCTGAGCGACCTCGGCAGCGCGCAGATGAACGCCGGCGACGGCGACGCCGCATTCGCGAGCTGGCGGCGCGCGTGCGCGCTGGCGCCCGGCGAGCCCGCGCCCTGGTACAACCTCGGCCGCAACCTGCAGCTGCAGGGGCGCGGCGAGGAAGCGGCGCCGGCGTTGGAGCAGGCGCTCGCGCTGGCGCCGGGCCTCGTGCCGGCCGCCGTGCTGCTGGGCGATGCGCGCACGCACCTGGGCGACTTCACTGCCGCAGCCGAAGCGTACCGGCAGGCGCTGCGCGCGGATCCGGGCTGCGGCGACGCCTGGCGCGGCCTGTGCGCGATCCGCGATCCCGCGCCCGGCGCCGCCGACGTCCGCGCGCTCGAGTCGCAGCTGGCACGCAACGACCTGCGCGAGACCGACCGCATCGCGATGGAATACGCGCTCGGCCGCCCCCACGCGCGCGACGGCGACTACCCGCGCGCCTTCGCCCGGATCGCCGACGCCAACGCGCGCCAGCGGCGCCTGGCGCCGTGGAGCGCGAGCGCGCTCGCCGGCTACGTCGACGCCGCGCTGGCCGCGACCGGACGCCTGCCGGCCCCACCCGACCCGACGCTGGGCCGCGAGGCGATCTTCATCGTCGGCCTGCCGCGTTCCGGCTCGACGCTGTTCGAGCAGGTGCTGGCCGCGCACCCGCAGGTGGAAGGCGCGAGCGAACTGCCCGACCTGGGGGAAGTCGTACAGCAGGAAAGCCTGCGCCGCGGCAAGCCCTATCCGCGCTGGGTGCCCGAGGCCACGGCTGCCGACTGGCAGCGCCTAGGCCGCGAGTACCTGCAACGCACGGCGCGCTGGCGCGGGCGCCGTCCGCGCTTCACCGACAAGCTGCCCGAGAACTGGAAGCACGCCGGCATCCTCCGCGCGATGCTGCCGGGCGCGACGGTGATCGAGGTCCGGCGCGATCCGCTGGAAACCGCATGGTCCTGCTTCCGCCAGCAGTTCCTCGCCCTGCCCCACTTCGGCTGCGACTTCGGCGACATCGCCGCCCAGCTGCGCGGCTGCGAGCGGGCGATGGACGCCTGGCGCGAGCGCGACCCCGCGCGCATCCACCTGTTCCGCTACGAAGCGCTGGTGGCCACGCCGGAACCGGCGATCCGCGCGCTGCTGGACGCCTGCGGGCTGGGCTTCGACCCGGCCTGCCTCGCGCCGCACGCGGTGCGCCGCGGCGTCCGCACCGCGAGCGCCGCCCAGGTGCGCGAGCCGCTGCGTGCCCCGGCGCCCGCCGCGCCGCGCTACGGCGCCCTGCTCGACCCGCTGCGCGCCGCACTCGCCACCTAGGCTGCCGGCCCGCCAGGCAGCGGCCCGGGGCGGCCAGGGCTTACCATGTGCGCATGGACCAACTGCTCATCGTCACCACCGGCGGCACCATCGACAAGGTCTACTTCGACGACAAGTCGGACTACCAGGTCGGCGAGCCGCAGATCGGCCGCATCCTCGAGGAACTCGGGGTCGCGTTCCGCTTCCACGTGATCCCGATCCTGCGCAAGGACTCGCTGCACATCGACGCCGCCGACCGCGAGCTGCTGCGCGCGACGATCGCGGCGCACGACACCCGCCACGTGCTGGTCACGCACGGCACCGACACGATGGTGGAAACGGCGAAGGTGCTGTCGACCGTGCCCGGCAAGGTGATCGTGCTCACCGGCGCGCTGAATCCGGCGCGGTTCCGCGGCTCGGACGCCGAATTCAACGTCGGCACCGCGGTGGGCGCCGTGCAGTCGCTTCCCGACGGCGTGTACATCGCCATGAACGGCCGCGTCTGGGATCCGGCGAAGGTCCGCAAGAACGTCGCCGCCAACCGCTTCGAGGCGGCCGACTAGAGGCGCGCGGCGGGCACCGGGCTCTGCTGGAAACGCGCCGCCGGCGCCGGCGCCAGCGCGGGCTGCCGCGGCAGCCGCCCGTCGCAGTCGGGCAGGCGCGGCACCACGATGCCGGTGTGCGCGGACTTGGCCATCTCGGCGAGGAACGCCAGCCCGAGCTGGGCGAACTTGACGCTGTGTTGCGCCGAATCGCCCATGTTCGCCAGCGTGTCGTAGGGCGTGTGGATGTAGGGGAAGTCGCCGCCCGGGTAGCCCGCCTCGAACATCATCGCCGACGGATACCCGGCGCTGGTCCACGACGCATGGTCGGAACAGCCATAGCCGCAGGTGTAGGTGCCGCGTGTCAGCCCGAGCGGCGCCAGGTAGGTGTCGAACAGCGCCACCACGAACGCCTTCAGGTCCGGGTTGGACCAGTCCGTGATCAGCTGCATGTCCTCGACCGGCCCGGACTTGTAGTTGGTCATGTCCAGCTGCAGCACGCCGTACACGTCCACGCCCTGCGCGGCGAACGTGTCGGCGATCGCGCGAGAGCCGCGCAGGCCGACTTCCTCGGCGGCGTAGGCCATGAACTTGACCGTGCGCCGCGGCTTCCATCCGTTCGCCATCGCCACCCGCAGCACCTCGGTCAGCGTGGCGATGCCCGATGCGTCGTCGTCCGCGCCCGGCGCGTCCATGCCGTCGCCCGCGCCGCTGCCGCTGATCGAATCCAGATGCCCGCCCAGGACCACGACTTCGTCGGCCAGGTCGCTGCCCTGTATCGTCAGGATGACCGACGGCTGGGTCGAGCAGTTGGAGCAGTTGGTGAACAGCTCGACGGCCACGTCGCCGCGGCCGGCGGTCAGCGCGAGCCAGCGGTCCCGGATCGAGAGCGCGGCGTTGCGGCCGGAGCTGCTCGCGTAGTAGCGGTTTGCGAAGTCCGTGGACAGGTGCTCGATGGTGGCGTGGATCTCCGCTTCGCTCGCCTGCGGCAGCCAATCGCCCACGGTCCGCTGCTGGTCGATGGTGTAGTCGCCGGCGGCCAGCAGCGCCTGCCGCGAACGGTCGGAACGGACGAACGCTTCGGCCGCGGCACGGGTCGCGAACGCGAAATAGCCGCCGCAACGCCGTTCCGCCGCGTGGATGGCGCGACCGATGTCCTCCAGCTGGTGGGCGCGCAGTTCGGCCACGACCACGGCGTGCCCGCCGCCGTCGAAGCGGTCGGCGGCCGTGCGCGCGTGGATGCGGACGAAGCGCTGGTAGGTGTCGCGATCGGTCACGATGAAGACCGGTGCGAACGGATCCTCCTGCGGCGCCGCCTGCCTCGCCTGCGCAGGGTACGCCGGTGGCGGCGTGGCGGCCCGCGACGGCGTCGCGACGGCCATCGCGGCGAGGAACAGCGCGAATCCGAGGTGTCGTGGCTGCATCGACCGATCTTAGGCAAAAAAAGACCCCGGCGCGAGGCCGGGGTCGAGGTCACAACAGGGTCTCCCCTGCGGGTGACAACATGCTTCAGGACAGCGTGATCAGAACGTGACGCTCCAGCTGTTGATGTAGCCGGTGTCGCCCGAGTAGACGTCCTGCACCTTGAGCTTCCAGGTGCCGTTGAGCGCCTCGCTGGACAGGTTGACCGTGTACGTCGCGTTGACGTTGTCGGCGCTGTCGCTGCTGCTCGAGTTCTTCAGGCGATAGGCCGAACCGTCCGGCGCCACCAGGTCGACCACGAGGTCGCCGCGGTAGGTGTGGACGATGTTGACCGCGACCTGGGCGTTGGTCGGCGCGTTGCCGCTGCGGCCCGACACCGCGATCGAGCTCGTCACCGCCGAACCGTGGTCCGGGATGCTGACGTCGGTGCCGTTGGTGTACGTCTGCGCGCCACCGCCACCGCCGCCGGCGGTGTAGTCGCCGACCAGGCTCACGCCCGAGAACGCCGAGTACGCCTTGAGGCGGACGTAGTAGGTGCCCGCGGCCGGCGTCGCGTAGGTGCAGCTCTCCGCGTTGCCGCTCTTGTACGGACGGCAGTCGTAGGAGCTGTCGGTCGGCGCGCTGCCGAACTTGACGTACATGTCGGCGTCGCCCGTGCCGCCCGACGAGGTGAACGTCAGGTTGGACGATCCGCTCGGCACGCTCATCGTGTACACCACGTCGGAACCGGTCGCCGCGGACAGGCCGGTCGCCGGCACGCCCTTGGTGAGCACGCCGCCGCCGCCACCGCCGCCGCCGCCCGCCGTGTAGTCGGCCAGCACGGACAGGCCGGAGAACGCGGAATAGGCCTTGACCCGCACGTAGTACGTGCCGGTCGACGGCGTCGCGAACGAGCAGCTCTCGGCGTTGCCGCTCTTGTACGGCCGGCAGTCGTAGGAGCTGTCGGTCGGCGCGCTGCCGTACTTGACGTACAGGTCCGCGTCGCCGCTGCCGCCGGAAATGGAGACGGCAAGGTTGGTCGCGCCGGAAGGCACGGCGATCGTGTAGTTCACCGACGAACCGGTCGAGGCCTGCTGGTTGGTCATCGGCACGCCCTTGGTGAGCGGGCCCCCGGTGCTGTTGCCGCCACCGCCACCGCCGCCGCCCGAGCAGCTCACGCCGACCTGGGTGAAGGCCGAGGTGACGTTGGCGACGCTCAGGCCGAGGTCGGACGCCGCCGTTTCGACGCCGCACGCCGCGTCGTTGTAGTCGGACCCGGCGCTCCAGTACAGCGCATTGGCGCGCGCGAACACCTTGAAGGCGCTCGGCGTGTTCCAGCCGCTGGTCGTGGCCAGCAGGTAGAACGCCTTGTTGAACACGCCCGACGAATAGTGCACGTCGAGGCCGCTGTTGTAGTCCGCGGCGTTGTCGATCGAGCCGCCGTCCTGCGGCGGGTTCGCCATGTAGCGCAGCGAGCCGTTGCCCTTGAAGATCTCGTGGCCGACCAGGAAGTCGTTCGTGCCCTTCCAGTAGTACTCGGTGGCCTCGCCGCCCATGTCGGAGAACGACTCGTTGATGCCGCCCGACTGGCCGTCGTAGGTCAGGTTGGAATGCTGCTCGGTGAAGCCGTGCGACACCTCGTGGCCGGCGACGTCGGCGCTGACCAGCGGGTAGAACGTGCTGGCGCCGTCGCCGAAGCTCATGGTGCTGCCGTCCCAGAACGCATTCTCGTAGTTGCTGCTGTAGTGCACGCGCATGACCAGCTGGAACGACAGCGCGTTGTAGCCGGTGTACGCGGGGTACATGCTGGTGATCACGCCGCCGAAGTAGTGGGCGTCGTTGATCGGCGAGTACGCGCCGTTGATGGCCTGGAACGTGTTGCGCGGGCAGGTGTACGAGAACGCCGTCGTGCCGCTGGTGCCGTGGTTGAGGTTCACCGACTTCAAGTTCGTGTTGTTCATCGTGCAGGTGCTGCCACTCTGCGCGACGTCGAGGTAGCCGTAGATGCCGCCCGAGCCCCACTCGTACTGTCCGGTCTTCTGGTTGCCGCCGGGGCCGGTGCCGATCTGCGCGGTGGTCAGGCCGTCCCACTGCTTGAGGATCGCGCCGGTGCGCGCGTCGACGACCACGAACGGGCGGGTCGGCGCGCCGCCGCGCGGCGCGTCGGCGAGGAATTCGGCGACGTAGGCCAGGTGCGCCTGGCGGCTGTCGTCGAAGAAGATCACCTGCTCCGCCTTCTCGCGGGTGACGTTGAGCGCGGCGACGCGGTTGCCGAGCGCGGCGTGCCTGGCGAGCGACAGCGCCTGCGCGCGCGGGATGCGCGCGGCGGTCGAGCCGATGTCGGCGCCGATGCCGTCGATGCGGTGGCCGAACAGGTTGCGGACGCTGCCGTCGGCGTTCTCGCTGACGATCACGTTCTCGCCGAACACCGGGATGCCGTGGAAGGTCTGGCGATAGCGGTAGTGGCGGGTGCCGTCCTTGTCGGTGGAGCTGTTGACGAGCTGCAAACCGGACTCCGCGCCCATGCCGAGCAGCTCGGCATGCCGTTCGGCGGCCTGCGCGGGCATGCCGATGCGGGCGCTGGCGGCCTTGTACTGCCTGTACATCCGGGCCACGTCCTGGTGATGGAGGTCGACGCGCGTCGCCGCCTGGGCGCTGGCGGCGAAGGCCAGGGCGAA
Organism: Luteimonas sp.; assembly: GCA_051953015.1. Lineage (GTDB taxonomy): Bacteria > Pseudomonadota > Gammaproteobacteria > Xanthomonadales > Xanthomonadaceae > Cognatiluteimonas. The sequence goes on from JBQCJF010000021.1 coordinate 8,587, forward strand.
GGCGAGGGGCGACATGACGGCGAGGGAGCGAACACGACTGCTGGAATGCATTTGCGGTGTCCTCTTGACGGAAGCGGCACGCCCCCGTCCACCCGAGTGGGCCGGCCAGCGTGCGATGGGGTGTGCCGCGGCAGCGGCGGTTTCCTTGGCCTGTGGGCCCACGCAGCGATGCGCGCCCTCGCGCACCGCGTTCGCCACGCTAGGGCAGCGGCGCGTGAAGTCTCAATCTGCGGCCGCAGCAATCCGGGGGTCCAAAAATGTGATGCAGATCACACTTTTGACCTGTAATCGCTAACAGGTTTCATGGAACCGTTTACGCGTCAAGTGCCGTTCGGCTTGCGCGTGGCCCCCGCTTCAGAGCATTCCCGTTTCCAGGCGCGCCGCCTCGGACATCATGTTCCGGTTCCACGGCGGGTCGAACACCAGCTCGACGTCGGCTTCGGCGATCGTCGGGATCATCTCGAGCTTGCTGCGCACGTCGTCCACGAGGATCTCCCCCATGCCGCAGCCGGGCGCGGTCAGGGTCATCTTCACCGCGACCGCGCGCTCGCCGTCGTCGCGGCGCGACACGGCGGCCTCGTAGACCAGGCCGAGGTCCACGACGTTGATCGGGATTTCCGGGTCGAAGCAGGTGCGCAGCTGCCGCCAGACCAGCTTCTCGACGTCGTCGTCGGAAGCGCCGGCGGGCAGCTCCAGCGGCTCGGTCGGTTCCTTGCCGATGGCGTCGGCGTCCTGCCCGGCGATGCGGAACAGGTTGCCTTCCACGAAGACCGTGTAGCTGCCGCCGAGCGCCTGGGTGATGTAGCCGACGGTGCCGGCCGGCAGGGTCACGGCGTCGCCCTGCGGAACCAGCACGGCGGCGCAATCGCGCTCGAAGCGCACGGGTTCGCTGCTGCGTGAATACATGGGCCTGTATTCTACGCCGCATGACCGATTCCGCAGTGCGCCGCGCGCGCTGGCTCGCGCCGGCCCTGCTCCTCCTGGCGAGCCTCGGCTGCGCCGCCGCCTGGATCCTGGTGGCGCTCGCCGCCGGGCGGCAGTCGAGCTGGATGGCCGTGGTCGCCGCGGTGGACGCCGTCGCCGTGCTGCGCATCGCGCGGATGCCGGGCGGCGGCTCCCGCGCGGCCGCCGCCGTCGCGGCGACGCTGGCGACGATCGCGCTGGCGAACTGGGGCATCGCCGCGGGCGAAATCGGGCGTTCGGTCGGCATGCTTCCGTGGGAGGCCGCGACGCGGCTCGGGCCGGGCTACGCGTGGACGCTCGCGGTGCTCGCGAACGCGGCCGCCGACCGGCTCTGGCTCCTGGCGTCGGTGGCGATCGCGGCGATCGGCGGGCGCTGACGCGGCCGGGCGTCAGTGCCCCGCGTCGAGCGCCTTGAGCTCGGCCACCAGGGCGCCGGCGGCTTCCGCGCCGTCGCCGTACAGCATGCGCGTGTTGTCGGCGTAGAACAGCGCGTTCTCGATGCCGGCGAAGCCGGTGCCGCGGCCGCGCTTGATCACGATCGTGTGCTTCGACTGCGCGACGTCGAGGATCGGCATGCCGTAGATCGGCGAGGACGGATCGGTCTTCGCCACCGGGTTGACCACGTCGTTCGCGCCGATCACCAGCGACACGTCGGTGTTCGGGAACTCGGGGTTGATGTCGTCCATGTCGGCGATCAGGTCGTAGGGCACGCCCGCCTCGGCCAGCAGCACGTTCATGTGGCCCGGCATGCGCCCGGCGACGGGATGGATCGCGAACTTCACCTTGACGCCGCGCTCCATCAGCCGCTGCGCCAGTTCCCAGATCTTGTGCTGCGCCTGCGCGACGGCCATGCCGTAGCCGGGCACGATCACCACGCGTTCGGCGTAGGCCATCATCGCCGCGGCGTCGCCGGCCTCGATCGGTTTCTGGCTGCCGGTGATCGCTTCGCCGCCGCCCGCCGCGGTCGCGCCGAAATTGCCGAACAGCACGTTGCGGATCGAGCGGTTCATCGCCTTCGCCATCAGCCGCGTCAGCAACATGCCCGCGGCGCCGACCATCATGCCGGCGACGACCAGCGCCTGGTTGCCGAGCACGAAGCCCTCGAACGCGACCGCCAGGCCGGTGAACGCGTTGTACAGCGAGATCACCACCGGCATGTCGGCGCCGCCGATCGGCAGCGTCATCAGGACGCCGAGCGCGAGCGCGACCGCGAAGAACGCAACGATGACCGGCACGCCGAGCGCGTGCACCAGCGTCGCGCCGAGGGCGACGGCGGCAAGCGCGACCAGCGCGTTGAACCATTGCTGCCCCGGGAACGTGTAGCGCTTGTCCATCCGCCCGTCGAGCTTGGCCCAGGCGACGACGGAACCCGACAGCGACACGGCGCCGATCAGCGCGCCGACCACGCCCAGCAGCAGCACCAGGCGCGTCGGCGCGACGCCTGCACCGGCGAAGCGCAGCATCTCGACCGCGCCGATCGCCGCCGCGGAGCCGCCGCCCATGCCGTTGAACAGCGCGACCATCTGCGGCATGTCCGTGATGGCGACGCGCCTGCCCCACACCCAGGCGACGACGGTGCCCAGCACCGTGGCGAGCACGATCAGGCCGAGGTTGTGCAATCCCGGCAGCAGCAGCGTGGCGATCGTCGCCAGCACCATGCCGGCGCCGGCCCACTGGATGCCGCTGCGCGCCGTCCTCGGCGACGCCATGCGCTGCAGGCCGAGCAGGAACAGCGTGGCGGCGATGAAGTAGCTGGCCTGCGCCAGCCACTGCAGCGTGGCGGCGCCGCTCACTTCGCCCCCGGCTTGCTGGCCTTGAACATCTCGAGCATGCGCTCGGTCACGACGTAGCCGCCGGCGGCGTTGCCCGCGCCGAGCAGGACCGCGACGAAGCCGATCGCCTTCTCCAGCGGCGTGTCGGCGTGGCCGAGCACCACCATCGCGCCGACCAGGACGATGCCGTGGATGAAGTTCGAACCCGACATCAGCGGCGTGTGCAGGATCACCGGCACCCGCGAGATGATCACGTGGCCGGCGATGGCCGCGAGCATGAACACGTACAGCACCATGAAAGCTTGCACCATGTAGGCGTCGGCCACGGCCGCTCCCGCTGGAGGTCCCGCCGGCATCATAACCGGCCGATGAACGGTCCGGCCGCGCGTCAACCGCGGCCTCGCCGGGACGTTCTGGATCGTATGCTGCAGGCCGTGATCGCGACGACGCACCCGGAGCAGGCGCTCCCGGCCACCGCCCCGGCGGAGGACGGGCCGGCCTCGCTGGAGGCTTTCCTGGAGGCCATCGGGCCGCGCGCGTACCGGTTCGCGGAACTCGGGCTGCGGCATCGCGAGGACGCGCTGGACACGGTGCAGGAAGCGATGCTGCGGATGGTCGGCTATGCCGAACGCCCCGCGGCGGAGTGGCCGGCGCTGTTCTGGAGCATCCTGCGCAGCCGCGTGGTCGACGCGCAGCGGCGCCGCGGCTTCCGCATGCGCTGGATGCTGCCGGCGGCCGCCCACGCGGAGGAAGGCGTGGACTGGGCGGACGACGCGCCCGATCCATCGCGCAGCCACGACGGGCGCGAAGCCTGGGTCCGCCTGTCGGAAGCGCTGTCGGCGCTGCCGCGGCGGCAACGCGAAGCGTTCACGCTGCGCGTGCTGGAGGAGCTGGACGTGGCCGACACCGCGCGCGCGATGGGCTGCAGCGAGGGCTCGGTGAAGACGCACCTGTCGCGGGCGCGGGAAGCGCTGCAGCGGCAACTGGAGGACTGGCGATGAACCACGAACATTCCGATTTCGACGCGCGCGCCCGCGACGCGCACGCGCGCTCGCTGGACGCGCTGACGCCGCGCGTGCGGGCGCAGCTG
>JBQCJF010000022.1:0-2339 GCA_051953015.1 Luteimonas sp.
CGCGAAGCCCGAGCCGAAGCCGGTCGTGCCCGCGCCGACGGCGACGACGACGGCCAAGCCCGCGACGGCGCCGCCGGTCGCCGCGACCAAGCCTGCGCCGCCCGTCCCGGCGAAGCCGGCGTCGACCTCGACCGCCTCGCATCCGCTGACCCCGGTCGCCCCGAAATCCTCCGCGCTGACGCCGGTCGCGCCGAAGCCGACCGCCCCGCCGCCGGCCACCGTGCCCGCCGCCGCCAGGGTCGGCTTCGCGGTGCAGGTCGGCGCGTTCTCCGATCCCACCGAGGCCGGCGCCCTGCGCGAGAAGCTGCGCGCCGCCGGCTTCACCGCCTTCACCGAGACGGTCAGCACCGACAAGGGCAAGCTCGTCCGCGTCCGCGTCGGCCCTTCCGTTGATCGCGCCGCCGCCGACCAGCTGAAGGCGCAGGTGCAGGCGAAGGTAGGCATCGACGGCATCGTCCGCCCGTATCCCTGACCGTCGCGCCGGCTCCGGCCGGCACGGCGGCGGTCGTTCCTCCCGCGCCCGCGAGGCGCGTTTTCGCGTGACCCGGAGTCCACCACCATGTGCGGCATCATCGGCATCGTCGGCACCACGGACGTCGCGGCCCAGCTCTACGACGGGCTCACCGTGCTCCAGCATCGCGGACAGGACGCCGCCGGCATCGCCACCGCGAACGGCACCGCGCTGCGCGTGGTCAAGGGCAACGGCCTCGTGCGCGACGCCTTCCGCGCCAGCGAGATGGCGCTGCTGCAGGGCCGCGTCGGCATCGGCCACTGCCGCTATCCGACCGCGGGCAGCGAGGGCAGCGACGAGGCCCAGCCGTTCTACGTGAATTCCCCGTTCGGCATCGCGCTGGCGCACAACGGCAACCTGATCAACACCGACACGCTGCGGCGCGAGGTGTTCGAGCAGGATCGCCGCAACGTCAACACCGAGTCCGACTCGGAAGTGCTGCTCAACGTGTTCGCGCACGAGCTGGACAAGCAGCGCGTGCTCACGCCCGACGCCGCGTTCCGCGCGATCGAGAACGTGATCCGCCGCGCCAAGGGCGGCTACGCGGTGCTGACCGTGGTGCTGGGCCTGGGCCTGGTGGCGTTCCGCGACCCGAACGGCATCCGCCCGCTGGTGCTGGGCCGCCGCCAGACCGACGCCGGCACCGAATATGCGGTCGCGTCGGAATCGGTCGCGCTGGACGTGCTCGGCTTCGAGCGCGTGCGCGACGTGGCGCCGGGCGAGGCGGTGGTGATCACGCCGCGCGGCGAGCTGCATTCGCGCCAGTGCGCCGAAGGCGACCTGCGGCCCTGCATCTTCGAGTTCGTGTACTTCGCGCGCCCCGACTCGATGATGGACGAGATCTCCGTGCACAAGGCGCGGATGCGCATGGGCGTGACTCTCGGCGAGAAGATCCTGCGCGAGCGGCCCGACCACGGCATCGACGTCGTCATCCCGATCCCCGACACCTCGCGCGACGCCGCGCTGGAGATCGCGAACGTGCTGGGCGTGAAGTACCGCGAGGGCTTCATCAAGAACCGCTACGTCGGCCGCACCTTCATCATGCCGGGGCAGGGCGAGCGCGCGAAGTCCGTGCGCCGCAAGCTCAACCCGATCCCGCTGGAATTCCGCAACCGCGTCGTGCTGCTGGTCGACGACTCGATCGTGCGCGGCACCACCTCGCAGCAGATCGTGCAGATGGCGCGCGACGCCGGCGCGAAGAAGGTGTTTCTCGCCTCCGCCGCGCCGCCGGTGCGCTACCCGAACGTCTACGGCATCGACATGCCGTCGGCCGACGAACTCGTCGCGCACGGCCGCACCGAGCAGCAGATCCAGGAACTGCTCGGCTGCGACTGGCTGGTCTACCAGGACCTCGCCGACCTCGAAGCCGCCGTCGCCGGCCCGAAGTTCCCGGGTCGCAGGTTCGACAGCTCGTGCTTCAACGGCGAATACGTCACCGGCATCGAACCTGGCTACTTCGAGCGCCTGCGCCAGTTGCGTTCCGACGAGGCGAAGAAGAAGCGCCGCGCGACGGGCTGATGTGCTGGTTGTAGGAGCGACGTAAGTCGCGACCCGGCGCGACCCACGACATCCAGTCGCGACGCACGTCGCTCCTACGAAAAGCCGAGCCGATGGCATCGATGTTGTTCACCGCCGCCCACGCCTGCCTCCGTGCCGCGACGCCGGACGAGAAGGTCGCGCTGACATTCGCGACGGCCGAGGCCTTCGCCCGCGGCGAACTGGCCGTCGACGACGACACGCCGCCGCCCGAACCCATCCGCATGCCCGGTCGTCCCGAACGCCCGCGGCTCGTGCATCCGCGCGAGTTGCCGCGCCGCGGGTTCGGCAC
>JBQCJF010000023.1:0-20852 GCA_051953015.1 Luteimonas sp.
CGCCCGTCCGGCGACGACTGGCCATGGGCGCGCACTTCCGTTTCCGCAGCGACAGCGCTGCGCTGCTCGACCTCGCGGATGCGGCATGCGGCGGACTGCCGCCCCACCGGTTCCCGCAGGACGCGCCGCGGTTCGACGTCGAGCTGCACCTGCTGCCGCGGCGGCCGGACGCCGGCCGCGAGCCGCCCCAGGTGCGCACCCGGCTCGATGGCCCGCTGCTGCACGGGATCATGGATCCGCGGAACCACGTGCTCGTGTCCCCGCGAAAGCATCGGGCGCGGATCGTCGCTTCCGCGGACATGCTCGATCGTCCCTACCACCTGCGCTACGAGCTGATCGAGTTCGCGCTGTTCCTGCTCGCGGCGCGCTGCCAGGGGCTGGTGCCGCTGCACGGCGCCTGCGTCGGCCGCGACGGCCGCGGCCTGCTGCTGCTCGGCGAAAGTGGCGCCGGCAAGTCGACGCTGGCGCTGCATGCCCTGCTCCGCGGGCTCGATTTCCTGTCCGAGGACGCGGTATTCGTGCGCCCCGAGGGCATGCTCGCGACCGGCCTCGCCAATTGCCTGCCCGTGCAGGCCGACGCGCTCGCGGGGATCGGCGACGCGGTCGCGCGCGACTGGATCGCGGCCTCGCCGGTGATCCGGCGGCGCAGCGGCGTGGAAAAGTTCGAAGCCGACCTGCGCCGGGCCCCCGCGCCGGCGCGGCTCGCGCCGCTGCCGCTGCGGCTGGCCGGAACCGTCGTACTGTCGCGCGAGCGGTCCGGCGGATCGCAGGCTGTGCTCGTGCCGCTGCGCCGTGACGAAGTCGCCGCCTGCCTGCCGGTCGACCAGGCGTATGCGATGGGGCAGCCCGGCTGGGACCGCTTCGCGGACTGGGCGATGCGGGCGCCGGTGCATCGCCTGCTGCGCGGCGCGCACCCGGGACATTCGGTCGATGCGATCGAGCGCCTCCTCGGCTGACGGACCGCGCCGCGCGGCGCTGCGCGCCTTCGCGGCGACGCTGGGGCGGCGCGACCGCGCGGAGATCGCCGTCTTCGTCGCGGCGTCGCTGCTGTCGGCGCTCGCCGGCGCCGTGGCGGCGCTGTGCCTGGTGCCGCTGGTCCAGCCGTCGCAGCCCGCGCCGCTCGACGCCCTGTTTTTCGACGCGCCGATCGGGCTGGAAGGCCACGCGGCGCTGTTCGCGTCCGCCACCGCGGCGTTCGCACTGTCGCGGTGGGCGGCGGCGTGCCTGTCCGCGCGCCTGGCCGCGCGCTACGGCATCTTCCTGCGGCGCGCCGTGCACGCGCGGCTGGTCCGCGCGGAACTCGGCGCGCTCGCGGACGCGACGTCGGCGGAGATCGCCAACGTGCTCACTTACAACGTCGAGGTCGTCGTCAACGGCTTCAGCGCGCTGCTGCAGCTGCTGGTCGCCCTGGTCACGACCGCGGTGACCCTGGCCGTCGCATTGTGGGTGTCGCCGCCGCTGATGCTCGCGCTGCCGGTGTTCGCGGCCTTCGCGTGGATGGCGGCGCGGCTGTTCGGGCGCGAGCAGTCGCGCACCAGCCAGCGCTACGTCGCCGACATGACCCGGCTGTTCTGGCGCGGCGAGGATTTCCCGCGCCGGCTGCGCCACGTCCGCTCGTTCGGGCGCCAGCACGCCGACCACGCCTCGTTCGCGCGCATGGCGATGCAGCTCGGGCGCGGCTACCGGCGCCAGCTCCAGCTCGCGGCGCACGGCCGCCTGCTGCTGGAGCTCTGCGCCGCGGCCGCGATCGCCGCGGCCTTCGTGCTCGCGCGCCGCTGGAACGGCATCGAGCCCGCGGCGCTGATCGCGGTCTGCCTGTTGCTGGCGCGCCTCCTGCCCTACCTGGCGTCGACGCGCCAGGGCGTGCAGCAGCTGCGCTCGGCGCTGCCCGCGTTCGAGCTGTGGCGGCGCCATGCGTCGCTCGCGCCGGATCGCCGGCCGCGCGCCCGCGCGATGCCGGGCGGCCTGGAGACGTTGCACGTCGAACGCATGCGCCTGCCGCGCCCGGTGGCGCTGGAAGTGCGCGACCTCGTGCTGGCGCCGGGAGAAACGACCCTGGTCTGCGGCGATTCGGGTATCGGCAAGACCTGCCTCGTCGACGCGCTGTCGGGGATGACCGCGCCGGCGGGCTTCGAGGCGCGGATCGCCGGCAGGACGACCGGATTCGACGGCTATCGCGCCTTGATCGGCCGCACCGCCTACGTCAGCCAGCAGGTCCGTCCCTGGCACGCGACCGTTCGCGACAGCCTGCGCTGGGCCGCGCCCGCGGCGACCGACGCCGACATGTGGCGCGCGCTCGCGGACGTCGGCCTGGAGCCGCGCGTGCGCCGCGACGGCGCGGGACTCGACACCGCGCTGCAGGAATCAGGCAGCCGCTTCTCCGGCGGCGAGCTGCAGCGCCTGCTGCTGGCCCAGGTGCTGCTGCGGCAGCCGGCGCTCGCGGTCCTCGACGAAGCGACCGGCGCGCTCGACGCTGCATCGGAACGCGAAGTCCTGGCCGCGCTGCGGCGGCGCCTGCCGAGGACCGCGCTCGTCGTCGTGTCGCACCGCACCGGGCTGGCGGCCATGGCCGACCAGTTGCTGCAGATCGACGGCAGCGGCGTGGCTGTCGCGCTCCGCCGGCGGGAATTCGCCGAGCCGCCGGCGCCGGCGTCGCCGGCGCTCGCGATGGAACGCTAGCGCGGCCGCGCCGGCCGCGCGCTGCGGCGTCAGCCCTGGAACGCCGCCTGGCACCACGCCATGATCGGGTTCCAGGCCAGGCCCAGGCCCAGCAGCGCCAGCGCGTTGACGCCGAAGGCGGTGCGCAGGATGCGGTCGTGCAGGCGCGGCGGCGGCACGCCCTCCGGCGGCGCGTCGAAGTACATCGCCTTGCACACGCGCAGGTAGTAGAAGCAGCCGATCACCGCGAACACGATGCCGACGATGGCCAGCCACAGCAGGTCGCCGCCGATGGCCGCGCGCAGCACGGCGAGCTTGGCCCAGAAGCCGAGGAACGGCGGGATGCCGGCCAGCGACATCATCGCGCACAGCATCATGCCGGCGAGCCACGGGCTGCGCGTCGCGAGCCCGCGGAAATCGTCGATCCCGTCGGATTCGTAGCCGTTGCGCGCGAGCACCACGATCGCGCCGAACGACGCCGTCGCCATGATCGCGTAGCTGATCGCGTAGAACATCGCCGCCGCGTAGCCGGCCGCGTTCGCCGCCGCGATGCCCATGAACACGAACCCGACGTGCGAGATCGTCGAGTACGCGAGCATGCGCTTGAGGTTCGACTGCGCCAGCGCGATCAGGTTGCCGACCGCGAGCGAGGCGACCGCGAGCGCCGCGACCAGCAGGCGCCACTCGGGGCTCAGCGGACCGACGCCCGCCTCGAGCAGGCGGAACGCCATCGCGAACGAGGCCAGCTTCGGCGCCGAGCCGATGAACACCGTGATCGCCGTCGGCGCGCCGTGGTAGGTGTCGGGCAGCCACATGTGGAACGGCGCCGCGCCGAACTTGAAGGCGATGCCGGCGACCAGGAACACCGTGCCCATCAGCAGCAGCGTGCGCTCCTGCGAGGCGGCGACGGCGCCGTGCAGCGTGGCCAGGTCGAGGGTGCCGGTGGCGCCGTACAGCAGCGACATGCCGTACAGCAGCAGGCCGGACGCCAGCGAACCGAGCACGAAGTACTTCATCGCCGCCTCGGACGACAGCGCGCTGTCGCGGTCGATCGCCACCAGCGCGTACGAGCAGAGCGCCAGCAGTTCGAGGCCGAGGTAGACCATCACCAGGCTGCCCGCGGAGATCAGCAGCATCATGCCGAGCGTCGCGAAGAGCATCAGCACCGCGACCTCGCCCTTGTACAGCCCGCGCTCGCGCAGGAACGGCCAGGCATAGACCAGCGACAGCGCAGTGACGAGGCAGGCCGCGGTCTTGAGCACGTCGGCCATGGTGTCGCGCACGAACATGCCGCCCAGTACCGTGCCCTGCCCGCCCGTGCCGGCGAAGGCCAGCACCGCGACGAAGAGCAGCAGCGCGATCGCCAGCGTGTTGGTCAGGCCGCGGCGCGCGTCGTCGATGAACAGGTCGAGCATCAGCAGCGCGAACGCGCCGGCGACGAGGACCAGTTCCGGCAGCAGCGGCAGCAGGTCGGCGGCGGTGGGCAATGTCGCGATCATGCGGCGTGCGTCCTCAGAGCTTGCTGGCGGCGAGCTGGCTCGCCAGTTGCGCGATGGAGGGCTCCATCAGGTCGGTGAGCGGCTTCGGCCACAGGCCGACGATCAGCACGCCGGCGGCGAAGGTCGCCAGCACGATCCACTCGCGCATGTCGATGTCCTGCATCGTCGCGACGTTGGCGTTGCCGACCTCGCCCCACACGATCCGCTTGGCCAGCCACAACGTGTAGGCCGCGCCGGTGATCAGCGTGGTCGCCGCGCCGAAGGCGAGCAGCGGGTGCTGCTGGAAGCTGGCCAGGATCACCATGAACTCGCCGACGAAGCCGGAGGTGCCCGGCAGGCCGGCGTTCGACATCGAGAAGAAGATGAAGAACGCCGCGAACCACGGCATCACGTTGGCGACGCCGCCGTAGTCGGCGATCCGGCGCGTGTGCAGGCGGTCGTAGAGCACGCCGACGCAGGAGAACATCGCGCCGGAGATGAAGCCGTGGCTGATCATCTGCACCATCGCGCCCTGCAGGCCGAGGCGCGCGGCGTCCATGTTGCCGTAGTCGCGGACCAGGGCGAAGGCGATGAAGATGCCCATGGTGACGAAGCCCATGTGCGCGATCGACGAATAGGCGATCAGCTTCTTCATGTCGTCCTGGACCAGGGCGACGAGGCCGACGTAGATGATCGCGATCAGGCTCAGCGCCAGCACCAGCCAGGCCAGCTCGTGCCCGGCGTCGGGGACGATCGGCAGGGTGAAGCGCAGGAAGCCGTACCCGCCGATCTTCAGCATGATCGCGGCCAGCACCACCGAGCCGCCGGTCGGCGCCTCGACGTGGGCGTCGGGCAGCCAGGTGTGGACCGGGAACATCGGCACCTTCACCGCGAACGCGATCAGGAACGCGAAGAACAGCCAGACCTGCGCATGCATCGCCAGCGGCAGCGCCGCCATGTCCGCGATCTGCCAGCTCCCGCCCTTCAGGTAGAGGTAGATCAGCCCGACCAGCATGAACACCGAGCCGAGGAAGGTGTACAGGAAGAACTTGAGCGACGCGTAGACGCGGCGCGGGCCGCCCCAGACGCCGATCAGGATGAACATCGGGATCAGCATCGCCTCGAAGAACACGTAGAACAGCATCGCGTCCATCGCGGCGAACACGCCGATCATCACGCCTTCCAGCATCAGCATCGCCGCGACGTACTGGTTCACGCGCTTCTGGATCGGGCTCCAGGCGCCGATCAGCACGAGCACCGTGGTCAGCGTGGTCAGGCCGATCAGCGCGACCGAGATCCCGTCCGCGCCGAGGTGGTACTGGATGTCGTAGGCCGGGATCCAGGCGTGCCGCTCGACGAACTGCATGCCGGCGTCGCCGAAGTCGAAGCCGGTGAACAGCGGGACGCTGACCAGCAGCGTCGCGAGCGCGAACAGCAGCGCCGTCCAGCGCGCCGCCTGCGCGCGCGCGTCGCCGAGGGCCAGGCACAGCGCGCCGCCGAGGATCGGGAGCCAGACCAGCAGGCTGAGCAGCGGGAGATGGGTCATGGTCGACATGCGGTCAGTGCCAGTAGCGAAGCAGGGCCGCCAGCAGCGCGATCAGGCCCAGGATCATCGCGAAGGCGTAGTGGTAGAGGTAGCCCGACTGGGTCCGGCGGAGCACGCCGGCGACGATGTCCACCAGGCGCACGCTGCCGTTGACGATGGCGCCGTCGATCACCCGCTCGTCGGCCTGTCGCGAGACCTTGCCGAGCGCGACGCCGCCGCCGGCGAAGCCGCGGATCCACAGCGCGTCCATGCCGTACTTGTCCTCGAGGATGCGGACCGGCAGCGCGAAGAAGCGGCGGGCGCGGCCCGCGAGCTCCGGCTTCCACCAGTACATCACCGTTGCCAGCAGGAAGCCCGCGAAAGCCAGCCAGAACGCCGGTGCCATGAAACCATGCAGCGCGAACTTCACCGGGCCGTGCCAGCCCTCTTCCGCGATCTTCGCCACCACGTCCCGCGCGGCGTCGACGTCGATCGCGCCGAGGAAATACGGCAGCTGCTGCGCGTGGCCCATCATGTCGGTGCCGAACAGCATCGGGCCGGCGGTCAGGAAGCCGATCACGACCGAGGGGATCGCCAGCAGCACCAGCGGCAGCGTCACCACCCAGGGCGACTCGTGCGGCTCGTGCGCGCCGTGGCCGTGGTCGTCGTGCGCATCCGCATGCGCCGCATGGCCGTGGTCGTCGCCGTGCGCGTCGCGGAAGCGCTCCGGGCCGGCGAAGGTCATGTACATCAGCCGGAAGCTGTAGAACGAGGTCACGAAGGCGCCGAGCAGGACCGCCCAGTAGCCGTAGGTCGCGACCCAGTTGCCGGCCTCGTGCGCGTGCTCGGCGGCCGCCTCGATGATCGTGTCCTTCGAGTAGAAGCCCGCGAAGAACGGCGTGCCGACCAGCGCCAGCGTGCCGACCAGCATGGTCCAGAACGTCACCGGCATGTACCTGCGCAGGCCGCCCATCCGGCGCATGTCCTGCTCGTGGTGCATGGCGATGATCACCGAGCCCGCGCCCAGGAACAGCAGCGCCTTGAAGAAGGCGTGGGTCATCAGGTGGTAGACCGCGGCGCTGTAGGCCGACACGCCGAGCGCGACGGTCATGTAGCCCAGCTGCGACAGGGTCGAGTACGCGACCACGCGCTTGATGTCGTTCTGGACGATGCCGATCAGGCCGGTGAAGAACGCGGTGGTCGCGCCGATGAACAGCACGAAGTTCAAGGCGGTCTCGCTCAGCTCGAACAGCGGCGACATGCGCGCGACCATGAAGATGCCCGCGGTCACCATCGTCGCCGCGTGGATCAGCGCCGAGATCGGGGTCGGGCCTTCCATCGAGTCGGGGAGCCACACGTGCAGCGGCACCTGCGCCGACTTGCCCATCGCGCCGACGAACAGGCAGATGCAGATGATCGTCGCGACCGACCATTCGTGGCCGGAGAACACCGCCGTGGTCAGGCCGTCGATGGTCGGCGCGTTCGCGAACACGGTCGCGTAGTCCAGCGTGCCGAACCAGTACAGCACCGCGGCGATGCCGAGGATGAAGCCGAAGTCGCCGACGCGGTTGACCAGGAAGGCCTTGAGGTTGGCGAAGATCGCCGTCGGCCGCTTGAACCAGAAGCCGATCAGCAGGTACGAGACCAGGCCCACCGCTTCCCAGCCGAAGAACAGCTGCATGAAGTTGTTGCTCATCACGAGCATCAACATCGAGAAGGTGAACAGCGAGATGTAGCTGAAGAAGCGCTGGTAGCCCGGGTCGTCGGCCATGTAGCCGATGGTGTAGACGTGGACCAGCAGCGACACGAAGGTCACCACGACCATCATCATCGCGCTGAGCTTGTCGATCATGAAGCCGACGTGGGCCTCGTAGCCGCCGACGCTGAACCAGGTGTAGACGTTCTCGTTGAAGGGCGGCGCGCCCTTCTCCACCAGCTGCCACAGCACCCAGCACGACAGCGCGCAGCTGATCGCGACGCCGGCGATGGTGACGACGTGCGCGCCGGCGCGGCCGACCTGCCTGCGGAACAGGCCGGCGACGATCGCGCCGAGCAGCGGCGCCAGCACCACCGCAAGCAGCACGTTGGCCGGGAGCGCGAGGCCGTTGTAGAGAGTGTCGACGTCCGGCATCGCGTCAGCCCTTCAGGGTATCGATCTCGGCCACGTCGATCGTGCGCCGGTTGCGGAACAGGGTGACCAGGATCGCCAGGCCGATCGCGGCCTCGGCCGCGGCCACGGTCAGGATGAAGAACACGAACACCTGCCCGGACGCGTCGCCCAGGTGGCGCGAGAACGCGACGAAGTTGATGTTCACCGCGAGCAGCAGCAGCTCGATGCACATCAGCAGCAGGATCACGTTCTTCCGGTTCAGGAAGATGCCGGCCACGGCGATGCAGAACAGCGCGGCGCCGAGCGCGAGGAAGTGGCCGAGGGACAGCGCGGTGGTCGCGGTTTCGATCATGCCTGCGGCTCCTCCTGGTCGGCGGCCGGGGTGGGACGCACCGCCTCCATGCGCACCAGGCGCACGCGGTCGGCGGCGCGCACGCGCGCCTGGTCCAGCGGATCCTGGTGCTTGGCGCCGACGCGGCGGCGCAGGGTCAGCATCACCGCCGCGATCACGGCCACGGTCAGGATCACCGCGGCGACCTCGAACGGCAGCAGGAAGTCGGTGAACAGCGCATGCGCCAGCCAGGTCGTGTTGCCCTCGCCCGCGGCCACCGCCGCGGCGTTGCCGGCGAAGGGATCGACCGCGCGGGCGCGCACGCCGATCAGCGCCAGCATCTCGGCGAGCATGACCACCGCGACCACCAGGCCGACCGGCAGGTAGCGCACGTAACCCTCGCGCATCCGCGCGATGTCCACGTCCAGCATCATCACCACGAACAGGAACAGCACCATCACCGCGCCCACGTACACCAGCACTAGGGCCAGGCCGAGGAACTCGGCGCCGGCGAGGATCCAGGTGCAGGCCACGGTGAAGAAGGTCAGCACCAGGAACAGCGCCGAGTGCACCGGGTTGCGGGCGCCGATCACCGCGACGGCCGAAAGCACGGCCGCGGCGGCGAACAGGTAGTAGGCGATCAGTGCGAAGTCCATGGGTTCCTCAGGCTGGTCGTCAGCGCACGGTCAGCGGAACGGCGCGTCGGCCGCGCGGCGTTCGGCGATCTCGGCCTCGAGGCGGTCGCCCAGGGCCAGCAGCTGCGGCTTGGTCACGATGTTCTCGCCGCGGTTCTCGAAGTGGTACTCGAGGACGTGGGTCTCGACGATCGAGTCGACAGGGCAGGACTCCTCGCAGAAGCCGCAGAAGATGCACTTGAACAGGTCGATGTCGTAGCGCGTGGTGCGGCGGGTGCCGTCGGCGCGCTGCTCGGAATCGATGGTGATCGCCAGCGCCGGGCACACCGCCTCGCACAGCTTGCAGGCGATGCAGCGTTCCTCGCCGTTCGGGTAGCGGCGCAGCGCGTGCAGCCCGCGGAAGCGCGGCGACTGCGGCGTCTTCTCCATCGGGTACATCAGCGTGTACTTGGGGCGGAACAGGTACTTCAGGGTCAGCCACATGCCCTGCAGCAGCTCGATGAGCAGCAGCCCCTTGAACCATGCAAGCAACCTGGCCATCAGGCTCCCACCTCGAACACACCGTAGTACGCCATCAGCGCGGTCACGAAGATCCAGCCCAGGGTCACGGGAATGAAGACCTTCCAGCCCAGGCGCATGATCTGGTCGTAGCGGTAGCGCGGGAACGTGGCGCGGAACCAGATGAAGGCGCTGGCGAAGAAGAACACCTTGGCGAACAGCCACCACCAGCCGCCGCCCAGCACCGTGGACACCACCGGGATGCCTTCCGGGATCCACGCCTGCGGGATCGGCGACAGCCAGCCGCCCATGAAGAACGTGGCGGTCAGGAAGCTGACCAGCAGCATGTTCGCGTATTCGGCGAGGAAGAACAGCGCGAACTGCGAGCCGGAGTACTCGACCATGTGGCCGGCGACGATCTCCGACTCGCCCTCGACCACGTCGAAGGGCGCGCGGTTGGTCTCGGCGACGCCGGACACGAAGTACACGACGAACAGCGGCAGCAGCGGCAGCCAGAACCATTCGAACAATCCGGCGTTGCCCGACTGCGCCATCACGATGGCGCTCAGGTTCAGGCTGCCCGCGGCGATCAGCACGCCGACGATGGCGAAGCCCATCGCGATCTCGTAGCTGATCATCTGCGCCGAGGCGCGCATCGCGCCGAGGAACGCGTACTTCGAGTTCGAGGCCCAGCCGGCGATGATGATGCCGTACACGCCGAGCGAGGTCATCGCGAGCAGGTACAACAGGCCCGCGTTGGCGTTGGACAGCACCGCCCGCGCGTCGAACGGCACCACCGCCCAGGCGGCGAACGCCGGCACCAGCGCGATCATCGGCGCCAGCACGTACAGCGCGCCGTGCGCGGCCGTCGGGTGGATGACTTCCTTGAACAGCAGCTTGAACACGTCGGCGAAGGCCTGCAGGACGCCCATGCCGACGTACATCGGCCCGTGGCGCACGTGCATCCAGCCGATCAGCTTGCGTTCCCAGACGACGTAGAAGGCGACGGCGAGGATCACCGGAATCGCGATGCCGAGGATCAGCAGCACCAGCCACACGACCAGGCCGAACGGGCCCAGCGACAGCAGCCACTGGTGGACGGGATCGACGACGTTTGTCATCAGCGGATTCATGCGCGGGCGACCTCCACCCTGCCGGCGGCCAGCAGCGGCGCGGTCGCGCCGTAGCCCGATTCGACCCAGGCGCAGCCGGCGGCGACGCGCGCGTCGACGGCGACCGGGAGCGTGGCGGTGCCCTGCCCCGCGACGACCTTCGCCATGGCGCCTTCGGACAGGCCCGCGGCCTGCGCGTCGGCCGGGTTGAGCGCGATGCGCGCGCCCGCGGTCAGCGGGTGCGCCTGCAGCGCGGCCGCGCGGCGCAGGATCGCGTCGCCGCGGTAGATGGCCTGCGATGCGGCGACTTCGAGCCCGGCGCGGGCGGCCGAAGCGTCGCGCGCGCCGGTGCCTTCGGCCGACCGGTGGGCCGCCTCGAGCGTCTCGGTTTCGTCGACCTGGAACCAGGCCTGCTTCGCGGCGGTGTCGGCGCCGCCGGTGCGCGCGGCGCCGGACTGCGCCAGCGCGGCGCGGACCTCAGCGAGCTCGGTGAAATCGAAGCCGGCCGCGCCGAGCGTGCCGCCCAGGGCGCGCAGCACGCGCCAGCCGGCACGCGCCTCGCCCGGCAGCTTGCCGGCGGCGACGGCGCGCTGCTCGCGCCCGTCGAGGTTGGTCAGCGTCGCGTCGTTCTCGGGCAGCAGGCCGATCGGCAGGATCACGTCGGCGACGGCGAGCGTCGACTGGCACGCGAACTGGCTGAACGCCACGACCTGTGCGGCGCCCAGCGCGCGCATCGCCTCGCCCTGGTCGGCGAAGTCGAGGCCGGGCTCGATGCCGTAGATCACGTAGGCGGCGCGCGCGTCGGCGAGCATCGCCCGGGCGTCGCGCGAGCGCGGCAGCACGCCCTGGCGCGCGAGGCCGAGGGCGTTCGCGCCCTGCGGGATGCGGCATAGCGCGGCGTTGTTCGCGGCGGCGAAGTCGCGCGCGGCCTTGCGGATCGCGGACGCCTGCGCGCCCGACTCGGCGACGCCGCCGACGATCACGACCGGGCGCGTGGCGCCGGCCAGCGACACGCCGCGCAGCGCGCCGGCGAGCTGCGACGGCGCCACGACCGCCTTCGAGGCGACCTCGAACGCGAAGTCGAAGTCCACCGGGTTGACCACGTGCACCTTCGCGCCGCGCAGCGTCGCCTTGCGCACGCGGGCGTGCAGCAGCGGCAGCTCGTGGCGCAGGTTCGAGCCGACGATCACGATCGCGTCGGCCTGCTCGATGTCGGCGACGGGCATCGCGAACGCTTCCGCGGCGGCGCCGGCGGACAGGTCCTGCTGGGCGATGCGGTGGTCGAGGTTGCCGGTGCCCAGGGCCTCGGCCAGGCGCGCGAGCAGCTCGCCCTCCTCGTTCGAGGTCGCCGGATGCACCAACATGCCGAGCCTGTCGGCGCCGTTGTCGCGGAGGATCTGCGCGGCGCGCGCCAGGGCTTCGTCCCAGGTCGCCACGCGCCACTCGCCGCCTTCGCGCAGCATCGGCTTCGTCGCGCGGTCTTCCGCGTACAGCCCCTGGTGCGAATAGCGGTCGCGGTCGGACAGCCAGCACTCGTTGACCGCCTCGTTGTCCCGCGGCACCGCGCGCATCACGTCGCCGCGGCGCACGTGCAGGAACAGGTTGCTGCCGAGCGCGTCGTGCCAGCCCAGCGATTCCTTCGCGACCAGTTCCCACGGACGGGCGCGGAAGCGGAACACCTTGTTGGTCAGCGCGCCGACCGGGCACACGTCGATGACGTTGCCGGACAGCTCGGTCGTCAGCGGCTTGCCGTCGTAGGTGCCGATCTGCAGGTTCTCGCCGCGCATCATGCCGCCGAGCTCGTAGGTGCCCGCGACCTCGCCGGTGAAGCGGATGCAGCGCGTGCACTGGATGCAGCGGGTCATGTCGCTGGCGACCAGCGGCCCAAAGTCCTCGTCGGCGACGACGCGCTTGCGCTCGGAATAGCGGCTCACCGAGCGGCCGTAGCCCATCGACAGGTCCTGCAGCTCGCACTCGCCGCCCTGGTCGCAGACCGGGCAGTCGAGCGGATGGTTGATCAGCAGGAATTCCATGACGTTGCGCTGGGCCTTCAGCGCCTTGTCGTTGCGGGTGAACACCTTCAGCCCGTCCATGACCGGCGTGGCGCAGGCCGGCGACGGCTTCGGCGCCGAGCGCCCGCCGACTTCGGTGTCCACCAGGCACATGCGGCAGTTGGCCGCGATCGCCAGCTTGTCGTGGTAGCAGAAGCGCGGGATCGGGATGCCGGCCTTGTCGGCGGCCTGGATGATCATCGAGCCCTTGGGCGCGGCCAGCTCGACGCCGTCGATGAAGACGGTCACGTGGTCGGGCGGCAGGTTCGGATTGACGGGCTGCGCGCTCACGCGGCCACCTGCTTCGGCAGCGTGTTCTTCGGCACGACGGTGCCCGCCTGCTCGTCGTCGACCAGGAACCGCTTGTTCACGATCGCGTACTCGAATTCGTCCCAGAAGTGGCGCAGGAAGCCCTGCACCGGCCACGCGGCGGCCTCGCCGAACGCGCAGATGGTGTGGCCCTCGATCTGGCCGGCGGCCGCGCGCAGCATCTGCAGGTCGTCGAGCGTGGCCTGCTTCTCGACGATGCGGGTCAGCATGCGGTACATCCAGCCGGTGCCCTCGCGGCACGGCGTGCACTGGCCGCAGCTTTCCTTGAAGTAGAAGCGCGCGACGCGCTGGCAGGCGCGGACCATGCAGGTCGTCTCGTCCATCACGACCACGGCGCCGGAACCGAGGCCGGAACCGGCCTTCTGGATCGCGTCGTAGTCCATGGTGATGCCCATCATCGTATCCGCCGGCAGCACCGGCATCGACGAACCGCCCGGGATCACCGCCTTCAGCTTGTGCCCGCTGCGCACGCCCCCCGCCATCTGCAGCAGGTCGGCGAAGGACGTGCCGAGGCGGATCTCGTAGTTGCCGGGCTTGTTGACGTGGCCCGACACCGAGAACACCTTCGGCCCGCCGTTGTTCGGCTTGCCGAGGTTGAGGAACCATTCCGCGCCGTTGCGGATGATCGCCGGCACCGAGGCGTAGGTCTCGGTGTTGTTGATCGTGGTCGGCTTGCCGTAGAGGCCGAAGTTGGCCGGGAACGGCGGCTTGTAGCGGGGCTGGCCCTTCTTGCCTTCCAGCGACTCCATCAGCGCGGTTTCTTCGCCGCAGATGTAGGCGCCCGCGCCGAGCGCGTTGAAGATCTCGATGTCCACGCCGCTGCCGAGGATGTCCTTGCCCAGCCAGCCGTTCGCGTAGGCCTCGCGCGTCGCCTCTTCCAGGTGCTCGAAGGGCTCGTGGTGGAACTCGCCGCGCAGGTAGTTGTAGGCGACCGTGCTGCCCGTCGCGTAGCAGGCGATGGCCAGGCCCTCGATCACCGCGTGCGGGTTGTAGCGCAGGATGTCGCGGTCCTTGGCGGTGCCCGGCTCCGATTCGTCGGAGTTGCAGAGGATGTACTTCTGCATCGGCCCCTTCGGCATGAAGCTCCACTTCAGGCCGGTCGGGAAGCCCGCGCCGCCGCGGCCGCGCAGGCCCGACTGCTTGACCATGTCGATGATCGCGACCGGATCCATCTTCTCGGTGAGGATCCTGCGCAGCGCCTGGTAGCCGCCGGTCTTGAGGTAGTTCTCGTACGACCAGGGCTTGTCGAAGTGCAGCGTCGTGTAGACGACGTTGTGCTCCTGCGGCGCCGGGCCGACGGGGCCGGTCGGCTGGGAATAGTCGTGGTGGCCGTGTGCCATCGTCTCGTCCTGCCTCACTTCAGCCCGTCGAGCAGCTCGTCGTCCTTCGCGGCGTCGAGCTTCTCGTGGTAATGCCCGTTGATCACCACCACCGGCGCGCCGCAGCAGGCGGCGACGCACTCTTCCTCGCGCTTGAGGTAGACGCGGCCGTCGGCGGTGGATTCGCCCAGCCGGCAGCCGAGCTTCTTCTCGGCGTGCGCGACCAGCGCTTCGGCGCCGTTGAGCCAGCAGCTGATGTTGGTGCAGAAGGCCACGTTGTTGCGGCCGACCTGCTCGGTCTCGAACATCGAGTAGAAGGTCGCGACCTCGTAGGCCCACACCGGCGGGATGCCGATGTACTTCGCCACCGCGGCGATCAGCTCGTCGGTCAGCCAGCCGTCGTTCTGCTCCTGCGCGGCGTGCAGGCCCTGCAGCACGGCCGAGCGCCGGCGGTCGGCCGGGAACTTCGCGAGCCAGTGGTCGATGTGCGCGCGCGTCGCGTCGTTCAACGCGACCATCGGGTCGACGTTGCGCGCGTTCTCGAAGTTGCCGGTCGCCTTCATCGATCCACCTCGCCGAACACGATGTCGTAGGTGCCGATCATCGCCACCACGTCGGCCAGCATGTGGCCCTTCACCACCTCGTCCATCGACGACAGGTGGGCGAACCCGGGCGCGCGCAGGTGCACGCGGAACGGCTTGTTGGCGCCGTCGCTCACCAGGTAGCAGCCGAACTCGCCCTTGGGCGCCTCGACCGCGCTGTAGGTCTCGCCTGCGGGCACGCAGTAGCCTTCCGAGAACAGCTTGAAGTGGTGGATCAGCGCTTCCATGTCGTCCTTCATCTCCTCGCGGGAGGGAGGCGCGACCTTGAAGTTGTCGACCATCACCGGGCCGGGGTTGGCGCGCAGCCAGGCCACGCACTGGGCGATGATCCGGGTCGACTGCCGCATCTCGGCGATGCGCACGAGGTAGCGGTCGTAGCAGTCGCCGTTGACGCCGACCGGGATGTCGAAATCGACTTCGGCGTACTTCGCGTAGGGCTGCTTCTTGCGCAGGTCCCATTCGACGCCGGAGCCGCGCAGCATCGCGCCGGTCATGCCCCAGGCCATCGCCTTCTCGGGCGAGATGACGCCGATGCCGACGGTGCGCTGCTTCCAGATGCGGTTGTCGGTGAGCAGGGTCTCGTACTCGTCGACGCGCGCGGGGAAATCCCGCGCGAACGCGTCGAGGTAGTCGAGCATCGAGCCTTCGCGCCACGCGTTGAAGCGCTTGAGCGACGCGCCCTTGCGCCAGCGCGACTCGCGGTACTGCGGCATGCGCTCGGGCAGGTCGCGGTACACGCCGCCGGGGCGGTAGTAGGTGGCGTGCATGCGCGCGCCGCTGACCGCCTCGTACACGTCCATCAGTTCCTCGCGCTCGCGGAACGCGTACAGGAACACCGCCATCGCGCCGAGGTCGAGCGCGTTGGAGCCCACCCACATCAGGTGGTTGAGGATGCGGGTGACCTCGTCGAACAGCGTGCGGATCCACTGCGCGCGCTCGGGCGCCTCGATCCCCATCAGGGTCTCGATGGCGCGCACGTAGGCGTGCTCGTTGCACATCATCGACACGTAGTCGAGCCGGTCCATGTAGCCGATCGACTGGTTGAACGGCTTGGACTCGGCCAGCTTCTCGGTGCCGCGGTGGAGCAGGCCGATATGCGGATCGGCGCGCTGGACGGTCTCGCCGTCCATCTCGAGGATCAGGCGCAGCACGCCGTGCGCGGCCGGATGCTGCGGGCCGAAGTTCAGCGTGTAGTTGCGGATCTCCTGCCGGGCCTCGGCGGGATTGCTCGCGAACGGCACGCTGCTGGGCGCGATCTCGGGGTTGAAGCTCATTTCGTCGCTCCGGCGGGGCGCGCGGGCGCCGCGTTCGGCGTCGGGCCGGTGGCCGGGCGGCCGGCGTCGGCCGGACCGATGCCGCTGTCCACGCGGAGGTCGCGGTCCTCGCCGCGCGCGGTCGCGTAACGGGCGTCGTCGCGGATCACGCGCGGCACGTTGACGCGCGGCTCGACCGAAGTGACCGGTTCGTACACCACGCGCTTGCGCTCGGCGTCGTACCGCACTTCGACGTTGCCGATCAGCGGGAAGTCCTTGCGGAACGGATGGCCGACGAAGCCGTAGTCGGTGAGGATGCGGCGCAGGTCCGGATGGCCGGCGAAGACGATGCCGAACAGGTCGAAGGCCTCGCGCTCGAACCAGTTCGCGACCGGCCAGATGTCCACGACCGAGGCCAGCACCGGCAGCGCGTCGTCGGGGGCGAAGGCGCGCACGCGCACGCGCTGGTTGTGGCGGATCGAAAGCAGCTGCACGACCGCGGCGAAGCGCCGCGCCGGCGGCTCGATCGGGGCTTCGCCCTGCGGCTGCGGGAACTGCGCGCTCGGCGCCTGCCCGTAGCGGAAGCGGCCCGGGCCCCTGCCCTCGACGCCGCGGCTGAAGCCTTCGGAGGACACGTCCGTGTCCCACTCGTCGGTGCCGTGGCCGAGGTAATCGATGCCGCAGAGGTCGACGAGCATCTCGAAGCCGAACTCGTCGCGCAGCGCGACGCAGCCGGCGTGCCAGTCGGCGGCATCGAGCACGATGCCGACTTCGCCGCGCGGCCCGTCCATCGTGACTTCGCTGCCGGGAAAGCGCGCGCGCAGGCGCTCGGCCAGTGCGTTGGCGTTCGCGGTCATCAGCGCAGCCCCGTCTTCTGCTCGCCGAAGTTGGTCGCGCGGCGGATCTTCTTCTGCAGCTGCAGGATGCCGTAGACCAGCGCCTCGGCGGTCGGCGGGCAGCCCGGCACGTACACGTCGACCGGCACGATCCGGTCGCAGCCGCGCACGACCGCGTAGGAATAATGGTAGTAGCCCCCGCCGTTGGCGCAGGAGCCCATCGAGATCACCCACTTCGGGTCGGGCATCTGGTCGTAGACCTTGCGCAGCGCCGGGGCCATCTTGTTGACCAGGGTGCCGGCCACGATCATCACGTCGGACTGGCGCGGCGACGGCCGGAACACCACGCCGAAGCGGTCGAGGTCCAGGCGCGCGGCGCCGGCGTGCATCATTTCGACCGCGCAGCACGCGAGGCCGAAGGTCATCGGCCACATCGAGCCGGTCCGCGCCCAATTGAGCAGCGCGTCCGAACTGGTGGTGACGAAGCCGCGCTCGAGCAGCGGGTTCTCGCCTTCGGGGCGCAGGATGTCGTCCACGCGGCCTTCCGGCAGCGGGTTGTTCATCACGCTGCTGTTCAACAGGGTGTCGACCGTCTGGATCACTCCCACGTCAGCGCTCCCTTCTTCCAGACATAGGCGAAGCCGAGGACCAGCAGCGCCAGGAACACGCCCATTTCGACCAGCCCGAACACGCCGAGCTCGCGGAACACGACCGCCCACGGGAAGACGAACGCGATCTCGAGGTCGAAGACGATGAACAGGATCGCGACGAGGTAGTAGCGCACGTCGAACTGCATGCGCGCGTCCTCGAACGCGGGGAAACCGCATTCGTACGGCGAGAGCTTCTCGACGGTCGGGCGCTTGGGCCCGAGCACGTTGCCGACGACGATGAGGGCGACGCCGACGCCGGCGGCGACGAGCAGGAACAGCAGGGTCGGCAGGTATTCGGCCAGCACGCTCGTCCTCTCCGGCCGTCCTGGCCTCGTCGCCGGGCGTCCTGCCCGGGTTACTACAGATGGTGCCCAAGGGGGGACTCGAACCCCCACGACCGAAGCCGCTACCACCTCAAGGTAGTGCGTCTACCAATTCCGCCACCTGGGCATGCAAATGAATCTTGAAGCCGGATGAATCTTGAAGCCGGACAATTTTAACCGCTGTTGCTTCCTTGAACCGCCGTCATTTCGCCGGGGGCGCGGACGGCTGGGTCGCCGCCGGTTGCGCTTCCGCGGGCGCCGCCGGGACCGTCGACGCGGGCGCCGGAGCCTGCTGCTGCGCGGCGGGCGCGGCCGGCACCGTCGCGCCGGCGGCCTTCGCCGGCGCCGGGGCGGCCGGAACCTCGGCCATCACGCCCAGGTCCTGCTGCGCCGGACCCGCCGGGCGCGTGGCGTTGTGGGTCGCGTACCAGGCCATGCCCAAGCTGATGCCGAAGAAGGCGATCGCGAGCCACTTGGTGCTCTTGGACAGGAAGTTCGATGCGCCGCGCGAACCGAAGACGGTGGCCGAGGCGCCGCCGCCGAAGCCGGAGCCGGCCTGCGCGCCGGCGCCGCGCTGCATCAGGATCAGCGCGACCATCGCGAGCGCGATCAGCACGTACACCACGTTGATGACCAGCATGAGCATTGCGTGAAGCGTCCGTTGTGGGGCTCAGGGCGCCGCCGCCGTGGCGATGGCGAGGAAATCGGCGGCCACCAGCGCGGCCCCGCCGATCAGCCCGCCATCGACGTCGGGCTGTGCGAACAGCGCGGCGGCATTGTCGGGCTTGCAGCTGCCTCCGTACAGGATCGGCAGCGAGCCCGCGATTTTAGCATTGCGGGCCGCGATTTCGCCACGGATGAAGGCGTGGACCGCCTGCGCCTGGTCCGGGGAGGCCGTCCGGCCGGTCCCGATCGCCCAGACCGGCTCGTAGGCCACCACCGCGCCGTCCAGCGCCTCGACCCCGCCCAGGTCCACGAGCGGCTGCAGCTGGGACTGGATGACGTACTCGGTCTGCCCGGACTCGCGCTGGTGCAGGGTCTCGCCGACGCACAGGATCGGGACCAGGCCCGCGGCGCGCGCGGCGAGGAACTTGCGCGCGACCAGCTCGCTGGATTCGTGGTGGTACTGGCGGCGCTCCGAATGGCCGACCAGGCCGTAGCGCGCGCCCACGTCCACCAGCATCGCGGCCGACACTTCGCCGGTGTAGGCGCCGTTCTCGTTCGCGCTCACGTCCTGGGCGCCGAAGGCGACGCCGCCGGCCGCATAGCGCTCGACCAGGTCGCCCAGGTACGGCAGCGGCGGCAGCACCACGCGCTCCACGCCGGCGGGGGCCGGCACGGCGGCGATCGCGTCCATCAGCCCGTGGGCGAAGGCGCGGTTCCCGTGCAGCTTCCAGTTTCCAGCGACGATCCTGCGGCGCATCGTCCGCTCCAGTCCGGCAGAGGCCGCGCAGTCTACCAGCGCACCGCTAGAATCCAAGGCTGGAGCGCCACGGCGGGGGAACGCGCGATGCAGGGAACGGACCGTGGCGACGCGGGGCATGCGCTGGTCACCGGCGCGTCGAGCGGCATCGGCGCGGCGATCGCGCGCGAGTACGCGCGGCGCGGCGTGCCGCTGGTGCTCAGCGCGCGCCGCATCGAGCGGCTCGAGGCGCTGGCCTCGGAACTGCGCGCGCAGGTGCCCGTCGCGTGCATCGCCGCCGACCTCGCCGATCCGGCCGCGCCCGCGCGCCTGCAGGCGGAACTCGCCGTGCGCGGCATCGTCGTCTCGCGCCTGGTCAACCACGCCGGCTACGGCGTGCCGGGCCGCTTCCTCTCGTCCGGGTGGGACGCGCACCGCGACTTCATGCAGGTGCTGGTCGGCTCCGTGCTCGAGCTCACCCATCGCCTGCTGCCGGCGATGGAGGCGGCGGGCCACGGCCGCATCCTCAACGTCGCCTCGCTCGCGGGGCTGGTGCCCGCCTCCGCCGGCCACACGCTGTACGGCGCGTCGAAGGCCTTCGTGATCCGCTTTTCCGAATCGCTGGCGCGCGAATCCGCGCCGCGCGGCGTGCATGTGACCGCCCTGTGCCCCGGCATGACCTGGACCGAATTCCACGACGTCAACGGCATGCGCGAACGCGTGTCGCGGCTGCCGCGCTGGCTCTGGATGGAAGCGGCCGACGTCGCGCGCCTCGGCGTGGACGCGGTCGAGCGCGGCGACGCGCGCTGCGTGCCGGGCGCCGCCAACCGCCTGTTGGCGGGCCTGGCCAAATACCTCCCCGAACGTCTGGCGCGCGCGCTGCTCGAGAGCCGCAGCCGCGACTTCCGCGACGCCGACTGAGGCCCGCGCGCATGCCCGCCGCGAACCGGCCCGCCGCGAAGCTGCTGCCCTATCGCAAGCCCACCGAGGGCCGCGACTACTGGGTGTTCGACGACATCCTCGCGGATCCCGCCGGCGTGCGCGCGCGCTGCCTCGCCCGCACCGACTGGGCGGAAGGCTATCCGTACAAGCCCGAGGCCTGGCCCGGCATGCGCGCGATCCCCGCGCTGCTGCCGGACGAACTCGCCGCGATCGAGTCGCACGTGCTCGCCGCCACCGGCAGCAAACGGCTGTGGGTGCAGGCCGCGCCCGACGGCGGCCACCTCAACCACAACTGCGTGCAGGTCGTCGGCGTCGACGAATCCGGCCCGAAGCCGCACACCGACTCGCGGGCGCTGTGCCGCTACGCCGCGGTGCTCTACCTCAACCCCGACGCGCCCGCGCATTGCGGCACGAGCTTCTACCGCCAGCGCACCGCCGACGGACGCCTCGGCGGCAACATCGTGATGCCGCCGCACGCGAACCTGGTCGAGGCGCTGGGCACGCGCTTCGTCGCGGTGGGCTCGTTCGAGGAGGACGTGCGCATCGAGCATCGCTGCAACCGGCTGCTGCTCTACCGCGCCAACCTGATCCACAGCGCGACCGCCTACTGCGGGAGCATGCTCGCGGACAAGCGCATGGCTGCCGTCTTCTTCTGGATGGCCTCGTAAGCGGCTTCGGAGAGATTTCGTAGCGGCTTCGTGCGGGGTCGCCGGGGATGCGAGGGGGTCCGACGCGGGACCGCCGTGAATCCATCCATGGAGGCTCTTCGAAAACATCCATGTTTTCGAGGTCCCGCG
>JBQCJF010000024.1:0-38026 GCA_051953015.1 Luteimonas sp.
TGGGGGTCGATCGGTTTGTGGCGGTTGTGGTGGCGGTGTATGGGGGGGGGCCTGTTACCCGTGTTGCCCCGGGGGGCTGCGGGGGGGTTGCGCCCCGGGAATCGCCGATCAGTCGGCCTTGGGCTCGAAGCGGCGGAGGACCACGACGCCGTCAACCGGCACGGCCTGGAGCACGACCCGAAAGCCCTTGCCGTCCTGGTGCGGCCACGCGGTGCCGATCTGCAGCCAGTCGTGCTTGGTCTCGCCGCCCTGCTCATATTCGCGAACGGTGAAGGCGTCGAAGCGGGTGGCCGAGGCGGCCGGGGTGGACTTCTTGCTCATGATCTTGTCCTGCTGTGTTCACGCGGATTGCGTGGGTTCAGCGGCAAGCGAAGGCATGAGCGCGGCAGCACCCGCAGGGGCGCAATGGAATACAAGGCCGGGAAGAGACTAGCGTTGCCGCAACATCAAAGGCGGCATTAGCGGCTCTGACTGGGCGTAGTTGAAATGGAGCAGCCGTAGGCTTGCGCTGCGCGGCCGTAGCGATAGTGGCCCACATCAGCTATCCGCCCCCACAGCCAGGGGAATGTGAGCTGTCCATCCGAACGCTAGGCAACTGCTTTGCCTTCAACGCGACTAGGAGTAGGCAGACCAGCTACTGGCATTCAAGCGTCGGCACCGCTTCCCAGGATGGCAACGGGGTCGGCAGGCTCATCGAGCATGTGCCGGTGGCGTCGGCGAGCGTCAGCCGTTGCCCAGGGACGGGATGCTCCAGATAGAGGGCGCCGTCAAAGCCCACGGTAGCCGTTTCGGTTTCTGACTGGACCTGCGTGCCCGGCTCGATGGGTGAAGCACGGTGGACAACGAACGCGCGGGCATCGTGCGCCAGCACCTTGAATGTCGCCTGCGCACCGCTCATGCGCCGGGGCGCAACGGTCAACTGGCCGGTTTCCAGCTGGACGCCGGGCGGAAGTGCGCGCTCGTCAATGCGAATGGTGGTCTCAGCCAGGGCCTGCAGGTCGGCCACGACCAGCCGGCCCGCCTTGTTGGTCTTCCCAACCGTGCGTCCCTCGGCGCGCACGGGCACATCGGGCACGCCTGCGACATTGACTACGGCGTAGCCGTTGGCGACATGCGGTAGCCAGGTCGCGCCACCTGCGCCCAGGTGGACGGCACCGGAGAATTCGCCCGACAGGCGCGTGTCTCCGCTCTGCTGCTGGATTTCCATTCGCGCCCAACCCTTCGGCAATCGCGCGTCGGCCGACAGGCGTGCCTGCTGCTCGCCGTTGAACTCGGCAACCTCGCCACGCATGGAAACGAGCCTGCCGGCGACATCGGCGTGGTAGCTGCCAGCCAGGCTCGTGCGCGAGAAGTCGGGCGCCTGCCGCGCGGTGGCCGTCAGACTGCCGCGGCCGAAGTTGTATCTATAGCCCACGGCTAGCGTTGGCTCGCGGCGTTCCAGATCGTAGAGCGCCGAAGCGGTCAGCGAGTGGCGGCCGGATTGCCAGCCCAGGTCGAGCTGGCCGTAAGCGATGCGCTGGTCCCTGCCGTCCAGCGTGGTGGTCATGTCCACCGCCGATGCGCGTGCCCGCCAGTGGCGATCGGCGCTACTCCACGACACCGCGGCTTGGGTTCGCTCCTTCGACTGGAGGCCGAAAGTATCGTTCGCCGACAGCTGCCAGAAGCCATCGCTGCGCTCGTGCGACAGGGACACGCCCATGCGCGGCCCCTGGTAGCTGTATTGGACGCGCTGGTAGGTGCCAGTGCCCTGCTCGCCTTGGGATCGGCCCAGCTGCACATCGAGCACGCCAGCAGGGCCCAGGATCGTGCGGGCACTCACGATGGCGTTGTGGTGATCGCCATCGGACTGGGCGTTTGCCGACACGGTCCAGGTATCGGACAGGCCGCGTGCAATCTCCAACGATGCGCCCGGCTTGCCGTAGTCGTTGCTGGTGCCCTGGCGCACCCGTCCTGCTGCCACGCTCCAGGTAGTCAGGCCCTGGCGCAGCAGCTGCGGGCTGAAATACAGCTGCTGGGAGGTGATGACCTGCTCGCGGCCGTAGGCGTCGCGCACCACGACATCCATGGCATTGCGGCCAGGCCGCAGCGGGAACCGCTCGATGGTAAAGGCGCCCTTCTGCACATCGTGCTGGGCCACCCGTGCCTGGTTGGCCAGCACATCGACCGTGGCCGCATCCAGGGCCACGCCACCGATCGAGGGCACGGGATAGGTGGGCGTGTAAGGGTCCAGCGTCGGATCCTTGGCCACGCGCACACCACCCAGCCAAGCGC
Organism: Luteimonas sp.; assembly: GCA_051953015.1. GTDB lineage: Bacteria > Pseudomonadota > Gammaproteobacteria > Xanthomonadales > Xanthomonadaceae > Cognatiluteimonas. The sequence continues at coordinate 2,272 of JBQCJF010000024.1, forward strand.
CACTTGCGCCACCGCTGCGCACATCGCCCAGCTGGTAGGACACCTGGCGCTGGTAGTCGTCGAATTGCCAACGGCTTTGGCCCCGAATATACGCAGCGTCGCCAGTGCTACTCCAGTTCATCTGGCCAGTGGTGGTCAGCATGCCCCAGCGGCCACCCGTGCGGATCTCGTGGCCTAACGACAACGCCTGCGCCTCCTTGGTGGCCTGGCCGGCGATGCTGTAGTTGATCAGCACGCCGGGGGCAGGATCCGACAGCTTCGGTAGCGAGCGCCGATCGCCCAGCACCTGGCGTGGCAGGCGGGCTACGGGCACCACCAGATCCACCTTCAGGGCGACCTCGTCGACCCGCACCTCAATACCCAAGTCGGCCGCCGATAAGATCGGCCGATGGGCTTCCTCAGCCGTGAGCACCAGGCCCAGCTCTTTCCATTGCTGTGCCTCAGCCTGCCACTGGCTGTCGCGCTGCCAGAGGGTGGCGATCTTGCCCGTCTCCTTGCCGTTGATCTGCGCAGCCAGGAAGGCTGGCACGACATCTTCTGGCACCTGCGCGAACGCAGGTGATACTGCCAAGACGACGGCGAGCCAGCACCAGCGCATCAGCGCACGGACAGCGTCAGGGGCTTGCCATCTGCCTTGACCTGGACCGTGCCAGGCGCGGCAAAGCGGAACGCCTTGCTACCGCCGGGCAACAGCCATCCCAGCATCCCCTGCTTCCATACATGGCCATCTGCACCGATCTCGGTGAGCTGGATGGGACGGCTACCCGTGTTCGTGATCAGCAGCTGGCTGCCCTTGCGGCTCGCTTCAAGCGCAACAGATGTCTTTCCGTCCTCGAAGATGAGCGGGAGGTCGTAGTTCATCAGACGCTGGATGCCACTTCCTTCAAGCTTCCTCGGCAGTTCCCGAAGCACAACTCGGTAGGTGCCCGGACCCGGTGCGAGCTTCACCAGGCGAATGCCGCGCGTGGCGCCCGGCGCAACCTCAAGCATCGGCGGGTAAGCCATGACTTCACGCGTGGGCTCGATCTGTTCTGCCTCGCCTTTCTGGCGCCAGGAATAGACGGAAACTTGGTAGGTGGTGGGCGTTGTTCCCTTGTTCGCCATGTGGACCATCTGGATGGTCTGCGTGGTCGAGGCACGGAGAACCACTGGCGATACCGCCATCTTGCTGGCGGTGGCAGGGGCGCAAAGCGCGAGGAGCAATGCAGCCGTAAAAACGATCTTCTTCATTGAACTCTCAGGTGGTGGGTCTTATCTCATGCAAACCGGTTTTGCCTGTTTGTCAAGTTGCGCCCAAGAGAAAGGGGCCCGGGTGTCCGGGCCCCTGCGTTGCGATGGATCAGAAGCGGGCGGTGGCGCTCACCGTGTCGTCGTAGGAACCGGTTGGCGCCATGGAGACATGGTGAATTCTGATCTGGGCCGGCATCAACTGCCAGTCGCCATTGCCCACTGCGGCATAGCCCAAGCCACTATCAATGTCGCCCCAAAGCTGGGTGGCACCCACATCCTGATAGAGCTCGTATGGGATTGAGTTGCCCGACCCATCGGTGGCGATCAAGGCGCGCATGCCCGGCTCATCGCCATAGGCACCGTCATTCAACCCGCGATCGACGCCCACCGTGTAAGGCGTGCCCTGGTTGCAAAGCACATTCACGCTCAGGTTTGTTCCGACTGTGTCGCTGGCTCCACCGCCCGCGAAACTAAAGTCCGAGGCGTCGATGATGCATTCGCTTTCGATGTTGACCGTCAGCTGCATGCTGTCCGTGGCATCGCCAGCGAAGGCAAAGCCCGCGACACCCAGGGCAAGGGCGCCGACAGCTGCGGCGAGGATGGTTTGCTTGCGCATTGTGTTCTCCATATGGGGAAGGTTGGAATGGGGCTTTATCTCGCCACCTATTTTGTTCTAGCCCCGTCCGGCCCGCTGTCAAGTCAATGGGCAGCCGCAAGCCGCTCCAAGCGCTTGCGGTTCCACGCGGCCTTGCCATTGGCCAGGCACTTTCGATGGAGTGCTGGTGGAAGTTCCAGGGCAACGATGTCGCGCCTGATCGTCGTGATCCCAACCCCTAGCGCCCTGGCAATTTCCGGGGTCGACAAGCCCTTGCGGATCAGCTCGGGGATCTGATGCCGGCGTCGCCAGCTGGGCCGGGCCAGGCGACGCGCCTCAAGCAGCGCCTCGCGATCGGGTAGCGCGGCCAAGTCCTGCTCTATGGCATAGGGGGTGGTCCCCAACGCCCTGGCAATCTGGAAGTTGAGCAAACCCTGGCGTAGAAGTTGCGGCAGGCGATTGCGACGCTCCTCCGGCGTGGGCCGGTTGGCGCCCAGATCCATGTCCCGGATCAGCTGCCACACCCGTTGCCGAGAAACACCGATCTCTCGGGCAATAGCAGCCTGGCTCATCCCCCGCTGGTGGAGCCTGCGCACATCATGGGTATGGTCATACCGGTCCATGCTTCCTTTCTAACGGCGGTCGGCCCGCTGTCAATGGAAACACGCTAGTGCGAGGCCCTGGTCCTGCGGCTCTCCTCCACGCGATTGGCGTGGATCTTCGCCTCGATCCTGGCGTTGGTTCCCATGGCCGTGAGGTCGTTGCGGATGGTCTGGCCCGTGCAGCCCAGTTTCTCGCCGATCCGACCCAGGCTCCATCCCTTCTCGATGAGGGCCAGGATCTTGGAGCGGCGCCTGTCGATCGCCGCTTCATACATCGGATGCCGTTGGCCCCGGCGGGCCCGCAACTTGGCAGCCTTGTTGTCGCGATACTGGGCCAGCAAGGTCTTCGGCATGCTGTCCTTGAGGCGAGCAATGTCCCGGTAGATCGCAGTCTTCCCGATCCCCAGCTCATCAGCGATAGCCTGCCCCGTCTGTCCTGCCCGGATCATGGCCACGATTTTGCGCTCCCGCTCCTGCGGGGAGAGCCGCTTGCGCTTTCGCACGCGTAGCTCTTCAAGCAGTTGATACAAGCGCTGCCGGGATACGCCGATGTTCCTGGCGATGTCCGACTGGCTAACGCCGTCGGCGTAGAGCTTGCGGATCAGGTCGTCGCGCTCGGCGCCTGCGGGCATGGTGCGCTTCTTGGCCATGGCTCCGATAGTCCAAGACTTATCGGCCTACTGTCAAGCAAAAGCCCCGGACGGACCAGGGCTTTTGGTGTTGGCCCCTCGACTAGGAGGAAGCCGATGGCAAACTGCACGCGTTCTATGGATGACAGGGTCCGCGACACCTCGTGCTGGTCGCACCCTAGGGCTACACCGGTTGGAGCCGTATCGCCAGGACGGGCCGTCCTTGTGGTTTTAGGCTATGTCCTACCGGCCCGCTGTCAATCTCAAGCCAACAAAAATGCCCCGGCGAACCGGGGCATGTCGCTCCTGCGCTTGGTGGCGGGGTTTCCCTACCGCCGGCCCCCTTCCCGGCCGCGCCAGACTTGAATTGGGCAAGTCGGCTGCGGTGCTTCCGTTCTGATTGTGCTGCTGGGTGCTGTGGCCTGGGCGACAGGGCTAGATTGCCACGGACGCAAGGCCGTTGACATCAGCCAGCGTCTGATTGTGGTGTCAGGAAATCCCTAGCCATGGCCTCCCAGTCCACCCCTTTGAGGTCGCGGGCCAGGTAGCTTGCGCACAGCATCTGGCCGTCTGGGCGGCCGTTGGCGACGGCATCTGCGGCGACCAGGACTGCCTTCACCAGGTCCGCGCGGGTGCGCCCCTGCCCCTGCCAGTCCTGCGGGATGCTGGCCAGCGCCACGATCGCCTCCTGCCCGCACAGGTATTGAAGGGCCGTGATCAGCGACCAGTTCAGACCCACTTCGCTGCGCAGTCGAACGCCTGCAGCCTTGTCTTCCAGCTTCCCTTCCATCACATCGAGCAGCACCAGTCCCGCTGCAATCGTTTTGCCCTGGGGTGTCAGGCGGCTCTTCTTGGCGGGGAATGGATTGCGGGCGCGGGGTCCTACCATGGAATATCGTCATCCTCGATTGCGGGCGCCGGAGCGGGATCGTCGCTTACAGGGTTCATCATGTCGATCAGACGCTCACCTTGTGCCAGCAGGTGGTCGTAAGTCATGACGGAAATGCCGTGCATGCGCCGGTTCAGACCATGCAATGCCCGCTGCTGCTCGTCCGTCCATTGGTCGGAGCGACCAATGACGATCGTCGCCCTGGGGTGGTATGCGACGACTTCCTTGTGGTCCAGCAGCCCATCTCGCGCTGCCTGGTGGAGAATATCCAAGTATCGGTGGCACTGGCCAATGGCTTTGGATACCTCCGAGGAAAAGTAGTAGTTCTTGTGGGCGGCGTCGTAGTTCAGAACCTCTTTATCAGGCCGCTTGAGCTCGACGATGTCCCGGTAGCCGGCGATGACGCTGGGTAGCAACAGATCCAACTTGTCGCCCGTGGAGATCGACCTGATGTCGTCGCGGACGACATACGCATTGCCGAATGCCCAGCAATGGTTCTCGCACCACTCCTGGTAAACCTGCTCGGCCGATTGCCCATCATTGAGGTTTGATCGCAGCTGCGCTACCGCTGCCCGCATCTCGGTGAGCCGGATGGAGCCTCGGAGCGCGCCCGCCAGCTCGTGGGTCAGCTCGGTTCGCGACAGATGTTCGACCAGCTCTTGTTGCGAGAGCACCTTCGTGAGTGCCGCCACCAGCTCCCCTGGATCGTGGCCATCAAGGCTCGCCTCGCCATTGGCGACCCGCACCAGAATGAACTCCCCACCTTCTGCCTGGCTTGCAAGCGGCAAGTGGGATCGGAGAAACTGGAAGAGCTGGACGGACGAAACTTCCGACAGTGTCATGGTCTTGGCGTCGTCGTCGATCCAAGGACCGTTTTTGTTTCGCCGAAAACCCTGCAATTTCAGGCTGAACTCGGTTCGATCCGAATGAGGGATAAACCAAGCCAGCGCCTGCAGCTTGGTGCGGCTCGTCTCATGAAGCACGACCAGCGGCGCATAGTCCACCTTGCCGCTGCTGGCGGTCTTGCGCACGACCTTCTGAACACCCCCCTTCTCGCCCATCACGCAGCCTCTTTGATCACCTCGTAGAACGGATGCCGCTTGTCGTCGAAGATGGCGAACAGCGCGTCCAGATTGTTGGGATCGGGGTTCAACCAAGCATCCACATGCTCGGGTTTGATATTGATGATCGTGCGATCGTGCAGGGCTGCGGCGACTTCCGGCTCAGGCTCGTCAGTGATCGCAGCGAACGACCACAGGTCCGGTTCCTTGCCTTCCGGATCCACCCAGTGCGAATAGAGGCAGGCGATATACATGGTCTCGCCAGTGCGCGGCCGGAAGTGGATCTCCTTGTTGCCGCCCTTGCCGTCGTCGACATTCTCATAGAAGGTCTCGGCGAGCATCAGCGCATGCGTATGCCCGAACTGCCGGCGCCAGAATTTCGTGAGATTGTCGCGTCTTGCGTTGTATTTGCCGGACACCTGCCCTGTCTTCGTGCGGTCGGTCGACGGGTCCATGCCACAGGGGCGGCAGTGGTAGCGCATGGGGCGCACTACCTTTCGGCCGTTTTCGACGAACAGGACCGGCGCATACCAGTCCGGGAAGATCCGGTTGTCCTTCACCGGCTCCAGCGTTGTGCGCTTGGCATCGGCGATCCAGCGCTTGAGCTGCGCGATCTTGTTGTTGCCGATGCGCACATCGTCCAGCGCCTTCTTGGTTTCCTTGTCCTTGAGCTTGCGTTCGGCGTCGGCGACACGCTTGACCTGCTTGAACAGCTCCTGCTCGCTTTCGGACACGCGGGTCGCGTTCCACTCCTGGATTAGGGCGTGGATCTTTTCCTCCAGCTCCGTTTTCGGATGGAGGAAGTTCAGGTCCATGCCCTTGGGGATCTTCGGCGCGTCCGATGCGCGCTTGCGGATCCGATACTTCTCGTCGCGATCCAGATACAGCTCCCAGAACGCCTTGATATCGATGTCGGCGCCGAACTCGTCGATGTAGGCCTTGTAGAGCGTCCAGGCTTCAGCGGAATAGCACATTTAGAGACCCCGGGCTGCAATGCGACCGTGGAGGTCGCGGGCGAATGCCAGCACGGCCTCCTTCAATGTTTCGACATCGGCCGTCGTCGCATATACGGCTTCGGTGCGATCCTTGTTCTGGCCAGCCCGATGAACGATGTCATGGCGTTTCAACGCAGCTTGCGTGAGCCCGTAGTCCTCGTGCCCGGGCAACTCGACATTGAGCAACGCAGCCAGGAAAGGCCAGTTGCTGCGCCAGCGATGCCAAACCATGTCCTTCATGCCCTCGTGGATCTTCTGCCGGCGTTCGGCAAGCTCAAAGGGCTCGCCTCCTACCAGAGCGCGGAGGCGGCCATCGGCGAAGCTGGGCCGAGCCGCGACCAGGCGCGGGACACTGTCAGCATCGTTAGCCAGCCACCACACTGCCGTTTCCCATAGGAAGGTTTCCAACGCGGTGATCAACGCTGCGAACACCAGGTTTCGCGCCTGGAATTTCGCGCGCTCGTCGCCCTCCATTTCCAACACCAGGCTCAGGTCCGCCACCCTCTGCTCCAGGTCTTGGATCGGGCTGTCAGCAGTCTCGACCTCGACATCCCAGTCCTCAACGGCGGTTAGCGCGGTGGGCGCAAGCTCGTCGCCAATCTCACCTAGGATGTCGGCAGCCAGCTCCTCGATCGTGTCGAACTCGGCGATGCCTTCGAAGCGCTCCATGAGCACATCGTGCGGATGCCAGGGACCTCCGCGGGTGTAGATGTAGCCCGCATCTGCGTCATGCGGCGTTTCCATGGCCGGATCGCAGTAGCGGGCCATCAACCAGTGCCGCATCGCGGCCAACTGCTGTTCCGGCCCGGCCCTACGGAGCCATTCGTCATCTACTTCGCAGGTGTCCGGATCACTGAAAGCGGCCGGATCTACTTCCGGCAACTCGTCGTCCAGCCCCATCAGTCGCTTCGTCAGGCTCATGCGTCAGCGGGCACGCCCACCAGATAGCGGCCGTGCTTGGCCAGCATGGCGGCGATGCGCTCGGACACCTGGCCCAAGTGCTCGCCGGCCCGGTCTTCGATGACATCGGCCTCGCCCGCGAATGCCATCCAGAATTCGCCAGGATCGGGGTTGGCCTCGATCAGGGCCGGCAGCTGCGCTTCCAGTGCGGCCAGTCGGTGTTCCAGGTCAGGCGGCAGCTGCATCTTCTTCTTCCATGACGAGGTAAGAAGCCAGGTTCAGGATGGAGACCGCGCGCAGGCCGTTGACCTCCGTTCCATACTTCGGGTCTAAGCCGTGCAGGACCGCGTGCCGGTTCAGCCCATCGAAATTGGCGGGCAGATCCTTCGTGCTTCTGGTCAGCGGAATGTCCGCAACGAACGCGGACATGAAAATCGCGCGGGTGTCATCGTCCGGCAGGCTCGCCAGAACTTCTTTGAGGTTGGTGTTTTTCTTCTTGGAGAAGAGCTGGCGCTGGTGCTTGTCGTGAACGACGCCTTCCGCCTGCGCAAGCATCACGGGGATGCTCAAGGCATAGCGGCCTTCTCGATGGGCTGCAAATGCCTCGGCGATGATCGCCGCCCGCTGCGGATGGCGTTCGACCACTTCCTTCTCGATCTCGCCCAGACGCTGGCGGAAGTAGTCGACAAGCCATTGCTGTGCCTCTTCTTCCTCCCCTTCCTGGATTGTGTCCACAAGGTCTACGCCCCAGGTGTGGGGCATCTCCGGGTCCAGGCACCAGCCCCGCTCCATCAACACGGCCAGCTGCGCACGCAAGCGCGCCGGCATCTCCGCCATTTGGCGGCTGAAGTCGTCCAGTAGCGAGCGCCAATGCTGGAGCTGCTCCCGCTGTTCGTCTTGGTAGGCCCTCAGCCAGTCCCGAGCCCCATGGAACGGATCCAACAATTCCTGCAGCTGCTTCTGGTAGTCGGCGGTTTGCTCCGCCAGCGTGTCCCTGAACCCGGCTAGCGGATCAGTGATCGCCTTGATCTGCTCGCGAAACTGCTCCATCGGATCGCGGAACATCGCCGCGATCCGCTCCTGCTCTTTGAGCATGGGGTTCTCAGTCAGGGCGCGCAGCTCTTCTTGGGCGCGGAGCATCGGTTCCAGACGCGCAGCTTCCAGTTGCTCGCGTGCTTGTTTCATGGGGTCTTCGGTCAGCGCCCGCAGCTCCTCCTGAGCCCGGAGCATGGGTTCCATGCGTGCGGCCTCCAGCTGCTCGCGCGCGTGTTTCATGGGATCCATCAGCTCCCTGGCTTCACGCAAGGGATCCATCAGTTCCCGAGCCCCATGCAGGGGATCCATCAGCTCCCGAGCCCCATGCAGGGGATCCAGCGCGCTCCGGAACTCCCGCAGGGGATCGGCCAGGCGGGTGATCCGCTCCAGCTCCTCCCGCCGACGCTTCGAAAACTCATCTTCCATACGCCAATCCTAGCCCGTTCAGGGATTTAGGGGAGCGCTCGGCCGAGGCCAAGCCATCCGCCTGGTTCGGCGGCCACGAGGGAGGTGCCCGCCGTTGGCTTTGCGCGTGGAACACCCCCAGCGCATCCTTTCGTCGATGTTCCACACAGCGTCCGGCTATGCACATCAAGGGATCCAGCGCGTTCACCGAAATACTAATGGCGAGGGTCCGACGGCAGACCTAGGCTAGGGTCCCGGTGGCCCGTCTCACCGGATGATTCAACTCCTCCCGACGATCGCCGCCATGCTTGAAGTTGACCCACACCCCCATCGCCTCCTCGGACGCGCGCCCGAACAGCTGCGCCACTGGCCCCGTCCACTGCTCAATCACCGCGCCACCTGCGGGTTTCCGAGCCCCGCGGAAGACCACATGGGCGCGGACCTGGACCTCAACGAGCACCTGATCGGCAACCCGTTAGCTACCTTTTTCGTCCAGGCCGAGGGCCAGTCGATGGAGGGGCTGGGGATCTTCGCCGGGGACATCCTGGTGGTGGACCGGTCGATCGAACCCAAGCACGGGCACATCGTCATGTGCCTGCTTGATGGTGGCTATACGGTTAAGCGGTTGGCCCTGCGCGGTCGGCGGATTGAGCTCCATTCCGGGAACGCCGATAACCCGCCGATCATTCTCTCCCCCGAAACCGAGCTGCAGGTCTGGGGCGTCGTCCTGTGGTCCATCACCAGGCACGGGTGAGTTGATGAGAGAACGCATCGCGCTGTGGAAGCGCATCTTCGACACCGACGACAACGCCATTACCAAGCAGGTCTCGAAGCTTGCGTGGGACTTGGCAGCGTTCACCTGTCTGGTTGAGGTGGTCCGCAGGGCACCGGACGCCGGCAATGGCAAGCGCTTGAACGGCATGCTCATGGACATGATGGCGACGGGCTTCTGGAGCACCACGCTGCAAGGCGTGCGCAAGCTCGCAGAGACCATGTCGATCCATGGGCGCTACGGCGTCTGTTCGATTGGCGGACTGCTTCAGGATATCCAGGATGTCCGCCATCGCCTCACCCGCCGCGTATTCGTGGAAGACATCGCAGGCGTGGAATACGATTACGAGGCGACCCGGGCACGCTACTGGCAGTGGGCCATGGAGGGCGAGCCAGGTCCGAGATGGGTGCCTCGGGAGTATCACTACGAAATCTCCGAGCAGCGGCACAAGGTGTTCGACTGGTTAAGCGGAACAACGCCCGAAACACGCACCCCGGACGATGTCGTGCGGGAACAGGTATTCATCGACCTGGCCGAGCGTTTGAAGCAACTGGACGCCGTCGTGGAGCATGTGAATGTCGCTGTAGCCCACGCCGCAACCGAAGCCAGCCGCGCAGGTCGCGTGCTGGATCGATGGAACCTTGACGACGCGAAATCCGCGATCAAGGAGCTGGCACAGATCGCCGAGTTGGTGGGCAGCTGGTTCTGCTTTTCTGGCGTGGGCACGGTATTGCCGGTGCCCCAGTCCGACCAGTTCGAACACCTGGATCAACCGCTCTACCAGGGCGATGTTGCCGCCCTTCGCGAAGTCTGGGACCGCTTGAGCGACGAAATGGAGCACTGGCACGAAATTGACCCGACAGTGGAGACCGAGTGATGTTCGGTCTCCAGGACGGGAACAACTATTACGCCAGTTGTGAGCGCGTGTTCGACCCGTCGTTGCGCGGCAAGCCCGTGTGTATCTTGAGCAATAACGATGGTTGCGCAATCGCCAGGTCGGCTGAGTGCAAACAATTGGGCGTGAAGATGGGCCAGCCCATCCACGAAGTGCCTGCGCATGTGCGCCGCCAGCTGGCCATCAGGTCGGCCAACTTCGGCCTGTATGGCCATCTGTCGGGCAGGATTGTTGGGATCCTCCGGGACCTCATGCCATCGGTGGAGATCTACTCGATCGATGAGAACTTCTTCCGCTTTCCGGACGCGGGCTGCCGCATCGAAGTGGCGCATGAGGCACGGGCTCGCATTGAGCGATGGATCGGCATTCCCAACTGCATCGGTATCGGGCCCACCAAGACACTCGCGAAAATGGCGAACAAGATCGCCAAGGCCGGCGCCGGTATCGTCGATCTAGCCGATCCGCATGTGCGAGCCGCGCACCTGGACAGATTTCCGGTGGAGGATGTCTGGGGCGTGGGCCGGAAATGGGCGGCACGACTGGGCGCCGAAGGCATCCTGACCGCAGGGGATCTTGTGGCGGCAGATCCGGAAACGCTGCGCTCGCGCTATGGGGTGGTGCTGTCCAGGACGCAGCGCGAGTTGCAGGGCATCCCCTGCTCGGATCTGGTCGAGACGGAGCCCGATCGCCAGCAGATCGTGTGTTCGCGATCGTTCGGCCACGAATGCGTGGAGCTTGAGGATGTCCAGGAAGCTGTGGCCACTTTCGCCGCGCGTGCCGCGGAGAAGTTGCGCGCCCGCTCGCTCATGTGCTCGGGAGTGTGGGTATGGCTGAACACCAATCCGTTCAAGCCTGGCGCCGCCCAATATCACCCGTCGAAGGCGTTCAACCTGATCGGCCCGAGCTGCGACACCCGGGAGATTTCCATGGTGGCGCGCGCCCTGGCCAAGGCGATGTATCGCAAGGGCTACCGCTACAAGAAGGCGGGCGTGGGCCTGCTGGACCTGACGCATGGAGACATGCACCAGGGCGATCTGTTCGCCGGCATAGACCCGCGTAGCAAAGCGATGATGGATGTGCTGGATCGGGTCAACGCGAAGTTTGGCCGCGGCACCATGGGTATCGCGGCCAGTGCCCTATCCTCCCGTAAGCCCGTGTGGGCCATGAACCAGAAGCAGCTGTCCCCTGCTTACACTTCCAGGTGGGATCAGCTGCTACGGGTGCGTTGATGGACCTGGTCGAACAACATAGCCACCCGAACTATTGGTTCAATCGGGCTTCGGATCTGCGGGCGACTGCAGGCGCCGCCTGGTTCTCGATGAGCGTCAACCCGGAAACCGTGCGCGAAGCGCTGGGACTTGCCCCGGGGTTCTCCATGCATGTCGCGTGCCGCCCGGTGTATCACCTGCTCTGCGGCCTTGCCCTGGAAGTGCTGCTCAAGGGCGTGCTGGCATTACGAGGCGAGCAACCGCCCACCACCCACGATCTGGGTTTGCTGGCCGACCGGGCTGGCGTCGAATTGTCCGCCGATGAACGCGAGCTGCTGCGTTATTACTCCACCACCATCAGCTGGGCCGGGCGCTACCCGTTGCCGCAGAAGCCGACGGAGGAGAAGCTGCGCGGATACTGGGACAACGCGGTGGATGTTCTGACGACGGCAACGCCGATCGCGCCAGGGTCGTTTCTCAAGATAGCCAGGCCTAGCGGCGCGGATCACTGGGACGCATTCCACGGGCTATACGCGCGCATCGAAACGCTACGCTGGGAGCATCAGCGCTAGATTGGGATCCAGTCATGCCAACCTGACCACGAGCACTGCGCATCGATCGCCAACGGCTGATCGAAACGGTGCACCGCGAAGGCCTGCATCTCAGACTTGTCGGTGGGGAAGAACACCGCGCCTGGCTCGGCTAGGAACCAGTCGCCCTGCAGCACGCCGCAGTGCTGACAGTGATTGGCCAAATAAGTGGTGTCCGCAGTCTCCGATCGACCAAAGCGCAGCCACGGCGCAACGCCCTGGATAGCGGCCAGCGAGACAGGATCGACGGCGCTGATGTAGGAGAGGATGGTCCGCCCATCGGCGGCCTCCCACTCGCCATCGCCGGAGGGCTCCTCGTATCCGTCCAGCGCAATGGCCGAAACCTGCGTGGGCTGACTGCATTTCCAGCAGCCGGCCGAGCCGGTCAGAAGCCAGAAGTGCGAGGCGCGCAGGAACGGGGTGGGAGTGGGGTTCAACGATCGACCCGTAGCGGCACTGCCTTGTTCTTGTCTCGCCGCTTCCAGTTGTCTTCTGTGATGTAGAACCCCCGCACCGGCCGGATCACGCTCTTAGGCAGATCATTGCGAAACCGATTGAGCGCGCCCGATAAGGTGTTCGCGTTCAAATCTGGCATCTTGTTCAACACATGATCCTTGATATCGATGTAGCGCACGCCATCAGGGTGTGCCTCGATGAATGCCAGCGAGTGTTGCACTACGCGCTGATAGTTCGATGTCATAGATAGGTTCCTCAATCCAATTGGAGCGGCACTTTGGCCAGCTCCTTGGGCTCCAGCTTGTAGAGCCCTCCCCCGTAAACCCTGCCCTCCCCCAGCAGATCCTCGGGCGCAATGGCGTTCAACTGCTTCCAGATGCTGTCCAGCAATTCCGGCTGCTTGTCCAGCTTCGCTTGTAGTTCGGGGGTGGGATACAAGGCCAGATAGGAATTGGCGACCGTTGCATGGCTGCGGTTGCGAATAAAGCGAAATGGCCTCCCGCTTTTCAGATCGCCACGACCCAAGTAGGTGCACACAATGGGTGCCGGCTCGCGCTGCTCCTGGTCATACCAACGCCTGCGCGTGCGGCACAGGTAGCGCTCGTGCAGACCACGCTCGTGTCCTTCGGCCAGGTAAGCGGCCAGGCTCGGATGCTTTTGGTCGATTTCGTCCTGGTCCATGCGCGGATCCAGCAGGAACAGTCGCTTGGCATTGACCGGCAATCCATTCTCATCGGCCTGGATCGCATCCCCTTCCACATATCGCGGACTAGGAAGGATCGGCCGCAGCGCCTTATTCGGGAGTTTGCGTGCTCTAACTTGATCCTCACTGAGCACAAAGAACCCGTTGTCGCCCGTGGCCAGCCCGCGTTTCACACGGAACAGGTCGCCGACCGTGGAGCGAGCCGTGTTATCGCGCACACCCTGGCGTGGGTAGCGCGTCCACTTATGCTCACGGGCCAGATCTGTCGAGGCCACCATGCGTTCTTCCTGTGGCTGTGTCAGCGTGCCGCCATAGGTGAACCTAACCTGGTGCCCTTCCTTCGGTGGTTCGTTCTTGATCCATACGATGGCCGACGACACCAAGGCATCGGCGAACTGGACATCGTCCGGGTCGAAACGATGGATTTGGAGCAAGGACACCTGCTTGAGCAGGTAGTCCTTGACCTTCCGACCATAATTGACATCCATGAACTCGCTTGGGATCAGCCAGCCGGCGATGGCGCCCGGGGCCATCCATGCGTGGGTTTGCAGCAGGAAGTGGCAGTAAAGACCGGCCAGACCGCTCAACTGGAGGCCAGTGGCATCCCATGTGCGTTCGGCTAAGTGCTGCTTGTCCTCCGTGGACAAGTGATGATGGCGGACATACGGCGGATTGCAAATCACCAGGTTGAAATGCGGCTGGGGCTGCGCTCGGGTGAAGTCGCCATGGATCAGCTTCAAGCCGTGTGGCGTCCACAGAGCATCGGCGTGCTCGCCATAATGCGGATCGATTTCGTAGGCCTGCGCATGCTCGATAGATCTTTCATCAAACACGCGACGCAGCGCCGCATAGAACGCACCACTTCCTAGCGCAGGATCCAGGAACCGGACCTTTTGCTTGGCCGGAAGTAAGGCTCTGGCGTGGGTCAGGATGTCCCGCGCTAGTGGCGAGGGCGTTGCAAACTGCCCCATGCGGTTGCGTTCTTCCGCGGTCTTTCCGGCATCCAGCGTCGCCTGAAGTTCAACCCGCTGCGTTTCCAGATCTTCGATCATTACAGTCCCAGGAGTGCCAGGTCGTCGATACGGTGCTCCCACACCCAGTCGATGCCTTCGGCGGCTTCATAGCCAAGGTAGCCGCTATCGAAATAGCCGCAAAGGAAGAGCACGAACCGGACGGCATTGCCGTAAGTGCTGCGGAGCTGGGCCATCTTCACGGCCTCTTCTTTCCTGCGCTTGTTGGTGTTGGTGAAGTCGCCTGCGGACTTGGCTTCGATCAGGATGGGCATTTCGCCCTTCTTCGCCTTCATCGGCATGATTACGGCATCGACGGGGATGTTCACATCCTTCGTCGTGCCGGCCTTAACCTTCACATTGAGCCGGAAACTGAAAGTGCCCGGCTTCATGTTGCGGAAATCCACCCGACCACCAATTGGTATTTCCTTGTAGCCGCGCGCTTCTAGCCACGCCTTGATCGCTGCGAGCTGTCGAATTTCCTGCGCATTGCGAATAATCGGGTTGGCGACGGCGCCACAAAGCCGATCGGCCACGATCGTAGCGGCGCGATGAGTTTCCGCTTCGGTTGGTTCGTCGCCCCTAGCCAGCCAGACGAAAATATCGGGGTCGGTCATCTTCTTAACGATGGAAGCGATCTTTTGAAGGTCGGCATCGATCACGGCCGTCGCCACCCTTGGCGGGACGCGCTGCTTCTTCTCCATTTCCTTGACCAGCGTCGAGCTCACACCCGCCAGGCCAATGAGGCGGTCAACGGCAATCGGCGGACAGGTAGACATGCGCAGCGTGGGCAGGATGGAGGGGTGTTTCCTGATTAGGGGCCCGTCGATGCTGCGCATGTGATTGGTGAGCGCCAAGCTCGCTTCAACTGCCTTTGTTGTCGTGATCCTGGTGTCCCGGAACGCCTTGGGAGCGAAATGGAGGAACCAGGCGTTATACATATCGACTGATTTGCCAACATCTGCCTTCCACAGATGCGGCTTGTCGAGATTGACCCCCATGCTGGTGCTCCCTTGAATGCAGGCACCAGTATGCAAGCCACTGGACTCTAGGCCAAAGGGGTCTCAAGAGTCGAGACCCAGCAAGCCATTGAGCTAGAACGTTTTTTGACCCCGAAGGGCTGGGTTAGACCCAGCCCCTGGCAGCCATGCTCACGGGCTCCTTGGCGCCGCCGACCACGAAGTGGTCCAGGAGGCGGATGTCCAGGAGTGCCAGACTGGCCTTGCAGCGGCTGGTCAATGCGCGGTCCGCGGCACTGGGCTCGGGCTCGCCAGAGGGGTGCTGGTGGCCGAGGATGACGGCCGCGGCATTGAGCTCCAGGGCGCGGCGAGCTACGACCCTCGGGTGCACCTCACAGCCGTCGATGGTCCCGTGGAACAGATCCTCGATGGCGATCAGCCGATGGCGGGTGTCCAGGAAGGCGACCGTAAAGACCTCGTGCTCGATGTGCGCCAGGCGCATCTTGATGATGCGGCCGGCCGCTGACGGATCGGACAGCTGTTCACCGCGCTGGAACCGGTGGGTCAGGATCTCTTCGGCAGCCCGCAGGATCTCTTCTTCGGTGGTGGTCGGGGTCAGCTGGTAGTGCCCCAGGATGTCTCGTGCGCAACCCATTGTTCTTCTCCCGTCGCGCCGTCGTGGCGCTCGTGGGATCCGGCGGGCAGGGCCGAATGAGGCTGGGTGCACCGCAGGCCGAAACGAAGAGGAGGAGCCGCAAGGCTTGCGCCCGGCCCAGGCCCTGCCAAGGTGCCCACAGAAGAGCGCCTGGTGCGTGGGAGATTTGGGATGTCGCGACCTGGGGTGCTACTAGACTTCGACCTCACCGAATTCCTGCAGCCGAAAGACCCGCGCCATTAGGACGCGGGCCTAGATCGTTAGCGGGGCAGCCTGCCTGTTTCGAGCATGATGGTGTCGTCCTACTTCGCCACCGGCATGAACGCCTCGGGGATGCGAACACCTTGGGCAGGCAATGGAGAGGTATCGCCCACGCATTCGCGCGCCCAGCGAACGGCGGTTGCTTCGCTGCGCATGACATCGTCCGCTCCGTAGGATGCGTCGGCACCGGCGTGCAGTCCGCGCGCCAACACCGCGTCCGCGGAATTCGTGAGCATGCTCAGATAGATGTCGCGCTTTTCAAGGACCGCCGGCAGACGGTGTTGCTTTTCACACTGACCGTCAGCCACCTTCGACAACGCCTCGGCGACCACCTGGTAGTTTTCAGTGATGATCCGATGGGCTCGCTCAAGCGCAACGGGCGGATAGTTTGACCTGCGGGTGCCTAGCGCAAGTTCCTCGGCCTCCTTTGGAGAAGAGAACTCACGGCGATCGTTCGCCGACACTTCACACACCGCCGCTTGCACAGTCGCTTCAGCGATAGGAGATAGCCGGTCTGGAAATTGCGCAGTCAGGCCAGACCGTCGCGCACTCGCAGCCTTGTCCTTGGAGAAGAGCGAAACCTTGCCCGAGGGATAGTAGACAGGGTAATCAAGGATGGTGCTCTGCCCTGATTGGCAGTCGTGTTCGATGCGGATCCTGACATCAAGTCGATAGCTGTAGGTGGTGAGAACTATCCCGTCGAGCATCACGACACTGGTGCGCCGCAGCGCACCCTTCGATGCGACATTCCCAACTTCGACTGCTACGGTGCTTCCGTTGTCGGCCGCCAGGTCGCCGACGACCCAGCGCTCCTGGGCATGCTTGGGATCTGAAGCGAAGGACTGGTGCCCCTTCGCCATGCCGTCTGGAGCAACAGCGAGCAAGACCGCAAGGCCGACGATATTCCCCATCCAGAGCAAGGCAGTGGCGGATTTCTTGATGTGCATGGAGGTCTCCTGGTTTATGGATGAGATAGCTGGCATCAGGCGCGCAAGATGGCGCGCGGCAATTTGCGACCGCAGTTCTTGGCCAGGCGCGTCATGTCCTTCCATCCCTGCTGCCATTGCTCGATCGTTCCTGCGCGTGCGAACTGGCAGCCCGGGAACACCTCCTGAGCCTTGACGAGCACCAGGCTCAGGTTGCGGGCACGGATCACGATCTTGTCGTGCGGCTTGCCGTTCTTGACCACGGCCAGGCAATAGCGACGGGTGGCGCCAGCTGGTGCCTTCTCCGCGTGGTGGACCGGCTTGCGGATCCAGCCATTGAGCGCCGAATAGACCTCGGCGGCACTCATGGCCAGCATCAACTTCGGGAACCGACGCTCCAGGTCTTCAAGGCCCTGGGGCCCGGCATCGGACATGCACACCAGCGTTCGGGTGTCGTCGTCTTGATCGGGCCAAACCAGGTAGAGGTCGGTGGGGTTCATGAAAACTCCTGCGATTTCACACTTCATGCAAACGCCTTTCGGCTGTTTGTCAATAGTCAAAGCTAACGAAAGCGAGCCATGGCGACACGCATATTCAGTGAAGCGAAATACTGGGGCGCCGAACGGATCGCTGCCTGGCACTCGATGCGCTTCTCGACATGGCCGTAATCGCGAGGATTACTCCAGCTGCCGCCCCACTCCAGACCACGGGCCATCACCAGCTCTCCGAACAGTTGGTAGCCACGCATCACCCATGGATCGCGCATGTTGTATTGCGGCACGCCATCGCGAAAGACGACGCTGTCCACGGCCAGGCCGTATTGATGGCACGAGCGCATGGCGCCCACGGTAGTAATGCCATTGCCCGTCGCCAGTAGCCGCGCCTGGCGCTCTGGAGAACGAAAGGTTTCCACTGGCATGACGGTGTAGCCACGGGCGCGCATCTGGGCGTAGACACCGTTCAGTGCCGAAAGCAGCTGCGGGTCTACATAGTCCAGAGCGTCCAACCGTCGAAGGATGGAGGCCATATCCCTCTCCTCGCGCAGCACTCGCTTCATGGCCGCATGGGACTGCCGGCGTTCTTGGTTGGCCCGGCTCGCATGCTCCTGGTAGGTCCAGGTGGGCATTTCACAAGCGACGGCGGGGCCCAGGATCGGCGACCGGATGTCGGGGTCCACTGGCGAAGTGCTCGCCATGGGACTTGCCATACAGGCATCCGACCAGGCAACGGTCAGCAGCAAAATGGTGATCGAAAGCGTCATGCGCATAGGTTCCTCCCTGATTTCCATGCAAACCTATTTCGCCTGTTTGTCAAGGTTGACCGCGCATCAAAGCCTGCTGGATCGCGACTTCCGGGTGGCCCTGGCCGTCTTCTGATCCAGTGATGCCAACTCTTCATCGCTCCGACGCTGGGCATCAATGGTCTGCACCCATGCCTCAACCTGTGGGCTGAAGGGGCCATGCAACGACTGCCGGATCAGCTCGGGGTCAGCTCCATGAGCCAGCAGGATCCGAACGGTATGAGACAGTCGCGCTTCTACCTGACGCCTGCTGTGGGGTTCTTCGAAATACACGCCGCCAACCTGGATCAGGCTGTAGGTGAGCATGACAGCTGCCAAGGGCGTGCTATCGAACCCATCCAGGGCATCGACCTCGGCACCCTCCTTGAGCAAGCTCAAACAGAACTTGGCATGGCCATCTGCCGCCGCCTGGTGCAGGGTCATCGAGCCCATCAGTGAAACACTCCGGGCAGCTCCGGCTCGACCGCGAGCGCTGACTTGTCGGGGACTGGTTTCTCGCAGCGGTTGGCGATGCGGATGCGATAGCAGACCTGACCGTTCCGTTCGATCTTGATGCGATCATTGATGAACCCCGCTTTGGCAAGCGCAGCCATCCATTCGCCTTGCGTCAGCAGATTGCTGGAATTGAACCCGCACTCGGAGATCATCGTTTCGGCCCACCGCTTGAATTGGCCATAGATATCATCGGCGGTCATGGTGCTCTCGATGTTCGTTTCCACTTTGTGGGCGCTGGCCCATGTCGTGGCAAGCTCGGTGGCGGAGCCCAGAATTTCGATTTCGTAAAGGTCTGTCTGCTCGCCGTTGATGCGACGGTTGACCTTGCGATCAGGTTTCACCAGCCCAGCCTCGGCCATGCCCCGCCAGAACTGGCGGCTGGTCAGCTTGTCGCTTTCGGTGAAGCCTTGAGCCGCACACCAGCTGCAGTAGTGCTTGTAGACCTCCTGCAGCGGCATCCAGTGCTCAGCCTGGCGCACCACGCGCATGTCGTTGGCCCACGCGCGCACGCTGTCGCAGTTGTTGCGGGCCAGCTGCTTGGCCTGGCGGGCGGCTTCCGGCAGCTCACGATCGGAAAGAGCGCGGCCACGCGCGATGATGCGGCGGGCGCCTTCGAGCATCCAATCCAGGATCAGCTTGCCTTCCTTCTCCAGCAGCACCTTGTGGAAGTCCTCCATCCTTTCATCCTCGGGGATTTCCACCCCCCAATAGACAACCACCAGGCGACGCCAGACACCGTTGGACTTGTCGCGAACGAATGGAGCGCTGTTGGAGGTGATGAGCCATTTGGCGCGCGAGTGGTAGGAGGCCAATGCCTTCTCATTCTTGCGGTCAATGCCGATACCGTTGCCCGAGACTAGGGTTTTGAAGCGGCCCTCGGCCCAGCGTTCGCATTCAACCTCGTCTACCAGGATCAGGCTGGCTCCGATCAACGGTTCCAGGCTAAAACGATCGCCCAGCGTCTCCAGGTTCAAGCGAACTGACTGCCGGTGCATGGCTTCCACCAGCTCTGCCATCGTCGACTTGCCCGACCCCGCGGCCCCATACCACCAGGCTGCTTGCGAGTAGTTGCCAGGCAGCAGGGTCATTCCACACTGCTCCTGGAGAAGATCGCGCACTGCAGGGTCAGGTTGGGCTCGGGCCAGGAATTTTGCGAACAGGGAGTTGGCCGGAAGTTCACGCCACCGATAGCGCCGGTTTACCTTGGCGCCCGTCTCGATCTTCACCGCGTGGGTCATGCCAAGCGCCGGATCTGGCGACAAGGCGCGGAAGCCTTTGCCCTTAGGCAGCACCTCGATGTAGGCATCGGCGCACGGCACGATGGCGCGCTTGGCGTCCATCGCAGGCAGCGGACTTTGACGACGCAGACGGCTGGTCGCATACGCCCAGCATTGGGCCGACTTGCCCTGCACCGCCGCATGTGGCGCATGTCGCTCCAGCCAGTCCGAAGCCACGAGTTCTCCGACTTCCGTATTGACGGCCCTCCAATAGGTGCCGGTCCACCTGTGGATGACGGCGCCCGTGGTATCGCTTGCTTGGCAGGCCCAGGCACCCGATTTTCCAGCGACCATGTGCCGAGCAAAAATGCAGTCCAGAGAAGGCGGCTTGAGTTCGCCCGTGCGCGTGTCGGTGCGATGGGTCGAAAGCCACATTTTCTCCAGCTGTTCGTCCTTGGCCATGCGAGCTTCCATCAGGTTGCTCACTGATGCTGCATTGGCCTTATCGTCAGCAGCTGGCTGCTCTGCCTGAGACTTCTTGCGCCTCTGCGGCTTGCTTGGAGTAGTGGCACCGCTGGTCGGAGACTTGACAGCCTCCCCCTCCTGGGCCAAGTTGTTCATAGGCATTGTTGTATCTCCAATCGCAATCCCTCGCCCTGGCCGGCGGGGGATTGTTTGTTTACGGGGTCTGCGGCAGCACCTGATCCAGGATCCGACGCAACTTGTCGCTTGCCGAAATGTCCGCCTCGTTCGCTGCACGACGCAGCCGATCAGCCAGCCCTTGCTCCATCCGCACCCGCAAGAGCGCGGACTTTCGAGGCTTTACCGGTTTGATCTTGTTCTGTTGCGAGTTCATCTCGAAATCTCCGATGTTCGTTGTGGCCACATTTGTGGACACATCTCCAACCAAACAGAAATCCGTCATCTGTCAACCCCACCAGGAAAAGCATCTCCACGACTGGGCATCGCCTGCTGGTCTTCGTTTCCACAGTAGGAAGACCAGCAGAAGACCAGCACCAAAGACCAGCAGGCTTATGTGATTGTTTTTGTGGTGATTTTCATTTCGGAAAACCCCACTGCTGGTCTGCTGGTCTTAGGTTTCGTGTTTTTCAAAAAAT
Organism: Luteimonas sp.; assembly: GCA_051953015.1. Taxonomy (GTDB): domain Bacteria; phylum Pseudomonadota; class Gammaproteobacteria; order Xanthomonadales; family Xanthomonadaceae; genus Cognatiluteimonas. Next base: position 23,178 of record JBQCJF010000024.1, read on the forward strand.
CAAAAGATGAAATGTGAAGTTCGTTGCAAAAGGTGTTGTATCGAGAAGTATGCAAAACGATGACCAGCAGGCCAGCAACGCCTGGTTTTCGTAAACTTCTCCAACATCGGCAACCACTTGCAGTGCTGGTCATGCCTGCTGGCCTTCTGCTGGTCTTCCCCAAAATTGCTTTGATTGAAGGGAAGACCAGCAGTCCTAAGCTGCTGCGGAAGCAATATCCCGGTATGTGCTGATCAACGCAGGTTTCTGATCCATGGTGAGAGCGTTGCCCACCGTGATCACGACCTTTCCGATCGGCGCATTCCATGCCATAGCTGACGACACGAGCTGAAGCGCGGTCATAGCCGAGCACAACGGATCCAGGTCGTTGGCTTGGATCTCCAGGTTGGCAACTGCCGCCGCTCCACCGTTCTTGTAGTGTTCCGAGACGATGGCCAGCAGCAACCCACCCGCTCCACAGGTTGGATCAGCAACCTTTTCCAATCCATTATTGGTCCTGGGGTGGCGCTTCCGATGATCAGCTTCAATGGCAGCAATCAGCTGGCTGAGGTCTGGTGGCGTGAAGTGCTGCCCCAAGTTGTTGGAATTTCCACCAAGTTCCAGCTCGGTGAAGACATGGACAAGGATGTCCTCAAACGGAGCATGCGATCGAACCGCCAGAAAATAGGCCTCTTGCGCCCGCTTTTCCCAGTCAAATGATTGCCGCTGATCACCAATTGGCTTGAAGTTGAAGGCACGCGGATCAAAATCGATCTCGACAGGCCAACCGTGGTGAGCTGCAATCTGTTGACCCTGCAACAGCGCGCAAAGGTTCTTCTGGACAAAGTCCTCCATGGCCGTTCGCGCCGACCAAACCCCAGGACCCGTGGGAATAGCCCGGATAGCGTGGACCAGCTCCTTAATTGCCTTACTGTATTGGCGGTAGTGCTGGTGCCGTTTAGTGGGCATTTTCCGGCGCCTCCTCGTGGTTGACGACATCCACAAGATCGACCGTGAAATGCAGTTTGTTATCTGCCCTTGCCATATCGAAGCAGCGCCGGATCATCAGCTGCTTGGATGAGTTTCCAGGATCGCGAAGGTTGTTCCAACGAATGGCACAACCATGCCTGAAGTCAGGATCAGTGTTGGCCTCGATCATCATCTGCAACCCAAACACATAAATGCTTCCACCACCGACCAACTGACTGGCTACTCGTTCTGCTTCGATGGAGTAATCGATCTCAACGGGCAAAATGCTGATGTCCAGCCTGGGTTTGTTGCGACGCTTCTTTCGCTTGCTCATCGCTCTTCTCCACTTGTTCGGCGGGATGCCGAGTTCGTGAGAAAAATTTTGGGCAACAGGTCCGGAACCCAGCCCCATCAGCGACTGCGGTCAACTTGGGACATCACGGGACAACTTGGAAACAGAGCAAAAAAATGGGGCCCGAAGGCCCCATTCGTTTAGCTTCCGTTGAGCGGGCCTACAACACGCTCCCTCTGCTCTTCCCCGTAGGTAGCGCCGTGTTCTCTTCAAGCTGCAAGGTCAGCAGATTGCTGTCGATCTGCTCCATGGCCTTCCGCATGCCCGCCTCCAGCTCGTTGCGATATGGCCGCATAGCTGCGGCACTGACCCAAGGTTCTGCCAGCGCGTCCAGCAGCGTCGCTACCAGCAGGTCGGCCTCCAGGAGCTCCTCCATGGACAGGGTTAGCGCGCTGCCCTCGATGGCTCCAGCAGCATTGATCTGCCAGGGCTCGACCAAGCTTGCGAAATCGAAGCCGCCACTGCTCATCCGGTTAGCATTGAATATATCCAGGTCTTGCTTGATGTATTGGTGCGGCTGTGTCGTGCGAGCCGCGCCTTTCGCCACAACGGGCTTCCGGAAACGCGGCCCCATGCCCTTCACCTGGCGCCACCGAGCCAATGTTTTGGTCGACACACCCACATAGATAGCAGCCTTCCCTGTGTTAAAGGGAGTATCGGGCGGCATCCGCTCCAGGTGCTCCCGAAGCGCCGCCAGCTTGCGCAGGCGTGCTTCTTTGCTGATGTCTTCCAACATTTCGCCGGTCATGCCCCTACCCCTCCTTGCTGGGCAAGGGTAGCAAGGCCGTGGCAACCAGTGGGGCCGTTTCCAGCATGGCCCGCTCGATCCGCTCCATGGCTTCCACCACCCGCGGCTCCTCGGCCTTGGTGTAGCGCTCAGTGGGATCAGACAGGGACTTGTGGTTCAGCAGGCGCTTGACGATGGCATAGCTGGTCATGCTCTCGGCAACGCTGCCGAAGGTCCGGCGCAGGTCCTGGGTGCGCAGGATTTCGATGCGGGCGGATTTGCGCAGGCCCGTCAGGATCGCCTTGCTGTCCAGGTAGTGGCCCTGGACCGCTTTACTCGATCGTGCCGGGAACACCCACTTGGCCTGCTGCTTTGGGACCTTGATCTTCCCTTCCCGCCGCTGCGTCAGGATCTCAAAGGCAGCTGGAGCAATTGGAAGCTCCAGGTCGCTGTGGTTCTTGGTGTCGTGGAACAGGACCCTTCGATTGTTCATGTCGACATACGACGCAAACTTGGCCTGCTCGCTCGTGATCTGGTCGCGCCACATCAGAGGTGCAGCTTCACCGCGGCGCGTGCCCCAAAGCAGTGTCAGGAGCAGGTAGTCGCAGGCTGTTTTGTAGTTCTCCACCTGCCGTCGAGCCCACAGCGCATTGAGGAAGCGGCCTAGCGATCCGTCCTGGATCGACAAGGGGTTGCGTGCAGCGCTCTTGGCGTAAGCCTTTTCAAGCTCGATGCGATCGCGAAAACGCTCCTGGGTTTTCAGCACATCGAACGGATTACGCACGATCGACGGCTCGCGACCTTCCAGGTCGGCGTTGGCTGCCTCCAGGTCGATGACGAACCGGGTAGCGGCGCTGGCCCAACGGAAGGTCTGCTCGGTGGCCGTGCGGATCCCCTCCCCTTTCTTGGCCTTGGCCGGCACGCGTGTGGGCTTGCGCTTGAGGTTGGGATGCGGAGGCCTGGGGGAGTTGGCCATCGTGTCGAAGGCGGCGACGATCTGCGGCCCCTTGAGCGAGCCCAGGGTCTTGTGCAGCAACTTGATGCCGTCCCGGTCCAGCCGTCGCGCGGCCAGGTCGTAGTTTTTGAGGCTGCTTTCCTTGGCCGGCCGCTGGCGGTTGACCAGGTGGTTGCGGTAGATCGCGAAGGCCTTGGCCAGCGTCATCTTGGCCGCTGACACCTCCTCGTTCTCGGCCTTTGCCCTGGCGAGGGTGTTGGGGTTCTCACCGGTGTCCTCGATCTGCAGGGCAAGTTCCCTGGCCCGGCGCCTGGCCGCGTCCAGGCTGTCGAAGTAGGACACATTGCCGACCTTGACCTTGACCACCTTCGTGCCAGCCCGGCGCTGGAGGACGAAGGACAGCCGCTGGCCGACTTTGACGCCGAAACCGGTGGGCGCGTCCTGGTTCGTGTCGAAGACAATGTAGGGCGCCCGATCGCCTTCTGGTCTAGGCTTCCATTCCAGCTGGCCGTTTGGCTTGAAAACGGGCTTTACATCCGCGCGAAGCCGATCCCGGATCAGTGTAAGCGTCAGGTTCGTTTTCATTTGTAGCCCACGAATTGGTCCGTGTGGGGCAACCATACTGCATCGGGCTACAGATGGGCTACAACCAACCGTCCTAAGCTGGGGTAAAGTGGGATCAGATGTCCCAAGTTATATGACACGGAAAATGGCTAACTCTTTGAACACAAAAGATAATGGCAAAGCATCCAAGGAGTTGGCCGAACATACACCACTAATGAAGCAGTTCTTCGCCGCCAAGGCGGAGCATCCGGACACCCTGCTGTTCTTCCGGATGGGGGACTTCTACGAGCTGTTCTACGACGACGCCCGCAAGGCGGCGCGGCTGCTCGACATCACCCTGACCCAGCGCGGCGCGTCTGCGGGGCAGCCGATCCCGATGGCCGGCGTGCCGGTGCACGCGTACGAGGGCTACCTGGCGCGGCTGGTGGCGCTGGGCGAGTCGGTGGCGATCTGCGAGCAGATCGGCGACCCCGCGCTCGCCAAGGGCCTGGTCGAGCGCAAGGTGGTGCGCATCGTCACCCCGGGCACCGTGACCGACGAGGCGCTGCTGGATGAGCGCCGCGACACGCTGCTGCTGGCGGTCGCGCGCGGCCGCGGCGGCTATGGGCTCGCCTGGGCCGACCTCTCCGGCGGCCGCTTCCTGGTGAACGAGGTCGCCGGCGACGACGCGCTGGAAGCCGAGCTCGCGCGCCTGTCGCCCGCCGAGGTGCTGTTCCCCGACGAGGACGGCTGGCCGCCGGCGGTGCTCGAATGCCGCGGCCTGCGCCGCCGCGCTCCGTGGCTGTTCGACGCCGACAACGGCCGCCGCCAGCTGCTGCGCTTCTTCGCCGTGCACGACCTCGGCGGCTTCGGCATCGACGACCGGCCCGCCTGCATCGCCGCCGCCGCGGCGCTGCTGGGCTACGTCGAGGAGACGCAGAAGCAGCGCCTGCCCCACCTGACCGGCATCGCCTTCGAGCCCGCGGACGAGGCGATCGCGATGAACGCCGCGACGCGGCGCCACCTCGAGCTCGACACGCGCATCGACGGCGACACGCGCAACACCCTGCTCGGCGTGCTCGACACCACCGTCTCGCCGATGGGCGGGCGCCTGCTGCGGCGCTGGCTGCATCGTCCGCTGCGCGACCGCCGCGTCCTCGGCGAGCGCCACCACGCGGTCGCGACCCTCGTCGACGCGCGCGCGGACGAGCCGCTGCGCGAATCCTTCCGCGCGCTCGGCGACTTGGAGCGCATCCTCGCCCGCATCGCCCTGCGCAGCGCGCGCCCGCGCGACCTGTCGACCCTGCGCGACGGCCTCGGCCTGCTGCCGTCGCTGCGCGCGCAGCTCGCGCCCCTCGATTCGCCGCGGCTGCAGGCGCTCGCGGCCGAGCTCGGCGAGCACGGCGCGAACGCCCACCTGCTCGCCACCGCGGTCGTGCCGCAGCCGCCGCTGCTCGCGCGCGACGGCGGCGTCATCGCCGAAGGCCATGACGCCGAGCTCGACGAGCTGCGTCGGCTCTCGACGAATGCCGACCAGTTCCTCGTCGACCTCGAGCGCCGCGAGCGCGAGTCCAGCGGCATCCCGACGCTTAAGGTCGGCTACAACCGCGTCCACGGCTACTACATCGAGATCGGCAAGGCGCAGGCCGCGAAGGCGCCGACGCACTACACCCGCCGGCAGACGCTGACCGGCGCCGAGCGCTACATCACCGAGGAACTCAAGCAGTTCGAGGACAAGGTGCTGTCGGCGCGCGAGCGCGCCCTCGCCCGCGAGAAGCTGCTCTACGAGGGCCTGCTCGACGCGCTGAACGAGGACCTCGAGGCGCTCAAGCGCTGCGCCGCCGCGCTGAGCGAGCTCGACGCGCTCGCCTGCTTCGCCGAGCGCGCGCAGGCGCTGGACTGGTCCCGACCGCAACTCGTCGAAGCGGCCTGCCTGCGCATCGAGGGCGGCCGCCACCCGGTGGTCGAGGCGGTGCGCGAGGAGCCGTTCACGCCGAACGACCTGGTCCTCGGCGACGGGGACGGCGACGGCATCCGCATGCTCGTCATCACCGGCCCGAACATGGGCGGCAAGAGCACCTACATGCGCCAGAACGCGCTGATCGTGCTGCTCGCGCACATCGGCAGCTTCGTGCCGGCCGCGCGCGCGACGATCGGCCCGATCGACCGCATCCTCACCCGCATCGGCGCCGGCGACGACCTCGCCCGCGGCCAGTCGACCTTCATGGTCGAGATGAGCGAGACCAGCTACATCCTCCACCACGCCACCGGCGAATCGCTGGTGCTGATGGACGAGATCGGCCGCGGCACCTCGACCTACGACGGCCTCGCGCTGGCCGATGCCTGCGCGCGCCACCTCGCTGCGGCCAACCGCAGCTACACGCTGTTCGCCACGCACTACTTCGAGCTGACCGCACTGGCGACGCCCGGCAGCGGCATCGCCAACGTGCACCTCGACGCGATCGAGCACCGCGACCAGGCCGGCAACGAATCGCTGGTGTTCATGCACGCGGTGAAGGACGGCCCGGCCGACCGCAGCTTCGGCCTGCAGGTCGCCGCCCTCGCCGGCCTGCCGAAGGCGGTCGTGCGCCAGGCGCGCGCGCGGCTCGCCGAACTCGAGGCGCAGGGGCGCGACGCGCCCTCCGCGCCGCTGACCGCGCAGAACCTGGACGCGCCGCAGCAGATCGGATTGTTCGCGCCGTCGTCCGCGGCGCTGGAGGCGCTCGCCGGCATCGAGCCGGACGAGCTCACGCCGAAGCAGGCGCTCGAGGCCCTCTACCGGCTGCGCGCGCTGCTGTAGCGGGGCGTTGGCGCCGCGCTAACGCCGCGCGGCCCAGCATGGAAGGCCCGCGACGCGAAGGACCTTCCCATGGCCGGCACCCTCTCCAGCGACCTCCTCTCCCGCCTGGCGGGCGCGCCTGCCGAGCAGATCGCGCAGCGCCTCGGCATCACGCCGTCGCAGGCGAGCACCGCGATCGGCGCGGCGCTGCCGTTGCTGCTCGGCGCGCTCGGACGCAATGCCAGCCAGCCACAGGGCGCGGAGTCGCTGTTCGGCGCGCTGAAGGAACACCGGGAGCGCGACATCGGCGGCGTGCTCGACGCGGCGATGCAGGGCGAGGCGCAAGGCCCGCAGATCCTCGGCCACATGTTCGGCGCGCGCCAGCCGCGCGCGGAACAGGCCGTAGGCCAGGCCACCGGCATCGGCCGGGACAAGGCCGGGATGCTGCTCCGCTGGCTCGCGCCGATCGCGATGGCGTATCTCGCCAAGCGCATGTTCAGCATGCGCCATCCGCCGCAGGCGGCGACCTCGCAGGCGGACGGCGCCGGAGCCGCGACGGGAACCGCCACGCCGTCCCCGCAGGTGCTCGGCGAGGTGCTTCATCACGAGACGCAGCAGGCGAGCCGGCAGCACGGCGGCCTGCTCGGCGCGGTCCTCGACCGCGACGGCGATGGAGACGTGGACTTCAGCGACCTGCTCAAGGCCGGCGGCTCGATCCTCGGCGCCGGCACGGGCGCGTCGCGTTCGGTGTAGCGCGCGCCGGCAGCGCGGGAGCCGGCGACGGGTCGCGCGCTACGTCGCGTCGATGTCGCCGAGCGCGCGGATCAGGCGCCGCGAGCGCTTGTCGGGCCGGCCTTCCGGCGGCTGGTAGCCGTTGCGCTCGGCGGCGCGCTGCGCGCGCAGTTCCGCGCGGCGCGCCTTCGACGCATCGGACTCCGCGTACAAGGCCTGCGCGACGCTCGCCGGCCCGCGCACGTCCGACAGGCCGAGCCCCGTCACCTCGAACGTTTCGCCGGCGCGCTCGATGCGCAGCGCATCGCCGGCGCGCAGCGTGCGCGACGGCTTCGGCCGCGCGCCGTCGACGTCCACCTTCCCCGTCTCCACCGCCTGCTTCGCGAGGCTGCGCGTCCGGTAGAAGCGCGCCGCCCACAACCACAGGTCGATGCGGACGCCGGTGACCTGTTCGCGGGATCCGGATGGCATGGCGTGCGCGGCCTCGAAACGCGAACGGCCGCCCAGGGGCGGCCGTCGCAGCGAAACGTGGCGTCCGCTTACTCGGCGGCGGCGGCAGCGGCGGCGGCGGCCGCTTCGGCCTTCGCCTTGGCGTTGCCCGCCAGGTCTTCCTTGATGCGCGCCTTCTTGCCTTCCAGGCCGCGCAGGTAGTACAGCTTGCCGGCGCGCACCGCGCCGCGGCGCTTCACCTGCACCGAGTCGATGCTCGCGCTGTGGGTCTGGAACACGCGCTCGACGCCGTAGCCGTGCGAGATCTTGCGCACGGTGAACGCGGAATTGAGGCCGGCGTTCTTCTTGCCGATGACCACGCCCTCGTAGGCCTGGACGCGCTCGCGGTTGCCTTCCTTGACCTTGACGTTGACGACGACGGTGTCGCCCGGGCCGAAGTCCGGCAGCTGGCGCTGCACCTGTTCGGTCTCGAAGTTCTGCAGCAGCGAATGGATGGAGGGCTTGTTCATGGTGTTGGCCTGTTGGTGTGCCTGGTCAGGTCGTGCTCGTTGGAAGCGCTGGCTGCCGGGCTGTTGTAGCGCGAGTGCACGTGGACCCGCGTCTTGGCTTGGTGTGGACGACTGGTTCGGATGGAGCGGTCTGGTGGTGCGGATGGAGCTAAGCCGCGAATTATAGCGGGTTTTTTTCGGCTGCGTCGAGTTCGAGGAAGGCCTCCAGCAGGGCCCGGTCGGCCCTGGACAGGCCCTCGCGGTCGAGCAGGTCCGGCCGCCGCAGCCAGGTCCGGCCCAGCGCCTGCTGGCGGCGCCAGCGGGCGATCGCCGCGTGGTTGCCGGACAGGAGGACCTCCGGGACTGCCCCGAGGGGGTGCTCGACCGGCCGGGTGTAATGTGGACAGTCCAGGAGCCGAAGCCCGTCCGGCCCGGCCTCGAAGCTGTCCTGCTCCGCGGATTCGGCGTCGTTGAGGGCGCCCTCCTGGAGCCGCGCCACCGCGTCCAAGACCACGGCCGCCGGCAGTTCGCCGCCGGACAGGACGTAGTCGCCGATCGACAGCTCCTCGTCGACCTCGGCCGCCAGCAGGCGCTCGTCGACCCCCTCGTCGCGGCCGCACAGCAGCACCAGCCGCGGGCGCGCCGCCAGTTCGCGGACCTTCGCCTGGTCCAGGCGCCGCCCCTGCGGGCTCAGGTACACCACATGCGCCGGCGCCGGATCGGCCGCTCGCGCCGCCGCGAGGGTCGCGCGCAGCGGCTCGATCATCATCACCATGCCCGGGCCGCCGCCGAACGGACGGTCGTCGACGCGGCGGTAGCTGCCCTCCGCGTGGTCGCGCGGATTCCAGCCGTGCACCGACAGCAGGCCGCGCCCGGCCGCGCGCCCGACCACGCCATGACCGGCGATCTGCGCCACGAAGTCCGGAAACAGGCTGACGATGTCGATCCGCATCGGGGAATTGTAGGGCCGGCCCGGCCGGCGCCTCAGAAGTCCGCGTCCCAGTCCACCGTGACCACGCCCGCGTCGAAATCGACGGAACGCACGTAGTCCGGCTGCAGGAACGGGATCATGCGCTCGCGGCCGTCCGGCGCCCCGCCCTGCGCGACGAGCACGTCGTTCGCGCCGGTGGCGAACAGGTGCGACACCGTGCCGAAGTCGGCGCCCTCCAGGTTCACCACGCGCAGGCCTTCCAGGTCGACCCAGTAGTACTCGCCCTCGGCCGGCGGCGGCAGCGCCGAACGCGGCACCCAGACTTCGGTGCCGCGCAGCGCGTCGGCGGCGTCGCGGTCCTCGACGCCGGGCAGCGTCGCGACCAGCCCCTTGGCGGTTTCGCGGCCGCGCGCGCCGGTGAGCTCGCGCTCGGCGCCGCGCGCGTCGCGCAGGATCCAGGGCTGGTAGCGCAGGATCCCGCGCGCCGGATCGGTGAACGATTCGAGCTTGAGTTCGCCGCGCACGCCGAAAGCGCCGTGGATCCGGCCCAGAAGCACGCGCTTTTCAGGGGCGGGCTTCTGCGCGGACGGCGCTTCGGAAGTCATTGCCGGGACGGACCGCGCATCGCGCGGCCCCGGAACATCAGGCCGCGGCGGCCTTGCTCGCCTGCTTGTACAGGTCGGCGACCTTGTCGCTCATCTGCGCGCCCTGGCCGACCCAGTGCTGCACGCGGCCCAGGTCGAGCTCGACGCGCTTCTCGTTGCCGGCGGCGACCGGGTTGTAGTAACCGACGCGCTCGATGTTGCGGCCGTCGCGGGCGCTGCGGCTGTCGGTGACGATGATGTGGTAGAAGGGGCGCTTCTTCGCGCCGCCACGGGTGAGGCGGATCTTGACCATGGTTGCTTCGGTGTTGCCCAGCTGCCGGAATGGCAGGGTAAGCCGACTATTCTAGCCCATCGGCCCGGGCCGCGGTACTCAGCCGGCCATCGCCACGCCGAACAGGCGCCCCACGGCCGCCGTGAAGGCCATCGCCAGCGCGCTCCAGGCCAGGACCCGCGCCGCGCCGCGCCAGACCGCCGCCCCGCCCACCTTCGCCGCGACCCCGCCGAGCACGGCGAGGCAGGCCAGCGACACCCCGGTCACCCAGCCGCCGGCGCTGGCCGGGGGAACGCCGAGGACGACGCCGATCGGCAGCGCCGCGCCCACGGCGAACGCGGCCGCGGAGGCCAGCGCCGCCTGCAGCGGCCGTGCCCGCAGGATTTCGGTGATCCCGAGTTCGTCGCGCGCATGCGCCGCCAGCGCGTCGTGCGCCGCCAGCTGGGTCGCGACCTGTTCGGCGAGCGCAGGTTCGAGGCCGCGGCGCACGTAGATGCCGACCAGCTCGCGATGCTCGCCTTCGGGGAATTCCTGCAGCTCGCGCCGCTCCTTCTCCAGGTCCGCATGCTCGGCGTCGGCCTGCGAGCTCACCGACACGTATTCGCCGGCGGCCATGGACATCGCGCCGCCGACCAGCCCGGCGAGTCCGGCGAGCAGCACCGGCCCGTGCGCCGCGCCCGCCGCCGCCATGCCGACGACCAGCGATGCGGTGGACACGATGCCGTCGTTCGCGCCGAGCACCGCCGCGCGCAGCCAGCCGGCGTGCCCGCCGCGGTGCCGCTCGCGGTGCGCGCCGCGCTTCATGTCAGCGGCGGAACGGCATGCCGCCGCCGGCGCCGCCCATCATGCCCTGCATGCCGCGCATCAGGCCCTTCATGCCGCCGCGGCCCATCTTCGACATCATCTTTTCCATCTGCTGGTACTGCTTCATCAGCTTGTTGACGTCGGCGGGCGTGAGGCCCGCGCCCCTGGCGATGCGCGCGCGCCGCGAGCCGTTGAGCAGCGTCGGGTTGCGGCGCTCCTTCTTCGTCATCGAGTTGATGATCGCGACCATGCGCGGCAATTCCTTGCCGGTGACCTGCGCCTTGACGTGGTCGGGGATCTGGCCGACGCCGGGCAGCTTGTCCATCAGGCCGGCCAGGCCGCCCATGTTCTGCATCTGCTCGAGCTGGTCGCGCATGTCGTTCAGGTCGAACCTGCTGCCCTTGGCGACCTTCTCGGCGAGCTTCTGCGCCTTGTCCCTGTCGACCTGCTGCTCGACCTGCTCGACCAGCGACAGCACGTCGCCCATGTCGAGGATGCGGCTGGCGACGCGGTCCGGATGGAACACGTCGAGGCCTTCGGGCTTCTCGCCGGTGCCCACGAACTTGACCGGCTTGCCGGTGACGTAGCGCACGCTGAGCGCGGCGCCGCCGCGCGCGTCGCCGTCGGTCTTCGTCAGCACGACGCCGGTGAGCGGCAGCGCCTCGCCGAAGTGCTTCGCGGTGACGGCGGCGTCCTGGCCGGTCATCGAGTCGACGACGAACAGCGTTTCGACGGGCTTGACCTCCGCGTGCAGCGCCTTGATCTCCGACATCATCGCGTCGTCGATGCTGGTGCGGCCGGCGGTGTCGACGATGAGCACGTCGACGAAGGTCTTGCGCGCCTCGTCGATCGCCGCGCGCACGATCGCCTCGGGCTTCTGCGAGGCGTCCGACGGGAAGAACGCGACGCCGACCTGCTGCGCCAGCGTCTTCAGCTGCTCGATCGCGGCCGGGCGGTACACGTCCGCCGACACGACCATCACCTTCTTCTTGCGTCGCTCCTTCAGGTGCTTGCCGAGCTTGGCGACGGTGGTGGTCTTGCCCGCGCCCTGCAGGCCGGCCATCAGCACCACCGCCGGCGCGGGCACGTTGAGGTTGAGGTCGCTGGCCTGCGCGCCCATGACGAGGGTGAGCTCGTCGCGCACGACCTTGATCAGCGCCTGGCCCGGCGTCAGCGACTTCAGCACTTCCTGGCCGACCGCGCGCACCTTGATGCGCTGGATCAGCGCCTGCACCACCGGCAACGCGACGTCGGCCTCGAGCAGGGCCACGCGCACTTCGCGCAGCGCTTCGCTGATGTTGGACTCGGTCAGGCGGCCGCGGCCGCGCAGGCGCTCGAGGGTGCCGGACAGGCGCTGGGTGAGGGATTCGAACATTGCGTCCCGGGCGGGGCGGCCGCCGGCGAAAATGGCCGTCGATTATAGCCGGCGGGCCGCCGCGCCCCGCTCCGGCCTCCGCCGGCGATGGCGCCATGCGACACTCCGCGCATGGCGATCGCATGGCTTTCGGTGGCGGCATACCTCGCGGCGGCGGCACTCCTGGTCGCGGACCTGCGCCGCGCCGAACGCGCGCCGATGGCCTGGCTGGGCGCGGCCATCGTCGGCGTACTGCTGCATGCGGGCGTGCACCTGCTCGCGTGGCGCGCCAGCGGCGTGGCCGACATGCATTTCTTCTCGGCGCTGTCGCTGGTCGGCCTCGGCATGGCGGCGCTGACCACCCTGTTCGGCGCCGGCGGGCGCATGGCCGCGCTCGGCGTGGTCGCCTATCCGCTGGCCGCGCTGGTCCTGGCCGCCTACGCGGCCTACGGCCGGCATCTCGCCGAACCGATGGACTGGCGCCTGCAGCTCCACGCCTGGTGCGCGCTGCTCGCCTACGCCACCCTCGCCGTCGCGGCGCTGCTCGCGGTGATGCTTTGGCTGCAGGAGCGCGCGCTGCGCCGGCATCGCATCGGCCCGTGGCTGCGCGCGCTGCCGCCGCTGGTGGACCTGGAATCGCTGCTGTTCCGCACCGTGGGCGCCGGCTTCGTCCTGCTCACCGCCACCCTGCTCACCGGCGTCCTGTTCGTGCAGGACCTGTTCGCCCAGCACCTGGTCCACAAGACCGTGCTGAGCGTGCTGTCCTGGCTGCTGTTCGGCGGGCTGCTGCTGGGCCGCTGGCGGCGTGGCTGGCGCGGCCGGATCGCGGTCCGCTGGACCCTCTCCGCCATGGCCCTGCTGGTCCTGGCCTTCTTCGGCAGCAAGGCGGTCCTGGAGCTGGTCCTGCACCGGGTGGCCTGAGGTCGCCGGCGGGGCGGGCCCGGCCCGATGAGCCCGGGATGTCGGTGCCCGGGCTTTTAATGCCCGTCGAATATTTGCATTGACAAATATTGTCATGGGTAGCAATATGCGCGCCCATGAAAAAGCCCCCTGCCCCCCTCTGGGATCTCCCCGCGGAGCCCTGCACCGCTTCCGCGCTGGGCATCCTGCTGCGCCAGACCCGCGACGCCATGTGGGCGCGAATGGCGGTGGAACTGGACAAGCTCGGCCACGACCTCACCTTCAGCCAGTACATCACCCTGAAGAAGCTCGCGGGCGGCAACGCCAGCGTCACCGACCTCGCGCGCGCCGCCGAAGTGAACCCCGGCGCCATGACCCGGTTGCTGGACAAGCTCGAGGCGCGCGGGCTGATCGTGCGCGTCGCCGATCCCAGCGACCGGCGCGCGCTCGACATCCGCCTCACCGAGGCCGGGACCATCATCTGGCAGGACATCAACCAGTGCGGCATGCGCGTGCGCGAGTTCGCCATGCAGGGCATGAGCGATGCCGAGCGCCAGCAGCTGACCGACCTGCTCGTCCGCGTCCGCGACAACCTTTCCACACCGACCCCACGCCCATGACCTTCCAGAAAACTGGCTCGCCGCGCCCCGACGCGCGGCGGGCGGCGAAGCCCGTTGGTGCAGCCGCCCTCGGCGCCGCGCTCGCCGCGGCGCTGCTCGCCGGCTGCGCGAGCACCCACGGCCTTGCGCCCGCGACCGCGCCGATGGACGCCGATGCGCTCGCCGCGTCGCGCACCCTCGGCGGCGGCGCGGCGACGACCTTCCCCGACGTGCGCTGGTGGCGCGCGTTCGGCGATCCGCAGCTCGACGCCCTCGTCGACGAGGCGCTCGCCGGCTCGCCCGGCCTGCAGGCCGCCGACGCGCGCATGCGCCAGGCGCAGGCGCAGGCCGGCCTCGCCGACGCCGCGCGCCAGCCCTCGCTCGGCGCGAGCGCGCAGTACACCGGCGTGCAGATCCCCGAAACCTTCGTCGAACCGCCGATGGGGGGCGACCTGAAGTTCAGCCCGGTGCTGATGCTCGACTTCAAGTACGCGCCCGACCTGTGGGGCGGCCAGCGCGCCACCTGGCTGGCCGCCGTCGGCCAGGCGCGCGCCGCCAAGGTCGAGGCGCAGGCCGCGCGCGTGAGCCTCGCCGCCAACGTCGCGAAGGCCTACATCGCGCTCGACCAGGCGTACGCGGCGCTCGACGTCGCCAACCACGAACGCGAGCGCGCCACCGAGCTCGCCACGCTCGGCCGACAGCGCGTGGACGCCGGCATCGACAACCGCATGCAGGCCGACCAGGGCCGCAGCGCGGTCGCCGTCGCCGCGCAGCAGGCCGGCGCCGCGCAGCAGCAGGTCGACGCGATGCGCAACGCGCTCGCCGCGCTGCTCGGCAAGGGTCCCGACCGCGGCCTGTCGATCGAGCGCCCGCACCTGCAGGCCGCCACGCCCGGCGTGCCGGCGGTGCTGCCGAGCGAACTGCTCGGCCATCGCGCCGACGTGGTCGCCGCGCGCTGGCGCGTCGAAGCCGCCGCCCGCGGCATCGACGCCAGCCAGGCCGCGTTCAAGCCGAGCGTGAACCTCAGCGCGATCGTCGGCCTCGCCGCGCCGAACCTCGGCGATCTCTTCAGCAGCAAGGCCCTGCTCGGCTTCGGCGGCCCGGCGCTGAGCCTGCCGATCTTCGACGGCGGCGGCCTGCGCAGCCGGCTGTCGAAGAGCGACGCCGACTACGATCTCGCCGTCGCCGCGTACGACCAGTCGCTGGTCGGCGCGCTGCGCGAAGTCGCCGATGCGCTGCAGGCGCTGCGCTCGCTCGACGCGCAGCTCGCCGACGCGCAGCGCGCGCGCGATGCCGCGGCCGCCGCCTGGGACGTCGCCGTCAGCCGGCAGCGTGCCGGCATCGGCAACCGCATCGACGCGCTCGTCGCGCAGCAGCCGCTGCTGCGCCTCGACCAGCAGCTCGTCGCGCT
>JBQCJF010000025.1:0-5809 GCA_051953015.1 Luteimonas sp.
TTCGGGACGCAGCAGCACGCGCACGTCCGCGCCGATGCGGCGGGTCTCGACGATGCGCATGCCCAGCCGTTCGGTCATCGCGTCGATGTGCAGGCCTTCGAACAACGGGCGCGCGCGCTCGCCGAGGATCACCGGCGCCACGTACAGCAGCAGTTCGTCGACCAGGCCGGCGGCGAGGAATGCGCCGGCCAGGGTCGCGCCCGCCTCCACCTGGACCTCGTTGATGCCGCGCTCGGCCAGCAGCGCGAGCACGGCGTGCAGGTCGAACAGGCCCGCGCGCACCGGCACGTGCGCATGCTGCGCGTCGACGCCGCGCGGCATGCGCGCGTCCGGCGCGTGCAGGTACAGCGTGGGCGCATCGCCCTCGCGGATGTGGCCGCGCGCGACCGTCGCCAGGCCGGGGTCGAGCACGACGCGCAACGGCGGCTCGAACGCGACGGGTTTGCCGTCGGCGCCGGGTTCCAGCCGCACGGTCAGGTGCGGATCGTCGACCAGCACCGTGCCGGCGCCGGTGAGCAGCGCGCCGGCGCGGGCGCGCCAGCGGTGCACGTCGCGGCGCGCGGGCTCGCCGCTGATCCACTTCGAGTCGCCGGACGCGAGGGCGCTGCGCCCGTCGAGGCTGGTCGCGAGCTTGACCCGCAGCCACGGCCGGCCGCGCTCGATGCGGGACAGGAAGCCGCGGTTGAGCTCGCGTGCCTGCGCTTCCATCAGGCCCTCGTCGACCTGCAGGCCGGCGTCGCGCAGGCGCTGGTAGCCGCCGCCGTCGACCTTCGGGTTCGGGTCGCGCATCGCACCGACGACGCGCGTCACGCCGGCGGCGACGAGCGCATCGGCGCAGGGGCCGGTTTTCCCGGTGTGCGAGCAGGGCTCCAGCGACACATAGGCCGTCGCGCCGCGCGCCCGCTCGCGCGCGCCTTCCAGCGCGAACACCTCGGCGTGCGGTCCGCCGGCGCGTTCGTGCCAGCCTTCGCCGACGATCTCGCCGTCGCGCACGATCACGCAGCCGACCATGGGGTTCGGCCGCGTCGTGAACACGCCGCGCGCGGCCAGCCGCAGCGCGCGCGCCATCATCGCGTGGTCGAGGGCGGTGAACACCGGCCGGCCGCCGACTGGGGATTCGCTCATTTCTTCTTCTTTTCGTGGTGCCGGTCGATGGGCACGACGTCCGCGCCGAGCAGCGGCAGCTGGCCCTCGCCGGGAAGGTCGCGCTCGAGGCGGTCGAGTTCCTCGCGGAAGTCGGCCACGTCCTCGAACGAGCGGTACACCGAGGCGAAGCGCACGTAGCCGACGTGGTCGAGCTTGCGCAGCTCGGCCATCACGAACTCGCCGACGCGGCGCGAGGCGATCTCGCGCTCGGTGGTCATGCGCAGCTGGTGGACGACCGCGCGCACCGCCGCCTCGATCTGCTCCTCGGACACCGGCCGCTTCTGCAGCGCGCGGTCGAAGCCCTGGCGCAGCTTGCGCGCGTCGAAGACGTCGCGGCGCCCGTCGCTCTTGACGATGGCGGGCAGCTTGAGCTCGATCGTCTCCAGCGTGCTGAAGCGCTCGCCGCAGGCCTCGCATTCGCGCCGGCGGCGGATCTGCGCGCCGTCCTCGCTGACGCGCGAGTCGATGACGCGGGTGTCTGCGTGCTGGCAGAACGGGCAGTGCATCCGCCGTCAGCCGTACACCGGGAACTGCGCGCACTGCGACGTCACCGCGTCGCGGACGCGCGCGATGACGTTGCCGTCGTTCGGGTTGTCGAGCACGTCGCAGATCCAGTTCGCCAGCGAGATGCAATCGGACTCGCGGTAACCCCGCGTGGTCACGGCCGGCGTGCCGATGCGCAGGCCCGAGGTGACGAAGGGCTTCTGCGGGTCGTTCGGCACCGCGTTCTTGTTGACGGTGATGTGGGCGCGTCCGAGCGCGGCTTCCGCATCCTTGCCGGTGATGTTCTTGCCGATCATGTCCACGAGCATCAGGTGGTTCTGCGTGCCGCCGGACACGATCTTGTAGCCGCGCGAAATGATCGTCTCCGCCATCGCCTGGGCGTTCTTCACCACCTGCGCCTGGTAGGCCTTGAAGTCGGGCTCCAGCGCTTCCCTGAACGCGACCGCCTTGGCCGCGATCACGTGCATGAGCGGGCCGCCCTGGATGCCGGGGAACACGATCGACTGCAGCTTCTTCGCGATCTCCTCGGCGGCGTCGCCCTGGGCGGCGCTGCTGGCGACGATGATGCCGCCGCGCGGGCCGCGCAGGGTCTTGTGGGTGGTCGAGGTGACGACGTGCGCGTGCGGCACCGGGTTCGGATAGACGCCGGCGGCGACGAGGCCGGCGACGTGCGCCATGTCCACGAACAGGTACGCGCCGACCTTGTCGGCGATCGCGCGGAAGCGCGCCCAGTCGACCACCTGCGAATACGCGGAGAAGCCGGCGACGACCATCTTCGGCCTGTGCTCCAGCGCGAGGCGCTCGACCTCGTCGTAGTCGATCAGGCCCTGGTCGTCCACGCCGTACTGCACGGCGTCGAAGAGCTTGCCGCTGATGTTGACCTTCGCGCCGTGGGTGAGATGCCCGCCGTGCGCGAGCGACATGCCGAGGATGCGGTCGCCGGGCGAGAGCAGCGCGAGGTACACGGCCTGGTTGGCCTGCGAGCCGGAATGCGGCTGGACGTTGGCGTACATATCGTCGAAAGGCGGGGCGCCGAAGAGCTGCTTGCAACGGTCGATCGCCAGCTGCTCGGCGACGTCGACGTACTCGCAGCCGCCGTAATAGCGCTTGCCCGGATAGCCCTCGGCGTACTTGTTGGTCAGCACGCTGCCCTGCGCTTCCATCACCCGCGGGCTGGCGTAGTTCTCGGAGGCGATCAGCTCGACGTGGTCTTCCTGGCGACGGCGCTCGTCGGCGATGGCCTGGGCGAGTTCGGGGTCGTAGCCTTCGATGCGGGCGTCGCGCGGGAACATCGGGGAGCACTCCGGAAACCGTGGGGATCGGCGGATTGTAGCCCGCAGGGCCTGCCGATTCCCCGGCCTGGCGGGCTCCGGTCCGGGCGGCGGCGTGGGCGCGCCGGCTGCGCCCCGGTGGTCGCCGGCGGCCCGGTGCCGGTCGGAAGCCCGGGGCGCAGGCGCTATAATCGACGCATCCCGAGTCGGTCCGCGGCCCTGTCCTGCGCAGGCGCCGCCCGCTTACCTGCGGCGCCCTCGCGGCGCCGCATCCCCGTGAGGCCCCCATGCAATACATCTACACCATGAACGGCGTGTCCAAGACGGTCCCGCCGAAGCGCCAGATCATCAAGGACATCTCGCTGTCGTTCTTCCCGGGCGCGAAGATCGGCCTGCTCGGCCTGAACGGCGCGGGCAAGTCGACGGTGCTGAAGATCATGGCCGGCGTCGACACCGATTTCAGCGGCGAAGCGCGCCCGGCGACCGGCATCAAGGTCGGCTACCTGCCGCAGGAACCGCAGATCGATCCGGACAAGACCGTGCGCGAAGCGGTCGAGGAAGGCGTCGGCGAAGTGCTGAACGCGCAGGCCGCGCTCGACGCGGTGTACGCCGCGTACGCCGAGGAAGGCGCCGACTTCGACGCGCTGGCGAAGGAACAGGAGCGCCTGGAGGCGATCCTCGCCGCCGGCGACGCGCACACCCTCGAGAACCAGCTGGAAGTGGCGGCCGACGCGCTGCGCCTGCCGCCGTGGGAGGCGAAGATCGGCAACCTGTCGGGCGGCGAGAAGCGCCGCGTGGCGCTGTGCCGCCTGCTGCTGCAGAAGCCGGACATGCTGCTGCTCGACGAGCCGACCAACCACCTCGACGCCGAATCCGTCGAATGGCTGGAGCAGTTCCTCGCGCGCTATACCGGCACCGTGGTCGCGGTCACCCACGACCGCTACTTCCTCGACAACGCCGCCGAGTGGATCCTCGAGCTCGACCGCGGCCGCGGCATCCCGTGGAAGGGCAACTACACCGAGTGGCTGGTGCAGAAGGAAGACCGCCTCAAGCGCGAGGAATCCTCGGAAAAGGCGCGCCAGAAGGCCATCCAGAAGGAACTCGAGTGGGCGCGGCAGAACGCCAAGGGCGGCCGCTCCAAGGGCAAGGCGCGCCTGGCCCGCATCGAGGAACTGCAGGCGGTCGACTACCAGAAGCGCAACGAAACCAACGAGATCTTCATCCCGCCGGGCGAGCGCCTGGGCAACAAGGTGATCGAGTTCAAGGGCGTGTCGAAGAAGTTCGGCGACCGCCTGCTGATCGACGACCTCTCCTTCTCGGTGCCGCCGGGCGCGATCGTCGGCATCATCGGCCCCAACGGCGCCGGCAAGTCGACGCTGTTCCGCATGATCACGGGCCAGGAGAAGCCGGATTCCGGCGAGATCGACATGGGCCCGACGGTCAAGCTCGCGTACGTCGACCAGAGCCGCGACGCGCTGGCCGGGAACCACAACGTGTTCCAGGAAGTCAGCGGCGGCCTCGACATCCTCAACATCAACGGCATCGAGATCCAGTCGCGCGCCTACATCGGCCGCTTCAACTTCAAGGGCCAGGACCAGCAGAAGCTGGTCGGCACGCTCTCCGGCGGCGAGCGCGGCCGCCTGCACATGGCCAAGACCCTGCTGCAGGGCGGCAACGTGCTGCTGCTCGACGAACCGTCGAACGACTTGGACATCGAAACGCTGCGTGCGCTCGAGGACGCGCTGCTCGAGTTCCCCGGCAACGCCTTCGTGATCTCGCACGACCGCTGGTTCCTGGACCGCATCGCCACGCACATCCTCGCCTTCGAGGGCGACTCGCACGTGGAGTTCTTCCAGGGCAATTACCGCGAGTACGAGGAAGACAAGAAGCGTCGCTTCGGCGACGACGCCGGCCCGCACCGCCTGCGCTTCAAGGCGCTGAAGTAGAGCCGACCCATGGTCGGCTGAGCGGACCATGGGTCCGCTCTACAGGAGAGTCGCCATGTCGTTCATACACCAACTGAAAAACCGGTGGAACGCTTCCGGCTCGCTCGTCTGCGTGGGCCTGGATCCGGAACCGGCGAAGTTCCCCGCGCGCTTCGCCGGCGACCCGGAGGCGGTGTTCGCGTTCTGCCGCGACATCGTCGATGCGACCGCGGCGTACGCCTGCTGCTTCAAGCCGCAGATCGCGCACTTCGCCGCGCTCGGCGCCGAAGGGGCGCTCGCGCGGCTGATCGGCCACATCCATGCCGCGCACCCCGGCATCCCGGTGATCCTCGACGCCAAGCGCGGCGACATCGGCTCGACCGCGCAACGCTATGCCGCCGAAGCCTTCGACCGCTACGGCGCGGACGCGGTCACCGCCAATCCCTACCTCGGCCGCGATTCGCTGCAGCCGTTCCTCGACCGCGCCGACCGCGGCGTCGTGATCCTGTGCCGCACCTCGAATCCCGGCGCGGGCGACCTGCAGGATCTCGTCGCCTCGCCGGCCGGAGTCGGCGCCACCCGCCCGCTGTACCAGCACGTCGCCGAGAAGGTCGCGCGCGAGTGGAACGCGAACGGCAACTGCATGCTCGTCGTCGGCGCGACCTGGCCGGAGCAGCTGCGCGAAGTGCGCGCGATCGTCGACGCCACCGCAGACCTGGTGTGCTGCTTCAAGCCGCAGATCGCGCATTTCGCCGCGCATGCCGCCGAAGGCGCGCTCGAACGCCTGATCGCGCACGTTCATGCGGCGCATCCCGGCGTGCCGGTGATCCTCGACGCCAAGCGCGGCGACATCGGCTCGACCGCCCAGCAGTATGCGGCCGAGGCGTTCGACCGCTACGGCGCGGACGCGGTCACCGCCAATCCCTATCTCGGCCGCGATTCGGTGCAGCCCTTCCTCGATCG
>JBQCJF010000026.1:0-10892 GCA_051953015.1 Luteimonas sp.
GGAACGGCTGACCAGTTGCTGTCGCGCGAGCTGCGCGTAGCGCGCGCGGTCGGCCGAGGCGCGCGCCAGCTCGCCCTGCGCGGCGGCGAGCTGGGCCTGCGCGGCGCCGGCCTGCAGCTGCAAGTCCTGCGCATCGAGTTCGGCGAGCACCTGGCCGGCGCGCACGCGGTCGCCGACGTCCACGAAGCGGCGCACCAGCTTGCCGCCGACGCGGAACGACAGCGCGCTCTCCTCGCGCGCGCGCACTTCGCCGGCGAAGGCCAGCCCGCCCGGATCGCCGGCGGCGCCGGGATGCACCACCAGCACGACGCGCGGCGGCGGCGCAGCCGCATCGCCGCCGCCGCAGCCGCCGAGCGCCAGCGTTCCCGCCAGCCCCAGCGCCAGCGCCGGCAGCCACGCCGCGCCCCGCGATCCGGTGCCGCTGTCCAGGCGCCCGCTTCCCATGCGTGTCTCCGATGCCGGCCGGCAAATTAATGAACTGCCGGGTATGGTATAAATAACAAACCCGATAGTCTAGTATTGGAGCATGTCCCCGCGTCCCGCCACCCCCGCCTCCCGCCCGCGCCGTCCGGCCGCGACCCCCGGCCGCCCGAAGGACCTGGGCAAGGGCAACGCGATCCTCGAGGCGGCCCGCAAGCTGTTCACCGCCCAGGGCTTCGACGCCGCCAGCATGGACCAGATCGCGGCCGCGGCCGGCGTCTCCAAGCTGACGGTCTACAGCCACTTCGGCGACAAGGAAGCGCTGTTCGCCGCGGTGGTGAAGTCCTACTGCGAGCAGCAGCTCCCCACCGCGCTGTTCGACGCGCAGCCGGACGTGCCGCTGCGCGAGCGCCTGCTGCAGGTGGCGCGCGCGTTCTTCGGGATGATCAGCGCGCCCGAGGCGCTGGCCGGGCATCGCATCCTGTGCTCGCCGCGGATGGCCGATTCCCCGCTGCCGCGGATGTTCTGGGAGGCCGGACCGGAGCGCGTGCAGGCCGGATTCGCCGAGCTGCTGCGGCGCCGCGTCGCCACGGGCGAGCTCGAGATCGACGATGTGCCGCGGGCGTCCGCGCAGTTCTTCACCCTGCTCAAGGGCGAGCCGCACGCGCGGATGGTCTTCGGCTGCTGCGCCGGCATGGCGCGGCGCGAGGCGGAGCGCCACGTCGAGGCGACCGTGGACATGTTCCTGCGCGCCTATGGACGCCGCTGAGGACCGTGCGGCGCCTCCGGCTGTGCAGGACGCGGCCGTGGTGACGGCAGTCCCGGTGACGGCAGTCCCGGTGACTTCCGGCACTCAGTCATGGTGTGGTAGCACAGTCATCCTGTCGCCGTCCGCCCCGCCCCGGGCGGGTAGAATCGCGGGTCCGGCGCCACGTCGCCCCGACCCCGCAATCCCCACCCGGTGAAACAGATGAGCAGTCCCGATTACGCCCGCGTCCGCGAAACCATGGTCGAGCAGCAGATCCGGCCGTGGGACGTGCTGGACACCCGCGTGCTCGAGGTGCTCGCCGCGCTGCCGCGCGAGGCCTTCGTGGCCGAGGCGAACCGCGCGCTCGCCTACGCCGACCTGCAGCTGCCGATCGGCCACGGCGAAGTGATGCTCAAGCCGGTCGTCGAGGCGCGGGTGCTGCAGGCGCTCGCGTTGCGGCCCGGCGATTCGGTGCTCGAGATCGGCGCCGGCAGCGGCTGGTTCGCGGCATGCCTCGGCGCGCTCGCCGGCGACGTGCTGAGCCTGGAGCGCCACGCCGACTTCGTCGACACGGCGCGCGCGCGCCTGGACGCGAGCGGCCTCGGCGGCAACGTCGCGCTCGAAGTCGCCGACGCGCTGGCCTGGGACACCGATCGCCGCTTCGACGCCGTCTGCGTCTCCGGCGCCGTCGCCGACGTGCCGGAACGCTTCCTGCGCTGGCTGAAGCCCGGCCGCCGCCTGTTCGCGGTCCGCGGCCACGCGCCGGCGATGGACGCGGTGCTGGTCCGCGCCGACGGCGTCAACGCGCCGCGCGTCGAATCGTTGTTCGAAACCGAGATTCCGTACCTGGCCGGCGCCGAACCCGCGCCCCGCTTCGACTGGTAACCCACCGCTGGCAACCCCCACGCGCGCCGGAAGCGCGCAACCGATGCAAAGGATCCCCATGATTCGTCGCTCCCTCGCCATCGCCCTCGCCGTCGCCCTGCTTCCGGCCGCCGCGCAGGCCGAAGACCTGCTGCAGGCCTACCAGCTCGCGCGCGCGGGCGACCCGCAGTTCGCCGCCGCCGAATCCGGCCGCCTGGTGACCAAGGAAGGCGCCGTGCAGGCGCGCGCCGCGCTGCTGCCGCAGCTCGACGGCTCGGCCAGCTACAACCGCTCGAAGTCCACCGGTCCCTCGACGCAGACTCAGTTCGACCCGGACACGGGCGAACCCGTGCGCTTCACCGGCGACTCCGACACCACCAGCAACAGCCGCCGCCTCGGCGTCAACGTCGACCAGGTGCTGTTCGACTTCGGCAAGTTCAGCCGCGTGCGCAGCGAGAACGCGCTGAGCCGCGCCGCGGACTTCACCCTGGATTCGGCGGGCGACACGCTGATCACGCGCACCTCGAAGGCCTACTTCGACGTGCTCGTCGCGATCGAGACGCTGGCCGCCGCCGAAGCGCAGGAAGCGGCGCTGAAGAAGCAGTTCGACTTCGCGAGCAAGCGCCTCGAGGTCGGCCTGGCGCCGATCACCGACGTGCACGAGGCGCGCGCCACCTACGACAGCGCGCGCGCGAACACCATCGTCACCCGCAACGCCCTCGAGGACGCCTACCAGGCGCTGTCCGAGATCACCGGCCAGCCGGTGTCCGACCTCAAGGGCCTGCCGGCCGACTTCCAGCCTTCGCTGCCCGCCGAGCGCGACGCGGACGGCTGGGTCGCCGCCGCGGTCGACAACAACCCGGCGCTGAAGGCGAAGGAACTGCAGGTCGAAGCCAGCGAGGCCGACGTCAACACCGCGCGCGCCGGCCACCTGCCGACGCTGAACTTCAGCGGCAGCTACGGCAAGAACGCGTCCTGGGGCGACAGCACCTTCACCAGCGACGACCCGCCGTTCACGAGCACCTTTCCCACCGGCAGCGAGAGCCGCGGCCCGTCGTTCGGCGTCACCCTGAACGTGCCGATCTTCTCCGGCGGCGCGACGCAGTCGCGCGTGCGCCAGGCGCTGGCGCAGCGCGACATCGCCCGCGACGAGCTCGAGCAGCAGAAGCGCGCGCTGGTGCGCAACACCCGCAACGCCTACCAGACCCTGGTCGCGGGCGTGAGCGAGGTCGAGGCGCGACGCCTGGCGCTGGTCTCGGCGCAGAGCGCGTACGACGCCTCGCAGGTCGGCCTCGAAGTCGGCACCCGCACCGTCATCGACGTGCTGATCAACCAGCAGAAGCTGTTCGACGCGCAGCGCGAGTACGCGCTGGCCAAGTACAACTTCCTGCAGAACCGCCTGCTGCTCGAGCAGGCGGCCGGGACGCTCGACGTCGAGGACGTCGGCGACGTGAACCGCCTGCTCACCGCGGACGCCGAGGCGCAGCTGTCGCAGGAAGACCGCGAGGCGGTCCAGCAGTCGCAGCAGTAAGGCTCGACGGCGCGCCCCGGGCGCGCGGCTTCAGGCTGGCGGCGGCAGGTCCGCCGCCAGCAGCGCCAGGGTGCGTTCCAGCGCCCCGCGCCCTTCTTCCACCAGCGCGAGCCCGGCGGCGACCATCGCTTCGCGCAGCGCCGGCGATCCGAGCAGTTCCTCCAGGCCGGCGACGACCGCGCCGGCGTCGGCGCCGATGCGCAGCGCGCCGGCGGCCTGCATGCGCGCGGCGATGTCGGCGAAGTTGCGCAGGTGCGGCCCGGTGACGACCGCCGTTCCCGCCGCGGCCGGCTCCAGCAGGTTGTGGCCGCCGATGTCCTGCAGGCTGCCGCCGACGAACGCGGCCTGCGCGCAGCCGTAGAACGCCGACAGCTCGCCTAGCGTATCGATCACGAACACGTCGTCGGCCGCGTCCGGCCACTGCGTCAGCCGGCGCGTTGCCACGCGCCATCCGGCTTCGACCGCCTGCTGGGCGGCGGCGCGGAAACGCTCCGGGTGGCGCGGCGCCCACAGCAGCAGCAGGTCGGGCCAGCGCGCGCGCAGCCGGCGGTGCATCGCGATCACCGCGGCTTCCTCGTCGGGATGCGTGCTCGCGGCGATCCAGGCGCGCCGTCCGTCGAGGCGGCGCCGGCACTCCGCCGCGAACGTCGCCTCGCCCGCGCCGGCCGCGATGTCGAACTTGAGGTTGCCGACGTCGCGCGTCGCCGCCGGGTCCGCGCCCAGCCGCACGAACCGCGCCGCATCGGCCGGCGACTGCGCCAGCACCCCGCGCACCGTGCGCAGCGCGCGCGACAGCCATGGCCGCAGCAGGCGATAACCGCCCAGCGAACGCTCCGACAGCCGCGCGTTGACGATCCACACCGGCACGCCCTGGTCCCGGCAGCCGAACAGCAGGTTGGGCCACAGTTCGGTCTCGAGCACCAGGCCGACGCGCGGGCGGAAGTGGCGCAGGAAGCGCGCGACCGCGCCGGGGAGGTCGTAGGGCAGGTAGACGTGCTCGACCGAGTCGCCCCACAGGGCGCGGATCCGCGCCGATCCGGTCGGCGTGATGCTGGTCAGCAGCAGCCGCAGGTCCGGCCGGCGCGCGCGCAGCGCGTCGACCAGCGGCGCCGCGGCATTCACCTCGCCCACCGACACCGCATGCACCCACACCGTGGCGCCGGGCGCGGGCTCGTCGCCGTACACCGCGTAGCGCTCGTTCCAGCGCTGCAGGTATTCGCCCTGGCGGAAGCTGCGCCAGATGAGGTGGTAGACCGTCGCCGGCAACAACAGGTACAGCGCGGCCGAATACAGGCCGCGCAGCCATCGTTCGTTGGAGTCGGCCCGCATCGCGCAAGGATAAGCGACGGGCGCGCCGGTGACGGCATGCCGCCGCGGCATCCCCTTACAATCCGTCCCATGACCGACGCCGCCTCGCCCACCAGCGCGGGCCCGCCGCCGCTGGCGCCGCGGGACTGGCCGACGTGGCTGCTGGTGGGCGCGATGGTCGCGCTGGCGCATCTGCCCTGGCCGCTGCAGCGCGGACTGGGGCGGTTGCTGGGGGCGTTGCTGCGTGCCGCGATGGCGACGCGGCGGCGGGTCGCGGCCCGCAACCTCGCGCTGTGCTTCCCCGCGCTCGGGGGCGCCGAGCGCGCGGCGCTGCTGCGCCGCCATTTCGCCGCGCTCGGCATCGGCCTGTTCGAGTTCGCGCGCGCCTGGTGGGGTTCGGCCCGCGCGGTGCGCGAAGGCCTGCGCATCGAGGGCCTCGAGCACCTCGAGGCGGCGCGCGCCGAAGGACGCGGCGTGATCCTCGTGTCCGGCCACTTCACGACCCTGGAAATCTGCGGCCGCCTGCTGTGCGAACGCGTGCCGCTCGCCGGCATGTACCGCCCGCACGCCCAGGGCCCGCTGGAATGGGCGGTCAAGCGCGGCCGCCTGCGCTACGCGGTGGCGATGTTCGGCCGCGAGGAACTGCGCCCCGCGATCCGCCACCTCAAGTCGGGCGGCGTGCTGTGGTTCGCGCCGGACCAGGAAACGCGCCGCGGCGACAGCGTGTTCGTGCCCTTCTTCGGGCGCCCCGCCTCGAGCCTCACCTCCACGCACCAGATGGCGCGGCTGTCCGGCGCTGCGGTGCTCGCGTTCGCGCACGAACGCCGCGACGACGGCGGCTACACGCTGCGCGTCTCGCCGCGCTTCGGCGACTTCCCGACCGCGGACGCGACCGCGGACACCGCACGGGTGATGGCCGAAATCGAAGCGATGGTGCGCGCGGCGCCCGCGCAGTACCTGTGGATCCACCGCCGCTTCAAGCGCCAGCCCACGGGCACGGATGCCACGGCGGCCGATCCCTACGCCGACTGATTGCCTCGGCGCCGGGTCCTACCCCGGCTGGTCCCGGACGGGCGCGCGTTCGCGCCCGAGCAGGCTGCCGGCGTAGAGCGCGGCGAGCATGAGCGACACGCCGCCCCAGAACGTCGAATAGAACGCGAGGTGGGTGTTGAACGGGAACACCGTCACGAGCAACGCGCGCATCGCCGGCCGCGCGCGGCCGCGCGCGGCGGGGCCGGCGTAGCGCCACGCGCGCAGCGCGAGCGCGACACCGGCGAGCCAGCACAGCAGGCCGAAGACGCCGGTTTCGCTCAGCACCTCGAGCACGATCTGGTGCGCGTGCAGCGCCGGGCCTTCGCCCCACGCGGGCGGTTGCGACGGGTCCGGGTCGCAGGCCGGGAACGCATCGCGGAAGCCGCGCGCGCCGACGCCGTTCACCGGATGCTGCGCGATCATGCAGGCCGCCGCGCTCCAGATGCGCGCGCGTCCCGACAGCGCGAGGTCGACGCCCTGCTCGTCGGCGGCCAGCGCGCGCGTGGTGAGCTCGACGCGCTCCCGCACCTGCGGCGACGTGTAGGTGAGTGTCGCGAGCGCCAGCGCGCCGAAGGCGAACACGCCCAGCAGGCGCTTCCAGCCGAGCACGTTCCATCCCGAGAGCAGCAGCACGAGGCCGAAGGTGAGCCAGGCCGCGCGCGCGCCTGCGAGCAGGATCACGAGGCCCAGGGCCGCCGCCGCGAACAGCCAGCCGACCGCGCCGAAGCGGCGCGCGGCCGCGTACAGCCCGAACGGCGCCAGGCTCGCCAGGACCACGCCGAGCTTCAGGTTGCACGGCCCGAGCACCCCGCCCAGGCGGTCCGCCAGCTGCGTCTGCGCCGCGGTGCAGACGCCATGTCCGCTGATCGCCTGCTTGATCGCGTCCATTCCGGCGAACAGCGGGCTGGTACCGGACATCGCCTGCACCAGCGCGTCGACCGTCCACAGGCCGACGATGATGCCGATGCCGCCGAACGTGATCCGACGCCCGCGCACGTCGCCGACCGCGGCCGCGACCAGCCACAGGAACGGCAGGTAGCGCAGGTCCACCAGGGCCTCGCGGAAGGCGCGCCCGTGGTCGAGCGCGTCGAAGGCGGACACCAGCTCCGGCAGCCAGTAGGAGCAGAACAGCACGCTGGTGAGCGCCCACGCCGGCCCGCTGAGCAGGCGCGTGCCGTCGCGGAAACGCGCGAGCAGCAGCCGCACGATCGCGGCCAGCGCGCCGAGCACCATCACCGCTTCCGCGTAGCCGGGCGCGGGCCACAGCGCGACGAACGCCAGCACCCAGGCCGGCGCCCAGCGCCAGCCCAGCGGCATCGGTGCTTCAGTGTTGTCCGGCAAGCTCGGCATAGAGCGACAGCGTCGCCTCCTGCATGGCGCGCAAGGTGTCCGGCATCGTAACCGCTGGCGCGGCGCGGTGCGCGAGCTGCGCGGCGACGTTCGCGGCGAGCGCGGCCTCGTCGAACGCCGGCACCGCGCCGTCCGGCCACCACTGCGCCAGCTGCTCGCCGACGCCGCCGTGGTCCCAGCCGGCCAGCGGCCGCCCGGACGCGACCGCTTCGAGCACCGTGCGGCCGAAGGCCTCGGGCTTGCGCGACCGCTGCAGCACCAGGTCGCTCGCGGCGTAGGCCCGCGCCATCGCGGCGGTCGGCGCGGTGATCGCGACCGCATCGGCGACGCCGAGCCGGCGAGCGAGCGCTTCCAGCTCGCCGAGATAGCGCGCGCGCGACGGGTCGAGCGCGCCCGGCATCCACAGCCGCGCATCGCCGCCGTCCGCGCGCAGGCGCGCCAGCAGCGCCAACGCGTCCGCATGGCCCTTCAGGCGCGTGCCGCGGCCGGGCAGCAGCAGCAGCGGCCCGTCGCCGCCGAGTCGCGGATGCGCGGCCGCGGCTTCGGCGCGCGCCGCGGCGTCCGGCAAGGGCGCGCGCGGGAACGCCGCCGGATCGATGCCGCGCGGGATCACCCGCAGGCGCGCCGGATCGACCCGCGGGTAATGACGCAGCACGTGCGCGCGCACCGTTTCCGACACGCACACGACGCGCTCGCCCGAGGCCATCACCGCGCTGTAGCGCGACGGCGAGTTGAGGCCGTGCACGGTGGTGACGAAATGCGGCGCGCCACCGCCGCGCAGCGCGAGGCGGGCCAGCCAGGCGGGCACGCGCGAGCGCGCATGCACGATGTCGGCGCGTTCGTTCGCGAACAGGCGGCGCAGGGCCGGCACGTGGCGCAGCGAGAACGGCGACTTGCGGCCGATGTCCAGCGCGACGTGCTCCGCGCCGCTCGCCTCGAGCGCGGGCAGCAGGCGGCCGCCCGCGGCGGAGACGACGATCGCGCGGTGGCCGGCGCGCACGAGCGCGTCGGCGATCTCGAGGGTGGAACGCTCGACCCCGCCGGACTCCAGCGCCGGAAGCAGCTGCACGACCGTCAGCGGGCGCATCGTCGGCTCGTGGCGCGGCGGCGGGCCGGGTTCGCCGGGCGGCGCGCCGTCAGTCGACCAGGACGAAGTGGGCGCCGCAGTACGGGCACTGGCTCTCGCCGCCTTCGGCCTCGATCGGCAGGTACACGCGCGGATGCGAGTTCCACAGCGCCATCGACGGCAGCGGGCAGCTCAGCGGCAGCTCGGCGCGCGTGACTTCATAGCGCTTGCTGGCGTTGGCGGGCGCGGAAGCGGTGTGCGGATGGTCGGCCATGGCGCTGCTCGGTCCTCGGAGTCCCGCATTTTACCGGGGAATTCGCCTCGGGGCTGCGGAGCGCGACTGCGGGTCAGGCCGGGAGGTCGAAGAGGAGGACGTCGGCGCCTTCGCCGGCGAGTCCGACCGGCGCCGACTCGCCCTCGAAGCCGAGCGCATCGCCGGCCGCCAGGTCATGCCCGGCCACGTGGACGCGACCCTGCGCCACGTGCAGCCAGTAACGGCGCGACGGATCCGGGGTGAAGGCGACCGACTCGCCCGCATCGAGCAGCGCTCCGCGCAGCCGGGCCTGCTGGCGGATCGCGAGGCTGCCGTCGGCGCCGTCCGGCGAGGCGAGCAGCGCCCAGCCCCCGCGCCGCATCGCCGGGTCGAACGCGTGCTGCGCGTAGGCCGGCGGCGCGTTGACGCGATCGGGCTGGATCCAGATCTGCAGGAAATGCACCGGCGCGTCCTGCGAGGCGTTGAACTCGCTGTGCTCGATGCCGTGGCCCGCCGACATCCACTGCAGCTCGCCCGGCCGCAGCACCCCGCCGCCGCCCGAGTCGTCGCGGTGCGCGAGCGCGCCCGACAGCACGTAGCTGAGGATCTCCATGTTCGCGTGCCGGTGCGGCGCGAACCCGCCACCGGGCGCGACGCGGTCCTCGTTGATCACGCGCAACGCGCCGAAGCCCATCCAGCGCGGGTCGTGGTAGTGACCGAACGAGAACGTGTGCCGGCTGTCGAGCCAGCCGGTGCGCACGACGCCGCGTTCCGCGGCGGGCCGCGCGACGATCACTGGCCGCTCTTTTCGGCGCCGGCTTCGGTGGTGATGCGCAGCGCCACTTCGTCGGCCACCATCGGGATCATGCGGGCGATGCCAAACTCGGAGCGCTTCAGCGTCGCCGTGGCGTCGAAGCCGATCTTTCCGGGCCGGGAACCGTCGCCGTCCGCGACCTTGTTGAGCTTCGCCTCGAGCACCACGGGCTTCCGCACGCCGTGCAGGTCGAGCGTGCCGGTCACTTCCAGGCGGCCGTCGCCGAGCGCCTTGACCGAGGTGCTGCGAAACGTCGCCTGCGGGAACTGCGCCGCGTCGAAGAAATCGGCGGTCTTCAGGTGTTCGTCGAGCTTCGGCACGAACGTGTCGAGCCCCGACATCGGAAGCACCACTTCGACGGACGACTTCTCCGGCGCCGCGGCGTCGTACGTGATCGTGCCCGTCGCGCCGCCGAAGTTGGCGCTCGGGTTCGAGTAGCCGAAGTGGCTCCAGGTCGCCAGCACGACGGTGTGGTTCGGGTCGATGCGATAGGTCACGCCCGTCGCGCCCGCCGGGAAGGCGGCGGCGGCCGGCAGCGCGGTGGCGAGCAGCGTGGCGAGGAGGATGCGCTTGTTCATGGGGGAATCTCCGTGGGGATGCGCGGACGTCATTCGATGCGGCAGGCTTCGTCGAAGCCGAGGCGCGGCGCGCGCGGATGCACGCTCGCCGGATCCCCGCGGCCGAGGTTGACGAGGAAATTGGAGCGGATCTTCGTGCCGGCGAAGAATGCCGCGTCGAGCTTCGCGCGGTCGAAACCCGACATCGGGCCGCAGTCGAGGCCGAGCGCGCGCGCGGCGACGATGAGGTACGCGCCCTCCAGGCTGCTGCTGCGCAGCGCCGTGCGGTACAGCTCGTCGTCCGGCATCTCGGAGAACCAGGGCCGCGCTTCGGTGTGCGGCGCGAGCACCGGCATCTTGTCGTAGAACGCCATGTCGTAGGCGACGATCGCCGTGCACGGCGCGGCCATGGTCTTGTCGTGGTTGCCCTTGTCGAGGGTGGGACCGAGCTTCGCCTTGCCCTCGGCCGAGCGCACGAACACGAAGCGCGCGGGCGTGGTGTTGGTCTGGGTCGGGCCGAACTTCATCAGGTCGTAGAGCCGGCGCAGCAGCGCGTCGTCGACTTCGCCGCTGAAGGCGTTGTAGGTCCGCGCCTTCAGGAACAACTGGTCCAGGGCGTGCTGGTCCAGGGCTTTCTGGTCCAGCGCCTCGCGGAACGTCGTCTCGGGCATCGCGGGTCGGTCCTCGGTTCGATCCATCGTCCGCAAGTGTAGAGTGTCGGCCTCCGGATTACCGCCCCGCTTCCGCAACGGACGGTCGCACGCATGGAACGATTCCCGCACGACGCCGGCGGCACCTGGGCCCTCAGCGACGGCCGCGCCGGCAACGCGCGCCAGGCGATGGCGCTGGCCGCCGCGCTCGATGCCGGCGCCGGATCGCGCGTGCTCGCGCCGCGGCCGCCGTGGTCCTGGTGCGCGCCGCGCCGTCTTCCCGGCGCCGCGTCGGCGTT
>JBQCJF010000027.1:0-7959 GCA_051953015.1 Luteimonas sp.
GGCGTTCGTCTGCGCAACGAGGCTTGTGGTGTGAGAGGGTCGGGCCGGAGGCGGTCTAGTCTCCACTTCCACCTCCAGTGGCAAGTGGCGGCCTCTCCTTTGCTGTTTTGCCAGGAGACATGGCTGTTCAGCTTTGTGAACGGCTCGCCCCATACCCTTGTCGACGGTCTGGACGGACCTCTCCGTACATGCGCATCGTCAGCAAGGGGACGCCCAAAATCTCTGAAATGGCCCCGATATCGCTAAAACATATGAATTAATTTTGAAATTATCACTCCTTGCGCAGGTCGGCCGGCGCCAGGTTGACCGTGATGCGCCGCGCGGGGAACTCGAGCTGCGCGCACTGGATCGCGGCGCGCACGCGCTCGCTGGCTTCGCGCACCGCCGTCGCCGGCAGCCCGACGATGGCCATGCGCGGCAGGCCGCCGGACAGGTGCACCTCGACCCGCACGGCGGGCGCGTGCACGCCGGCGCGTGCACGGCTGTGCACGAGCGCCAGGCCCATGGGAACTCAGTCCTGCCGCGGTGCCTGCGGATCGCGCCGGGTCGAAGCGCCGGCGCCGAGCTGCGCTTCCAGCTCCGCGACCGCGCGCTGCAGCGACTCCAGCTGCTCGCGCGTTCGCAGCAGCACTTCGCGCTGCACGTCGAACTCCTCGCGCGTCACCAGGTCGAGGCGGCCGAGGCCGGCCTGGAGCACCGACTTGAAGTTCTGCTGCAGTTCCTCGCGGCCGTCGCGCAGGCCCGGCGGCACCAGGCTGCTCAGGCGGCGGGCGAGTTCGTCGATGTGGCCGAGGTCGATCATTCCGAATTGAGGGCAGGTGGACGGCAAAGTGGCTGCGTGCGCTTGCATGGCGGGCTCCGGCTTGGCTTGCGTCCAGCCTGCCCCGCCTGCGCGGTCATCGCCGTCGGCCGGCGGCGCGCCGGCGTGTCGGGGAATGCCTCGCATCCTACCGCAGGCGCTATGCTGGCGCTCCCCGACGAGGAGCGCCGCGCGATGAAGATGGTCATGGCGATCATCAAGCCGTTCAAGCTCGACGACGTGCGCGAGGCGCTGGCCGACGCGGGCGTGGCCGGCATCACCGCCACCGAGGTCAAGGGCTTCGGCCGCCAGAAGGGCCACACCGAGCTTTACCGCGGCGCCGAGTACGTCGTCGACTTCCTGCCGAAGATCAAGCTCGAGGTCGCCGTCGGCGACGACCAGGCCGACGCCGTGGTCGAGGCGATCATGAAGGCCGCCGGCACCGGCAAGATCGGCGACGGCAAGATCTTCGTCTGGGACCTCGACAAGGTCGTGCGGATCCGCACCGGCGAGCTCGACGCCGACGCGCTCTAGACGCGCGCACCCGATGCGCGCCAGCCGGCGCCCGGGCTAGTCTTCCGACTCGACGCGGTCGCGGCCGTTGGCCTTGGCGCGGTACAGCGCCGCGTCGGCGCGGGCGACCAGTTCGCGCAGGCCCATGTCTTCCGTGCGCAGCTGCGCCATGCCGATGCTCACCGTGACCGCCAGCCCCGGCGCGATGTCCTCGAACGACAGCGCCGCGACCGCGGTGCGCAGGCGCTCCGCCACCGGCCAGGCGTAGGCCAGGCGCGTGTCGGGCAGCAGCACCAGGAATTCCTCGCCGCCGTGGCGGCCGAACAGGTCGATGTGGCGCAGCGCGTCGCGGCAGGCATGCGCGATCCGCGCGAGCACCTGGTCGCCGCAGGGGTGGCCGTGGTTGTCGTTGACGCGCTTGAAGTGGTCCACGTCGAGGACCAGCGCGCACAGCGGCTGGCGCATCATCCGCGCCGCCGCCACGGCTTCGGCGCCGAGCTGCTCGATGCCGCGGCGGTTGGCGACGCCGGTCAGCGGGTCGGTGGCGGCCATCTCGCCGAGCCGGCGCATGCGCACGAGCTGGCGCACGACCAGCGCGCCGAGCAGCAGCAGGAGCACGCTCGCCAGCGCGATCGCGGTCCACTGCCAGCGGCGCGCCTGCAGCAGCGCCTGCAGCTGGCGGTCGCGCATCACCCGCTCGCGTTCGAGGCGCCGGTTCTCGAGGTCGCGGCGATCGGCGTCGAACTGGTAGCGCAACAGCTGCGCCTGCTGGCTGCTTTCGGCGCGGCGGATCGATTCGCGCAGGTCGATGTAGCGGTCGAGGTCCGCGATCGCCGCGTCCTTCTTGCCGGTCGCGCGCTCGCTGGCGGCGCGCGCCTGGTACAGCAGCGCGAGGTAGCGCTGGTTGTCGCTGCGCTCCAGCGCGCGCGCGGCGAGCGCGTAGTCGGCCAGCGCCTGCGCATGACGGCCGAGCCCCGCGTGCGCCTGGCCGCGGCGCAGCGCGATCATGTCCTCGTTGGCGTGGTCGCCCAGCGCCGCGAATCCGGCCTGCGCCTGCTCCAGCAGCCCCAGCGCGCGCGCGTATTCCTTGCGCAGGATCCACGGCCAGGCCATGGCCAGCTGGATGCTGGCGACGTCGTATTCGCTGGAATGCTGGCGGGCGATGCCCATCGCGCGCCGGTACAGCCCGAGCGCATCGTCGACGCGCTGGTCGTCCTCGGCGAGATAACCCTGCTGCAGCAGGTTGGTGATGAGCTGCTCGTAGTCGCCGAGCTGGGTGGCATAGGCTTCGTTCTGGCGCAGGTAATCGCTGGCCTTGGCGTTGTCGCCCATGCGCCGGTAGCTGATCGCGATGTCGAGCAGCAGGCTTTCCGCGTCGGACGCGAAGCCGCCCTGCTGGTACATGTGCTGCGCGGCGAGCAGGTCGGGGTTGGCGCGCGCCTGGTCGCCGAGCAGCGAGCGGCGGCCGCCGCGCAGCGACAGGCCGTCGGCGACGAGGCGGTTGTCCTCGGCGCGCCGGGCCGCGGCGATGCCGGCCTCGTATTCGGCCATCACCGTCTTCGTGTCGTCGAGGATCTCGAGCGCGGCCGCGCGGCAGTAGCGGAAATTGGCTTCCGCCTCCGCGATGCGGCTGGTGAGCGCGATCGCGAGGCCGGCGTCGGCTTCCTTCAGCTGCGCGCGCGGGTCGTCGTCGTAGCCCCAGTCGCAATGCAGGGCGCGGGCGCGCAGCGAGCGCAGCGTGTCCCCGGGCGGCACCATCGCGACGAGCGCGGCCAGGCGTCGCTCGACCGCCTCCTGGTTGGGCTGGGTGACCAGACCCGTGTCGCGCAGGTCGTCGTAGAGCCGGTCGAACGCCGCCGCCTGCGACGCCGTGTTCGCGGGCACGGCCGGCGCATCCGTCGCCCGGACCGGCTCCGCCGCCACGGGCAGGGGGAAGCCTGCCGCCTGCCCCATGGCAAGCAACAGCACGGCCGCTAGCCAGGCTGTATGGACGCGGATCGAGCGCACTGGGACCCCTGCGCCGCCCGGCCTCCCCCGCCGGCGGCCGTTCATTGTTGTGCAGGCAGCGACGGCTGTCCGATCAAACGGTTTCAGTTTGTGACACAGGTCACGCTTTTTGCAGCTCGTCGGCGACGAACGGCGGCGTCGCCAGGGCGCCCCGGTGCACGTCGGCGCTGTAGTAGCGGGTCGGGAAGCCCTTGTCGCGGGCGTCCGCCTCGCGGAACCCGAAGCCGCCCCCTCCCGGCTTGCGGGCCAGGGTGCAGCTCCACCAGCCGGTCGGGTAGCAGGGCTGCGGGAACGGCAGGGTCGCGAACCCGGCGAAGCCGGCCTTCGCCATCTCGCCGCGCATCTCCCGGATCAGCGCGAGCAGCGCCAGCGGGGACTCCGACTGCTGGACGAGGATGCCGCCGTCGCGCAGCGCGCGGAAGCAGCTCTCGTAGAACGCCCTGTTGAACAGGCCCTCGGCGGGGCCGACCGGATCGGTGGAGTCCACGATCACGACGTCGACGCTGCCCGGCGCGCGGTTGGCCATGTACGCCACGCCGTCGTCGAACAGCAGCTGCGCGCGCGCGTCGCCGTTGGATTCGCAAAGCTCCGGGAACCACTTCTCGGCCATGCGCGTGACCTGCTCGTCGATGTCGCACTGCACCGCCGAGCGCACGCCGGGGTGGCGCAGCACCTCGCGCAGCGTGCCGCAGTCGCCGCCGCCGATGATGACGACGTCGCGCGGCGCGTCGTGCGTGAACAGCGCCGGGTGCGACATCATCTCGTGGTACAGGAAATTGTCGCGGGTCGTCAGCATCATCGCGCCGTCGATGAGCATCAGGTTGCCCCAGTCGGTCGACTCGTAGATCTCGATCTTCTGGAACTCCGACTGCACCTCGTCCAGCTTGCGGGTGATGCGGAAGCCGATGGACGAGCCGGTCGGCTCGAAGCGTTCCTGCATCCAGGTGGTCTCGGTCATCGCGCGGCGCTCTGCAAAGGCGGGAGGGCGTGGATTCTAGCGGACCCGGCGTCTGCGGCCCCTGCACGGCCCCGGCGTTTAGAATGGCCGCCCAGCCCCTCCGCCGCCGCGGCCCCGCAAGGATCCCAGCCGATGCCCACGTGGTCGCCCGACCAGGCCCGCAAGACCTACTCGATCCCGCACTGGTCGGAAGGCTATTTCGACGTCGACGGCGCCGGGCGGGTGGTGGTGCGTCCGCGCGGCGACGCGGGCCCGGCGATCGCGTTGCCCGAGGTGGTGGACGCGGCGCGCGCCAACGGCGCCAAGCTGCCGCTGCTGGTGCGCTTCCCGGACATCCTCGGGGACCGGCTGCGCCGCCTGCAGGCGGCGTTCGCGCGCGCCGGGGCCGAGTGGGACTACGCGGGCGGGTACACCGCGGTCTATCCGATCAAGGTGAACCAGCACGCCGGCGTCGCCGGCACGCTCGCGTCGCACCGCGGCGAGGGCTTCGGCCTCGAGGCCGGCAGCAAGCCCGAGCTGATGGCGGTGCTCGCGCTGTCGCGCCCCGGCGGCCTGATCGTGTGCAACGGCTACAAGGACCGCGAATACATCCGCCTCGCGCTCACCGGCCGCAAGCTCGGCATGGAAGTCTTCATCGTCGTCGAGAAGCCCTCGGAGCTGAAGCTGATCCTCGAGGAAGCCGCGGCGCTCGGCGTCGAGCCGGGCATCGGCGTGCGCATGCGCCTGGCCTCGATCGGCGCCGGCAAGTGGCAGAACAGCGGCGGCGACAAGGCCAAGTTCGGCCTGTCCGCGCGCCAGGTCCTGGACCTGTGGAAGACGCTGCGCGACGCCGGCATGGGCCACTGCCTTCAGCTGCTGCACTTCCACATGGGCTCGCAGATCTCGAACGTGCGCGACATCGCCAACGGCATGCGCGAGGCGGTGCGCTACTTCGTCGAGCTGTCGCAGCTGGGCGCGAAGGTCCGCTACATGGACGTCGGCGGCGGGCTGGGCATCGACTACGAGGGCACGCGCTCGCGCAGCTTCTGCTCGATCAACTACGGCGTGGACCAGTACGCGGGCAACATCGTGCAGCCGCTGGCCGAGGCCTGCGCGGAGCATGGCCTGCCGGCGCCGCGCATCGTCACCGAATGCGGCCGCGCGATGACCGCGCACCACGCGGTGCTGGTCGCCAACGTCGCCGAGGTGGAGGAGGCGCCGGAAGGCCGCGTCCCGCCGGCGCACGACGACGAGCCCGCGGTGATCCGCCGCCTGCGCGAGGTCCACGACGAGCTGGACCGCCGCCCGCCGGTGGAGCTCTTCCACGACGCGCAGCACCACCACGGCGAGGGCCTGTCGCTGTACGCGCTGGGCCAGCTCGACCTCGTGCACCGCGCGCGCATCGACGACCTGTTCTACGCGATCGCGCACGCGGTGAAGGCGCGGCTGGACTACGCCGAGAAGAGCCACCGCGAGCTGCTCGACGAGCTCAACGAGC
Source organism: Luteimonas sp. (assembly GCA_051953015.1). Lineage (GTDB taxonomy): Bacteria > Pseudomonadota > Gammaproteobacteria > Xanthomonadales > Xanthomonadaceae > Cognatiluteimonas. The sequence continues at coordinate 5,755 of JBQCJF010000027.1, forward strand.
GCCTGGTCGACAAGTACTTCGTCAACTTCAGCGTGTTCGAGTCGATGCCGGACGTGTGGGCGATCGACCAGGTGTTCCCGATCCTGCCGATCGAGCGCCTCGACGAGATCCCGACCCGCCGCGGCGTGATCGCCGACATGACCTGCGATTCCGACGGCAAGATCGACCAGTACGTCGAGAACGAGGACCTGGACAGCTCGCTGCCGCTGCACCCGCTGCGGCCGGGCGAGAGCTACCGGCTCGGCTTCTTCCTCGTCGGCGCGTACCAGGAAATCCTGGGCGACATCCACAACCTGTTCGGCGACACCGACGCGGTGGAAGTGCACATCGCCGGCGACGGCGGCTATGCGATGGCGCAGCAGCGCCGCGGGGACACCAACGACGTGATGCTCGACTACGTCGGCTACCGGCTCGACGACCTGCGCGCGACCTACCGCGACAAGGTGGCCGCCGCCGGACTGCCGGCCGCCGAGGCCGCGAGGCTCGACGCCATCCTCGAAGCCGGCCTCACCGCCTACACCTACCTCGACGACGCGCCGCTGTAGCGCTACGCGCGCGCGACCTGGAAGCCGGCGAAGGACTGCGACGCCGGCATGATCTCCAGGCGGTTGACGTTGAGGTGCGGCGGCAGGTTCGCCACCCACCAGATCGTCTCGGCGATGTCGGTCGCGGTCATCGGCTGCGCGCCCGTGTAGAGCGCGTCGGACGCGGCCTGGTCGCCGTGCGTGCGCACCAGCGTGAACTCGGTCTCGGCCATGCCCGGCTCGAGCGCGGTCACGCGCACGCCGGTGCCGTGCAGGTCGGCGCGCAGGTTCAGCGAGAACTGCGACACGAAGGCCTTGGTGCCGCCGTAGACGTTGCCGCCGGTGTACGGGTACTTGCCGGCGGTCGAGCTCACGTTGACGATCGCGCCGCGGCGGGCGATCAGCGACGGCAGCAGCGCGCGCGTGAGGGTGACGAGGGCGACGACGTTGGTGTCGATCATCGTGCGCCAGTCGTCGAGCGAGGCATCCTGCGCGGGCCGCGTGCCGAGGGCGAGGCCGGCGTTGTTGACGAGCAGGTCGACGTCGCGGAACGCGGCCGGCAACGCGGCGAGCGCCGCCTGCATCGCGAGCTCGTCGCGCACGTCGAAGGCGGCGGCGTGGACCTTGTCGCCGCCGAGCGCGTCGACCAGGGCCTGGAGGCGTTCGGCGCGGCGGCCGCAAGCGACGACGCGCCAGCCGCCGGCCACGAAGCGTTCGACGGCGGCGCGGCCGAAGCCGGAGGTGGCGCCGGTGATCAGTGCGGTCTTGTCCATGGCGCGGATTGTATTGCGGCCCGGGCGTAGCGCGGTTCACGCGCGCCGGGCGCCACGCCTACGGGCGCTTCTTCGCCGCGGGCGTCTTCTTAGGCTTCGGCTTCGCCGGGGGCCTCGCGTGGGTTTTCGCGTCGGCCTTCGTGCCGGCGTTCGCGTCCGCTTTCCCCGCGACCTCGGCCTTCGGCGCGGCGGCGGGCGCCTTGCGCGACTTGTGACTGGTGCCCTTGCCGCGGGTCCTGGCCTTTGTCGCCCGGTGCTTCTCGAGCATGTCCTCGGCGAGCACGATGTCCTCGGACAGGATGCCGGCGGCGCGCGCGATCGCGATCCGCGCGGCGGCCTTGTTCTCGTCCGGGTTGGCGAGCAGCAGCTCGCGGATCGCCTCGCGCAGCGCCGCTTCGGCGTGGCGCTGCAACTGCACGTGCTCGCCCTGGCGGAACAGGGACATCAGGGCGTCGACGACGGGCTTGATGAGGGCGGCTTCGATGGGCATGGCGGCGTTGCTTCCCGTGGTGGGACAGGATGCCGGCGCAGGGTCGCACGGACGGCGACCGGAGGGGTCAGCGCGCCTTGATCGCCATCGCCGGCAGGCCCCCGGCGGCCAGCTTGCGCTTGGCCTCGGCCAGCTCCGACGCGGTGCCGTACGGCCCCATGCGCACGCGGTAGACCGTCTTGCCCTGGATCTCGGCCGCCTCCACGCGCGCGCCCAGGCCGAGCAGCGCGATCTTCGCCTTCACCGCTTCGGCATCGCCCGACGCGCCGAACGCGCCGGCCTGCAGCAGGTAGGGCGTGTCGCTGTTCAGGTCGTCGCCGGCCGCGGCCGGGGGCGCCGTAACGCTGGCCGCCGCGCCGGGGACGGGCGCCACGGAACTCGCGGCCGCCGCGAGCTCGGCGGCATCGCTGTCGTCGCC
>JBQCJF010000028.1:0-6419 GCA_051953015.1 Luteimonas sp.
GACCTCGGCGCCCGCAAGGCCGTGCTGGCGATCGCCCTGGCGACCGTCTGCCTCGGGCTGCTGGCGTGGCAGGTCGGCGGCGTGGCGCGCGCCGCGTGGCGCACCCATCTGCTGGAGCGCGAAACCGCGCGCCTCAGCGCGCGGATGGAATCGATCATCGCCGCGCGCGATCGCGCCGACGCGGCGCGGACGCGCATCGAGGCGATGCTCGCGCTGCGCCCGCCGGCGTCGCAGACGCGCCTGCTCGGCGAAGTGCAGCGGATCACGCCGGGCACCTGGCAGCTGTTGCAATGGCGGCAGCCCGGCCCGGACACGCTGGAGGTGACGCTGCGCGCGCAGTCGCCGGACGTCGCCGCGATCGTCTCGGCCTGGGAGGCGTCGCCGCTGCTGCAGGACGTCACCCCGGCCACGAGTTCCCGCGGCGACGAGCTCACGCTGCAGGCCCGGCTCACGCCGCTCGTCCGGCAGCAGGAGGCGGCGCGATGAACGCGCAGTGGCAGCGCCGCTTCGCGCCGCTCGTCGCACAAGTGCGGGCGAACCCGAGGCTGCAGGTCGGCCTGGCCGCGATCGTCGTGATCGTCGTGGGCTGGGGCGTGCTCGCGCTCGGCGATGCGCGCGAGGCCGCGGTCGGGAAGATGTTCCAGGCGCAGCAGCGCTACGCGCAGGTGCGGCAGCTGTCCGGCCAGGACGTGTGGACGCAGCGCGCGGCGGACGCCGGCCAGCTCGCCGACGCCCTCGAGGCGGAGATCCCGCCGGCGCGCTCGCCGGGCCTGGCGCAGGCGACGTTCCAGGGATGGGTGAAGACCATCGTCGACAGCCAGGGAACCCCGATCCGCCTCGACCTGCAGGCGCCCGTCCGCCTCGACGCGCCGAACGCGGACATCGTGCGCATCACCGCCGTCGTCGCCGGGACGATGGACCCGCGGCGCACCTGGGACATGATCCACCGCTTCGAGGCGAGCACCGCGCTCGTCGCGATCCCCGAGATCACCGTGCGCAGCGACGGCGCGAACCAGACCTTCTCGGTCACGCTCCAGGGCTTCTACCGCGTGCCGCCGGACCAGGGGACCGCGCCATGAAGCTCCGCATGGCGGTGGTGGTTCCGCTGCTGGCGATCGCGGTCGGCGGCGTCGCCGGCTGGTTCCGGCCGTTCCAGGCGCCGGTGGGCGCGACGGGCGGCGGCGCCGGCGCCTGGAGCCTGCCCGCCACCGCGCAGCTGGAGCGTTCCAGCGCGGCCCAGTACGCCGCGATCCGCGCCGTGCCCTGGGTCGGGACCGGAACGGGCCCCGTCGGCGCGACCACGAGCGAATGGACCCTGCTCGGCCTCGTCGGCCGGCCGGACGACCGCGCCGTGCTGGTGCAGGCCGGAAAGGACCCGCTCATCAAGCGTTTAGGCGCCGGTGATACGCTACCCGACGGTTCGCGCCTGATAAGCGTGGGGAGCGACGGGATCGTCGTCGACCGCAACGGCTGCCGGGTCCGGCGGCCGCTCTATGCAGCCGCGCAGGAATCCGGAGAGGCGCCGGCCGAGCCGCAGTGCCTTCCGCCCGGGAACGAGTAAGGAGTTGCCCCGCACCATGACGTCCCGCCTGATGCCCGTCGCAGTGGCGCTGCTGGTCCTGCTTGCCGGTTGCGCGACGCGCCCCCTGCAGGTGGCCGCGCCGTTGCAGTTGCCGCCCCCGGACACGACGCCCGCCGAGCAGGTCCTGCAGGCCGGCCGCAGCCCGGACGCCACCATGGTGGTGAGCCGGACGCCGCAGTCGCCGGCGGACGCGACTGCGGCCGGGGCCGACCTGGGCGGCGAACAACCGGTCCCGGCGGGCCTCGGCGGCGCGCCGGTCACCGTCAACGTCACGAACCTGCCGCTGCCGACCTTCGTCAACGAAGTCCTCGGCGACATGCTCGGCCTGAACTTCCAGCTCGATCCGGAGGTGGAAAAGCTCACCACCCTCGTGTCGCTGCGCACGTCCAGTCCGCAGTCCCCCGCCGACCTCTACCGCATCGCGCGGCAGGTGCTGTCGGACTACGGCTTCCAGCTGCTGGACAACGGCAACATCATCCGCGTCGCGATGGCGCCCCCGGGCACCCGCATCGAACCGCCGATCGTGTTCAGCGGTCGCGCGCTGCCCGACGTCCCGGTCACGCACCGGCCCGTGTTCTTCCTGCTCGAGCTCAACGCCATCCGTTCCAACGAGGCGATGCGCTGGCTGAAGGCGATCTACGGCGACCAGGTCAAGGCGCAGGAAAGCTCCGAGCGCAACGCGGTGCTGCTCAGCGGCCGCCCCGAGGACGTCGAGCAGGCGGTCGAGGCGCTGCGCGTGTTCGACCGTCCCTACATGCGCGGCCGCGTCAGCACCCGCATCGAGCCGGCCTTCATGAGCGCCGACGAACTGTCCGCGAAGCTCACGCAGATGCTCACCGCGGAGGGCTACGGCGCCTCCAACACCCTCGGCGTGCCGTCGAGCGTGCTCGTGCTGCCGGTGCCTTCGGTGAACAGCGTCATCCTGTTCGCCGGCGACCGCGCGGTGCTCGACCACGCGATCGAGTGGGCCCGCGAGCTCGACCGCCCGAACCCGGCGGCGGGCGGCCGGTCGCTGTTCTATTACTCGGTCCGCAACACCAAGGCCGAGGACATCGCCAACGTGCTCGGCTCCATGGGCGCCAGCGTGCCGGTGCCGGTGGCCGCGCCCACGCCCGCCACCGCGACGGCGGCGCCTGCCGCGACCGCGCCGCAGGCCAACGCGTCGGCGGGACGCTCGCTCATCGTCGACAAGCCTCGCAACGCGCTCATCTTCCAGGGCGATCCGGCGGAGTGGAACCGGCTGCTGCCGTTGATCAAGCAGATGGACCGCGAAGCGCGGCAGGTGATGATCGAGGTCACCATCGCCGAGGTCACGCTCGACGACAACGAGGAATTCGGCGTCAACTGGTTCGCGCGCGGCGGCCTGGGCCGCTTCGCCGGGCGCATGCAGCTGGGCACGATTCCCGCCGTCGGCTCTTCGCTGGCCGGCAGCGGGCTGAGCTACCTGCTCGACGTCGCCGGCGAAAGCCGCGCGCTGCTCAAGGCCTTCGCCGACGATTCGCGGGTCAGCATCCTGTCCACGCCGCGCCTCATGGTGAAGAGCGGCGAGGAAGCGAGCATCGACGTCGGCACCGAGGTGCCCACGATCACCGCGCAGCAGACGTCGCCGCAGCAGGTGGACGGCAACACGGGCCTGCTGCAGTCGATCCAGTACCGCAAGACCGGCATCATCCTGTCGGTCAAGCCGACGGTCTATTCCGACGACCGCGTCGACATCGAGCTGAGCCAGGAAGTGAGCGAGGCGCTGCCGCTCAGCGACGACGGCAGCAACTCCACCGGCTCGCCGTCCATCTTCAACCGCACGGTCAAGACCAGCCTGAGCCTGCGCGACGGCGGCTCGATCGTGCTCGGCGGCCTGATGTCGAACAAGCAGACGGATTCGGGCACCGGCGTGCCGTTCATCAAGGACGTTCCGCTGCTCGGCAACCTGTTCAAGTCGCAGACCAAGCGGAAGAACAAGACCGAGCTGGTGCTGATGATCGTTCCCTACATCGTCGGTTCGGACAGCCGCGCGCGCGAGCTCAACGACGCGATCCGCGACGACCTGGAGCTGCTGCAGCTGCCGCCGTCCGGATCGGCCGACGCCGGCGCGGTGCCGGCGCAACCGGCCGCGTCGCCGTCGCCCTGACGGCCGCCGCGCGCCGGGCTCAGGCCAGCGCCTGGGCCAGGTCCGCGCGCAGGTCGGCGATGTCCTCGATGCCCACGCTCAGCCGCACCAGCGCGTCGCTGATGCCGAGCGCCTCGCGCCGCGGCGGCGGGATCGAGGCATGGGTCATCACCGCCGGGTGGTTGACGCGGCTCTCCCCGCCGCCGAGCGACTCCGCCAGCGTGAACAGCTCCAGGCGCTCGCAGAACCGCCTGGCGGCCTCGTAGCCGCCCTTGAGCACGACGGAGAGCATGCCGCCGAAGCCGTCCATCTGCCGCTGCGCGAGCGCGCGCTGCGGGTGCGAGGCCAGGCCGGGATAGATCACGCGCTCGACGCCGGCGTGCGCCTCGAGGAAGCCGGCCAGCGCCATCGCGTTGTCGCAGTGCGCCCGCATCCGCAGGTGCAGCGTCTTGGCGCCGCGCAGCCCGAGGAAGCTGTCGAACGGGCCCTGCACCGCGCCGATCGAGTTCTGCAGGAACGCGAGCTGCTCCGCCAGCTCCGCGTTGTCGCCCACCACGAGCATGCCGCCGACGATGTCGGAGTGGCCGTTGAGGTACTTGGTCGCCGAGTGCATCACCAGGTCGGCGCCGTGTTCCAGCGGGCGCTGCAGCGCCGGCGAGGCGAAGGTGTTGTCGACCGCCACCAGCAGCCCGTGGCGCTTCGCCACCGCGGCGACCGCGGCGATGTCCACGATCTTGAGCAGCGGGTTGGTCGGGGTCTCGATCCACACCAGCTTCGTGCGCGGCGTGATCGCGGCTTCGAGCGCCGCCGGATCGGTGAGGTCGACGAAGCTGAAGTCGAGGCCGGCGCTGCGGCGGCGCACGCGCTCGAACAGGCGGTAGCTGCCGCCGTAGATGTCGTCCATCGCGACCACGTGGTCGCCGCTGTCCAGCAGTTCCAGCAGGGTGGCGGTGGCCGCGAGGCCCGAGGCGAAGGCGAAGCCGCGGCTGCCGCCCTCGAGCGACGCGACGCAGCGCTCCCACGCGAACCGCGTCGGGTTGTGCGTGCGCGAGTACTCGAAGCCCTGGTGCACGCCGGGGCTGGACTGCGCGTACGTGCTGGTCGCGTAGATCGGCGTCATCACCGCGCCGGTGGACGGATCCGGCGCCTGCCCGCCGTGGATGGCGCGCGTGCCCAGGCCCCAGTTCGCTTCGTCGGTCATCTCGTCTTTTCCTGTCGGATGGTTGGCTACTGCACGCGCCGGCGCAGGTAGTTCAGCAGGTCGATGCGGGTGATCAGGCCGAGGAAGCGTCCGCCGTCCGTGCGGCTGTCGTCGGTGACGATCGCGACGTGGCCGCGGTCGAACACCGGCAGCAGCGCCTCGATCGGCGACTTCACGTCGAGGCGGTCGAGCTTGCTGACCATCGCCGTCGAGACCTTGTCGCGGAACCGCGCTTCGTCGCCGTACACGTGCAGCAGCACGTCGGATTCGTCGACGATGCCGACCAGCTGGTCGCCGTCCATCACCGGGAGCTGCGACACGTCGTACAGCTTCATGCGCTGGTACGCGGTGACGTGCAGGTCGTCGGGGCCGACCACCACGGTGTCGCGCTGCGAGAACGGGCGCAGGATCAGGTCGCGCAGGTCGCCCTGGGGCTCGCGCTCGAGGAAGCCGTTGTCCAGCATCCAGTAGTCGTTGTACATCTTCGACAGGTACTTGTTGCCCGTGTCGCAGACGAAGGTGAGCACGCGCTTGGGCGTGGTCTGCTCGCGGCAGTAGCGCAGCGCGGCGGCGAGCAGCGTGCCGGTCGAGGAGCCACCGAGGATGCCTTCCTTCTCCAGCAGCTCGCGCGCGGTGAGGAAACTCTCCTTGTCGGAAATCGCGTAGGCCTTCCTCACCCGGGTGAAGTCCGAGATCGGCGGCAGGAAATCCTCGCCGATGCCCTCGACCATCCAGCTCGCGGACTTCTCCACGATCTCGCCGCGGTTGATGTAGTCCTCGAGGATCGAGCCGACCGGATCGGCGAGGATCAGCTCCGTCGACGGCGACTGCGCGGCGAAGCAGCGCGACAGGCCCGTCATGGTCCCGGAGCTGCCGCAGCCGAACACGATCGCGTCGAGCTTCCCGTCCATCTGGCGCAGGATTTCCGGGCCGGTGCCGAATTCGTGCGCCGCCGGGTTGTCGGGATTGCCGAACTGGTTGATGAAGTACGCGCCCGGCGTTTCGCGCGCGATGCGCGCCGCCATGTCCTGGTAGTAGTCCGGGTGGCCCTTGGCGACGTCGCTGCGGGTCAGCACGACCTGCGCGCCCATCGCCTTGAGGTTGAAGATCTTCTCCCGGCTCATCTTGTCCGGGACGACGAGCAGCAGCTTGTAGCCCTTCTGCTGCGCGACGAGCGCCAGGCCGATGCCGGTGTTGCCGGCGGTGCCCTCGACCAGGGTGTCGCCCGGCCTGATGTCCCCGCGCCTTTCCGCGGCCTCGATCATGCTCAGGCCGATGCGGTCCTTGATCGAACCGCCGGGGTTCTGGCTTTCGAGCTTGAGGTAGAGGGTGCACGGACCGGTGTCCAGGCGCTGCGCCTGCACGATCGGCGTGTCGCCGACCAGTTCCAGCACGGATTGGTGGATCGTCATGCAAACCCCCGTGGAAATGCCCCGGATTATGGGGCACGAGGGCGATTTCTCCGAGCCGTTCCGCTTTCGCGGCTCCGGAAACAACTACGGGCGGCGGCGGCCGACGAGGAGGCCGCC
>JBQCJF010000029.1:0-23821 GCA_051953015.1 Luteimonas sp.
GACCTGTGGCTGGAGCCCAGCTGGAGCCCAGCGGGTCGAAGGCGAGGGCAGCAATGCCGTGATCTCCGCGACGAAAACGCCACCCCGGGCTTAAACAAAGACGACTGCTTCCTCAGCGGCGTGTGCTCTGCGGCTGCAGCCATGGGCGCGGTCGTGGACTTCGGATGCAAAGGCCGCTAGTTTGCCCCATCCGTTTCCGGTTTCCCGCGGACGCCGCGGCAAGGACGACAGCGATGCAGGCACCCGGCGACGATCGACTGCGCGAGCAGGCCGCCTCGCTCGGGGCGCGGTTGCGCGAGCTGCGGCAGACGCTGGTCACCGCCGAGAGCTGCACCGGCGGCTGGATCGCGAAGGTGCTGACCGACATCGCGGGTTCGTCCGAGTGGTTCGACTGCGGCCTGGCGACCTACAGCTACGAGGCGAAGCAGGGCCTGCTCGGGGTGAGCCCGCTGACCCTGGAACACTTCGGCGCGGTCAGCCGCGAGACGGTGCTGGAGATGGTGGCCGGCGCGCTGGTGCACTCCGGCGCGAGCGTGGCCGTGGCGGTCACCGGCATCGCCGGGCCCACCGGCGGCACCCCCGGCAAGCCGGTGGGGACGGTGTGGATCGCCTGGAAGCGCCGCGGCGGTTACCCGCAGGCCGAGGCCTTCCATTTCGACGGCGACCGGGAGGCGGTACGGCGCCAGACCGTTTCGGCGGCGCTCGAGGGGCTGGAGCGGATCCTCGCGGGCTAGCGCCGGCCCCGGGGCGTTGACGCGCCCGTTCGTTAGTAGTAATACTACTAACCATGGACGCGACCCTGACCGACACGCAGCAGGCCATCCTGGCCCTGATCGCCGAGCGCATCGAGGCGGAGGGCATGCCGCCTTCGCAGGCCGAGATCGCCCGCGCCTTCGGGTTCAAGGGCGTGCGCGCGGCGCAGTACCACCTCGAAGCCCTGGAGGCGGCGGGGGCGATCGAGCGGGTGCCAGGCCGGGCCCGCGGCATCCGCCTGCTGCAGGCGCCGGTGCCCCCGCAGGGCGCGCTCGAGTTGCCGCCGGCCACCGCCGCCTCCAACGACGACGCGCTGCTGCTGCCGGTGCTCGGCCAGGTGGCGGCCGGCCTGCCGATCGGCGCGGGCTTTGATCAAAGTGATCTCGGCTCGGAGCAGATGCTGGTCCTCGACCGCGTGCTGTTCTCGCCCGCGCCCGACTACCTGCTGAAGGTGAAGGGCGATTCGATGCGCGACGAGGGCATCTTCGACGGCGACCTGATCGGCGTGCACCGCACCCGCGACGCGCGCTCGGGGCAGGTCGTGGTCGCGCGCATCGACGACGAAGTGACGGTCAAGCTGCTGAAGGTCGGCAAGGACCGGATCCGGCTGCTGCCGCGCAATCCCGATTACGCGCCGATCGAGGTCCAGCCGGGGCAGGACTTCGCCATCGAGGGCCTCTACTGCGGGCTGGTGAGGCCGAACCGGTGAATGGCGGCCTCGCCGCGCGGGATTTCCCCACGCCGCGACGAGGCGTCCGCCGCTGTTCCGTCTCCGTCCACGCGCGCAGATTCGATTCGTGTCCGCCCGTCGCAGTCCGTGCGATGACGGCTCCCTAGGCTGACCACAACCACTTACGCATCCACTTCGAGGAACCGACCATGGACGAGAACAAGAAGCGCGCCCTCTCCGCCGCCCTGAGCCAGATCGAGAAGCAGTTCGGCAAGGGTTCGGTGATGCGCATGGGCGACAAGGTCGCCGAAGCGGTCGAGGTCGTGCCGACCGGCTCGCTGATGCTCGACATCGCGCTCGGCATCGGCGGCCTGCCGCGCGGCCGCGTGGTCGAGATCTACGGGCCGGAATCCTCGGGCAAGACCACGCTCACGCTGCAGGCGATCGCGCAGTGCCAGAAGCGCGGCGGCACCGCGGCCTTCATCGACGCCGAGCACGCGCTCGACCCGACCTACGCGGCCAAGCTGGGCGTCAACGTCGACGACCTGCTGGTCTCGCAGCCCGACACCGGCGAGCAGGCGCTGGAAATCGCCGACATGCTCGTGCGCTCCAACTCCGTGGACATGGTCGTGGTCGACTCGGTCGCCGCGCTCACGCCGAAGGCCGAGATCGAGGGCGAGATGGGCGACCAGCTCCCCGGCCTGCAGGCGCGCCTGATGAGCCAGGCGCTGCGCAAGCTCACCGGCAACATCAAGCGCAGCAACTGCCTGGTGGTCTTCATCAACCAGCTGCGCATGAAGATCGGCATCATGATGCCGGGCCAGAGCCCCGAAACCACCACCGGCGGCAATGCGCTGAAGTTCTATGCCTCGGTGCGATTGGACATCCGCCGCATCGGCTCGATCAAGAAGGGCGACGAGATCATCGGCAACCAGACCCGCATCAAGGTGGTCAAGAACAAGATGGCCCCGCCGTTCAAGCAGGTCATCACCGAGATCCTGTACGGCGAGGGCATCTCGCGCGAAGGCGAGCTGATCGAAATGGGCGTGGACGCGCGCCTGGTCGAGAAGTCGGGCGCCTGGTACAGCTACAACAGCGAACGCATCGGCCAGGGCAAGGAGAACGCCCGCCAGTTCCTCAGGGAGAACCCGGCGATCGCGACCACGCTGGAGAGCGCGCTGCGCGAGAAGTTCGTGCCGCAGGAAGCGAGCCGCGACGAAGGCGACGCGGCGGGCCAGGACGACTGATCCGGCGATGGCCGGGCGCCGTCCCGAACCCACTCCCGCGCAACGGGCGCTCGCGCTGCTGGTCCGGCGCGAGCATTCCCGGCCCGAGCTGGCGCGCAAGCTGCGCGCCCGCGGCGTGCCCGCCGACGAAGCGCGCACTGCCGTGGCGCGCATGACCGAAGCGGGCTGGCAGGACGACCTGCGATTCGCCTGCAGCCTGGTGCGCTCGCGCGTTGCCGGTGGACAGGGGCCTGTCCGGATCCGCGCCGAACTCGCCAGCCACGGCATCGCCGAGGAGGTGACGGAAGAGGCCTTCACAGCCCTGGCGCAGGCCGGCGAGGACGACTGGCAGGCGCGCGCCCGGGACCTGGTCAGGCGCCGCTTCGGCTCCGCACTCGAAACCCTCCAGGCGCGGCGCAAGGCCGCGGACTTCCTGCTGCGGCGGGGCTTCGACGGGGACACGGTTCGTGCCGTGACCCGCGCCGGCCCGGTCGATATCGACTGAGGGCGCTCGCCCCGGGCATCCTGGGGCAAGCCGTGCCGGGGACAGGCGGAGGCCATACCCGCCCGTCTGCTACCCTAGCCATCTCCGGCTAGCACGCCTGCCCGGACCGCAAGCCGGTTCCGGGCCGGGCGTCGTGACCGACCGTCCCCGCCCATCGCAGTGCCCATGAAGACCACCTCCGAAATCCGCAGCGATTTCCTCGAATTCTTCGCCGCGCGCGGCCATACGATCGTGCCGTCGGCGCCGCTCGTCCCCGCCAACGACCCGACCCTGCTGTTCACGAACTCGGGCATGGTCCAGTTCAAGGACGTGTTCCTCGGCGCCGAGAAGCGCAGCTACGTGCGCGCGGCCGACGTCCAGCGCTGCCTGCGCGCCGGCGGCAAGCACAACGACCTCGACCAGGTCGGCTACACCGCGCGCCACCACACCTTTTTCGAGATGCTGGGCAACTGGTCGTTCGGCGACTACTTCAAGAAGGACGCGATCGCCTGGGCGTGGGAACTGCTGACGCAGGTGTGGAAGCTGCCTGCCGAGCGCCTGCTGGTCACCGTGTACCAGACCGACGACGAGGCCTACGACCTCTGGCACAGGGAGATCGGCCTGCCGGCGGAGCGCATCGTCCGCATCGGCGACAACAAGGGCGCGCCCTTCGCCAGCGACAACTTCTGGCAGATGGCCGACACCGGCCCCTGCGGCCCGTGCACCGAGATCTTCTACGACCACGGCGCGCACATCCCGGGCGGTCCCCCTGGCTCGCCCGACGAGGACGGCGACCGCTTCATCGAGATCTGGAACCTGGTGTTCATGCAGTTCGACCGCCAGCCCGACGGCACGCTGCTGCCGCTGCCGGCGCCGTGCGTGGACACCGGCATGGGCCTCGAGCGCCTGACCGCGGTGCTGCAGGGCGTGCACGGCAACTACGAGATCGACCTGTTCCGCGACCTGATCGCCGCGGCCGCGCGCCTGACCGCCACGGCCGACTCGGGCAACAAGTCGCTGCGCGTGATCGCCGACCACATCCGCGCGTGCAGCTTCCTGATCGTCGACGGCGTGCTGCCGTCCAACGAAGGCCGCGGCTACGTGCTGCGAAGGATCATCCGCCGCGCGCTGCGACACGGCTGGATGCTCGGCGTGCGCGGCGACTTCTTCTGGAAGATGGTCGCGCCGCTGGTCGCCACGATGGGCGAGGCGTATCCGGAACTCGCGCGCGAGCAGGCGTTCGTCGAATCCGCGCTGCGCGCCGAGGAGGAACGCTTCGGCGAAACCCTCGAGCACGGCATGCGCATCTTCGACGAGGTCGCCGGCCGCGAAGCGGTGAAGGCGAGCGGCACCATCCCCGGCGCCGACGCGTTCCGCCTGTACGACACCTACGGTTTCCCGGTCGACCTGACCGCCGACATCGCGCGCGAGCGCGGCCTCGACGTGGACATGCCCGGCTTCGACGCGGCGATGGCGCAGCAGAAGGCGACCGCGCGCGCCGCCGGCAAGTTCGGCGGCGGCGCGACGCTGCCGGCCGAGCTGGCCTCGCAGCTGCCGCCGACGCGCTTCCTCGGCTATGACGCGCTCGAGGCCGGCGGCCTCGAGGTGCTCGCGATCCTGCGCGACGGCCGCCCGGCCGATGCGCTCGCGGAAGGCGAGGAAGGCCTCGTCATCCTCGACGCCACGCCGTTCTACGCCGAATCCGGCGGCCAGGTCGGCGACACCGGCGAACTGGCGGAGCAGGGCACCCGCTTCGTCGTCGACGACACGCTCAAGCTCGCCGGGCAGTTCCACGCGCACTTCGGCCGCCTCGCGGCGGGTACCCTGCGCCGCGGCGACAGGCTGCTAGGCGCGGTGGACGCGCAACGCCGCGCCGCGACCGTGCTCAACCACAGCGCCACGCACCTGCTGCACGCGGCGCTGCGCCAGGTCCTCGGCACGCACGTCGCGCAGAAGGGCTCGCTGGTCGCGCCCGAGCGCCTGCGCTTCGACTTCTCGCACATCCAGCCGATGACGGCGGCCGAAGTCGCCGAGGTCGAGCGCCGCGTCAACGCCGAGGTCCGCGCCAACCACGCCGCCGAAGTGCATCACATGAACATGCAGGAAGCGCTCGATTTCGGCGCGCTCGCGCTGTTCGGCGAGAAGTACGGCGACGAGGTCCGCGTGCTGCGCATGGGCGAGGCGTCGACCGAGCTCTGCGGCGGCACGCACGTCGGCCGCACCGGCGACATCGGCCTGTTCAAGATCGTGTCCGAAGGCGGCGTGTCCGCCGGCGTGCGCCGCATCGAGGCGCTGACCGGGCAGGGCGCGCTCGACCACGTCGCCGCCGAGGAACAGCGCCTGCGCGACGCGGCGCAGCTGCTGGGCGGCAATGCATCCGACGTCGGCGACAAGCTGCGCGGCCTGCTCGACCGGCAGAAGAAGCTGGAGCGCGAGCTCGAGGCGATGCGCGCGAAGGCCGCCAGCGGCGCGACCGCCGATCTCGCCGCGAACGCGGTGGACGTCGCCGGCGTGCGCGTGCTCGCGGCGCGCCTGGAAGGGTTCGACGCGAAGGCGCTGCGCGACGCGGTCGACCGCTTCAAGCAGCAGCTCGGCGACGCGGTCGTCGTGCTCGCGGGCGCCGCGGACGGCAAGGCCGCGCTGGTCGCTGGCGTCAGCGGCGCCGCGCTCGGCAAGGTGAAGGCCGGCGACCTGCTGTCGCACGTGGCGAAGGCGATCAACGGCAAGGGCGGCGGTCGGCCGGACCTGGCGCAGGGCGGCGGCGACGACGGCCCGGCGCTGGTCGCCGCGCTCGGCGCCATACCCGACTGGGTGCGCGAAAGGATGAACTGATCCCCACCGGATGCGTCGATGCGTGACTTTCGGCGTGCCCACCCGGCGCGGCCGAGTGGGTAGTATCCTAGGCCGTACACGGAACCGGTTGCACCCGGCATGAAGCCGGGCATGGAGAAGTTCAAATGCTGATTCTCACCCGTCGCGTCGGAGAGACGCTGATGATCGGCGATTCGGTCACGGTCACCGTGCTGGGCGTCAAGGGCAACCAGGTCCGCATCGGCATCACCGCGCCGAAGGACGTCGCGGTCCACCGCGAGGAGATCTACCAGCGCATCCAGCGCGGGGAGCCCGGCCAGGACGGCGATTTGCCGCAGGTGGGCTGAGCCGCTATCCTTTCGCGTTCGCGGCGCCGGCATCGGCCGCCACGGAGACTTGCCCGAGAGGCCGAAGGGGCTCCCCTGCTAAGGGAGTATGGGGTCAAAAGCTCCATCGAGGGTTCGAATCCCTCAGTCTCCGCCAGTTTTCAGGCGTTTCAGGATTGACGGAGCCGTCGCGGTTCCGCACAATTCCGCTTCTGTTTTTTGCGCCCGTAGCTCAGCTGGATAGAGCACCAGGCTACGAACTTGGGGGTCGGGAGTTCGAATCTCTCCGGGCGCGCCAAAAAACAAGGGCCGGCGATCTTTCGCCGGCCCTTTTCTTTTGTGTGGCCGGCGATCTTCGCCGGCCCTTTTCCTTTGTGCGGCCGCGGGCGATGCGGTCAGGCGCCGGTCGTCCCGGTCGCGTCCCCGGCGCCCATGGCGCCGCCGAGCTTCGACTGCAGGTCCTGCGCCGTCTGCAGGTGCTCGCGCAGCTTCGGCAGCGCGCCCTGCGCCAGCGACTTCGCCTCGTCCGTGCTCGCGTTCTGCGCGGCGTTCTCGAACAGCGCGATCGTCGCCTGGTGGTCGCTCACCATCTTGTCGACGAACGCGCGGTCGAAGTCGGCGCCGGTCTTGCCCTGCAGGTCCGCGGTCGCGCTCGCGTCCGGCGCCGGCGCGGCGGCGTCGGCCTGGCCGGCGGCAGCGGCCACCTGCTGGTTCATCGCCGTGTGGTCCTTGACCAGCATGTCGGCGAAGGACTTCACGCCGGCGTCGGAGGCGCTGGTCGTCGCGAGCGTGGCGGCGGCGACTTCCTTGCGCCCGCCGTCCAGCGCCTGCTGGTAGAAGTCGGTGTCCTGGATCGGGCCGCTCATCGCGGTGCCGGTGGTGTCGTCGGTCATCGCGCCGGGCGTGGTGGCCGGCGCGGTCGCGTCCGGCGTCGCCGCAGGCGCGGTGGACGCGTCGTACGCCGCGTTGGCGTCGTCGTTGTCGTGGTGGCATGCGGTCGCGAGCGTGCCCGCGATCGCGACGGATAGGACGAGCAGTGCAGTCCCGTGCTTCATGAAGTCTCCTTGCCGGTGCTGCCGGCCTGACCCGCGGTGGTGCCGGCGCTTCCGGCGGTCTTCTCGCTGTCCGCACCCTGGACGAGGATGTGGTTGTTCACTTCGCGCACGCCTATGCAGGCGTCGACGAGGTCCTCGGCGCGATGCTTCATCCAGCGCTGCGGGACGCTGCCCGACAGGGTGGCCACGCCGTCGGAAACTTCGACCGAAAGGCCGCTGGCGTCGAGGTCGTAGGCCTCGGTGAGGCGCTCGTTGAGGTCCTCGCGGATGCGCTCGTCCGAACGCGTGTAGTTGCGCGGGCCGACGCCGCGATAGTCGGCGCTGCCGTAGCCGCCGCCGGTGTCGGCGCGCACGTCGCGGTAGTCGCGGCCGCCGAAGTCGCGGCCGCCCGGATAGGTCTCCGTGTCGTAGCCGTAACCGTAGCCGTACACGCCGCCCGCCTGCGCGCCGAAGTCGCGGTCGCGCCGGGCGCCGTCGACCTGGTCGTAGCCGCCGGTGCTGTAGTCGCTCTGCAGGTCGCGGTCGCTGCGCGGGCGCATCCGCGCCTGCGCCTGCTGCGCCTGGTCGCCGGCGCGTTCCAGCCAGCCCTGCGCGGCGCGCGCCCAGTGCCGGCCCATGCGCAGCATGTCCTCCGCGACCGCCTTCAGGTCGGATGCGGTGGTCTGCGCCACGCTCTCTTCTTCGTTTCGCATGCCCGGGTTTCGCGCGCGGTCGTATCGCATGGTGTTCTCCTCACGTCGCTGCCTGCAGGCTTCGTGTATAGCGATGCGCGCATCTGCCCGGGGTGAAGGAGACGGAATGGCGGCGTCGGCGGCGAAGCGCGGGAAAGCAGGGAACTGTCGCTGAATGCGCCCGGCGGCGAGGCGTGCATGCGCGGCCGTGCTGGCGTTGGGCCTGGTGCAGGCGACCGCCGCCGCCGCGGGCCAACGCCGGCAGGCGATTCCGGCTGGCGGCGACGTCGACGGAGGGCATCCGAAGGTGCTGCCCGCGGTGGTCGTCGTCGCCGATCCCGGCGATCCGTCCGTGCCGGCGTCGCTCGACTGGCGCGGCGCCGATGACGTTCCCGCCTGGCCGCGCGCGCAGGTGCCGGACCTGCTGCGGCGCATTCCCGGCGTCGCCGCGCGCGATCGCCAGAACCTGGCGCAGGACCTGCAACTGACCGTGCGCGGCGTCGGCGCGCGCACGACCTTCGGCGTGCGCGGGCTGCGCCTCTACGTCGACGGCATCCCGGCGACGATGCCGGACGGGCAGGGCCAGCTCTCGCACGTGCCGCTGTCTGCGCTGGACGGCGTGGAGGTGCTGCGCGGGCCGTTTTCCGCGCTGTACGGCAACGCGGCCGGCGGCGTGGTGCGGTTCTGGAGCAAGCCGCCGGCGGCGGCGCCCGAGGCCACGCTGTCGGCGAGCGCCGGCAGCGATGCGCGCAACCTCTCGATCGGCTGGAGCGGACCCTGGCGCCCCGGGGACGCCGGCGGCGACCGCGACGCCGGCGGCGGGGGCTACCGGCTCGATGCGGAGCGACTCGACGCCGACGGGTTCCGCCGGCATTCGCGCGCGCGGCGCGACGTGGCGCAGGCGCGGACGACGTGGCGGACCCGCGGCGGCACCGACGTCGCGCTGACCGCGAACCGGCTCGCGTTGCGCGCGGACGATCCGCAGGGGCTGACGCTGGACCAGGTGCGCGCCGATCCGCGCGCGGCAAGCGCGGGCGCGCTCGCGTTCGACACGCGCAAGGACGTGCGACAGGCGCAGGCCGGCGTGCGCGTGTCGCGCGGCGCCGCGGGCGACATCGACGGCGCGGCGACAGGCACGGGCGCTTCGTGGTCGCTCGGCGCCTACGCGGGGCAGCGCGCAACCTGGCAGATGCTTTCGATCCCGGCGCAGGCGCAGGCCGCGCCGGGGAGCGGCGGCGGCGTGGTGGACCTCGACCGCGACTACGGCGGCGCCGACCTGCGCGGCGCCTGGCAGGGCACGCTGGCGGGCCGGCCGTTCGCGCTCGCCGCGGGACTCGAATGGCAGCGCTCGTCGGAGCGCCGGCGCGGCTACGAGAACTTCGCCGGCGACACGCTGGGCGTCGTCGGCGCGCTGCGCCGCGACCAGCGCGACAGCGCGACCTCGCGCGACGCATACGCGGAGGTGCAGTGGCGGTTCCTTCCGCGATGGCGGGCAACCCTCGGCGTGCGCCGCAGCCGCGTCGCCTTCGATTCCAGGGATCGCTACGTTGCGCCCGGCAACGGCGACGACAGCGGCGCGCTGGCCTACGCGGCCACCACGCCGGTGCTGGGCCTGCTGTACGTTCCCGCCGAAGGCATCGAGCTGTACGTCGATGCGGGGCGCGGCTTCGAGACGCCGTCGGGATCGGAACTCGCGTACCGGCCCGACGGCCGCAGCGGCCTCAACGACGCGCTGGCGCCGGCGACCACCCGGAGCGTGGAAGCCGGCATGCGCCTGCGCGCGGGCGCGCATCGCATCGCCGCCGCCGCCTTCGACGCGCGCACCCGCGACGAACTGGTGGTGGCGTCGAACCTCGGCGGGCGCAGCACCTACGCCAACGCGGCGCGCACCCGGCGCAGCGGCTTCGAGCTGTCCGCTTCGGGCCCCGTCGGCGCGCACTGGCGCTACGCGCTGGCATGGACGACGCTGGAGGCGCGCAACGCCGCCGCGTTCGCGACCTGCCGCGCGCCGCCCTGCGCTTCCCCGGACACCATCGTTCCCGCAGGCAACCGCATTCCCGCCACGGCTGCGCGCAGCGGCTGGGCGGAACTGCGCTGGTCGCCGCGCGCGGACGTCGACGTGTTCATCTCGGGCCAGGGAAGCGGGCGCGTCTGGGCGGACGACGCGAACACCGCGAGCGCGCCCGGCTACGCCACGTTCGATGCCGGCGTCGAGCGCCGCTGGCGCGCGGGCACGCGACCGGTCGCCGCGTTCGCGCGGGTGACCAACCTGCTTGACCGTCGCACGATCGGTTCCGTGATCGTCAACGAAGGCAACGGCCGCTACTTCGAACCTGCGCCCGGGCGCGGCGTCGTGTTGGGCGTGCGCGTCGGCGGCGCACCGTGATCGCTCCTTCACCGCCCGACACCAACGTCGCGGCCAATCCAGGACGGAGACGACGATGCTCGGGCACGGGCAGGACGCGGCGTGGCGCCAGGCAGGCTTCTCGATCGCCGCGGTCGCGGTGGCGCCGGCGATCCGCCGGATCCTCGCCGGCTAAGGCATGCCGGTGCTGGACGACGCCGCGCCGGCGTGGTCGAGCACCACGACCTCGCCGAGTCCCGGCCGGTAGCCGGCGCGCAGCGCGCGCGCGACGTAGTCGGTCGCCGCCGCGCAGGCTTCGCGCGGCGCCATGCCGAGGCAGAGGTTCGCGGCGATCGCGGAGGCGAGGGTGCAACCGGTGCCGTGGCCTTCGGCGGCGATGCGCGGATGGCGGAAGCGGAGTTCACCGGCCGCGTCGGCGTACCGGTCGACGACTTCGCCGCCTTCGTCGAGATGCGCGCCCTTGAGCAGCACCGCGCCGGCGCCGGCCGTGCGCAGGTCGCGCAACGCCGCGTCCGCCGACGCCCCGTCGCCGATCGCGCGTCCGAGCAGCAGCCCGGCTTCCGGGATGTTCGGCGTCAGCACCGTCGCCAGCGGGAGCAGGCGCGCGCGCATCGCGCCGAGCGCGTCCTCGGCGAGGAGCTTCGCGCCGGAGGTCGCGACCATCACCGGATCGAGGATCACGTGCGGCGGCCGCAAGCGTTCGAGCGCATCGGCCACGGCGTGGATGACCTCCGCCGTCGCCAGCATGCCGAGCTTGACCGCGCCGATGCGGAAATCCTCGAAGCAGGCGTCGACCTGCGCGCGCAGGAACGCGACCGGCGGCACGTGCACGGCGGCGACGCCGCGGGTGTTCTGCGCGGTGAGCGCCGCGATCGCGGACAGGCCGTGCACGCCGTGCGCGGCGAAGGTCTTCAGGTCGGCCTGGATGCCGGCGCCGCCGCCGGAATCGGAGCCGGCGATCGTCAGCGCGCAGGGCGGGACGCGCGCGTCGCTCACGGCGTCCCGGCGCGGAGGCCGTCGCGGCGCCCGTACTGCCGGTACGCGACGTAGGCGACGCCCGTGCCGCCGGTGAGCGCCGCGGGCACGTACAGCGCTTCGTAGCCGATGGCCGCGAACAGCCACGCGCCGAGCACGCCGCCGGCGAAGAAGCAGCCGATCACCACCAGGCACAGCCAGAGGCGGCGCCGCGACACCGGCATCCGCCGCGCCGCGTGCCCGAGCATGATGCCGAGGTCGGTGAACATGCCGCTCAGGTGCGAGGTGCGCACGACCGCGCCGCTGTAGGTCGTGGCCATCGCGTTCTGCAGGCCGCAGGCGACGGCCGCGCAGAGCACGCCGGCGAACTGCCGCTGCTCGAACAGCGGCACCGCGACGCACAGCAGCAGCGCCTCGATCGAGAGCACCACGCCGTAGCGCCGGCCGAGCCGCAACGCGCTGTCCTGCACGATCAGGCCGCTGAGCGCGGCGCCGGCGACGAACGCGGCGATCGCGCCGAGCAGCGCCAGCGCGCCGTGCGCGTCGCCCGAGGCCAGCGCGGCGCCGAGCAGGCTGGTGTTGCCGGTGAGGTGGGTGATCGCCTGGTGCTGGAAACCGAGGAAGCCGACCACGTTGACGATGCCGGCGACGCCGGCCAGGGCGCCGGCGCCGACCCAGACCCACGGGGCCAGGCGCTCGGCCACGCCTACAGCACTTCGGACGCGTGGTCGGCCAGGCGCGAACGCTCGCCGCGGCGCAGGGTGACGTGCGCGCTGTGCGCCCAGTCCTTGAAGCGGTCGACGGCGTAGGTGAGGCCGGACGTGGTCTCGGTGAGGTAGGGCGTGTCGATCTGCTCGACGTTGCCTAGGCAGACGATCTTGGTGCCCGGGCCGGCGCGGGTGATCAGCGTCTTCATCTGCTTCGGCGTCAGGTTCTGCGCCTCGTCGAGGATGAGGTAGCGCGACAGGAACGTGCGGCCGCGCATGAAGTTGAGCGAACGGATCTTGATCCGCGAGGCGAGCAGGTCGTTGGTCGCCGCGCGGCCCCACGAGCCGCCCTCCTGGTTGTGCGTGAGCACTTCCAGGTTGTCGGTTAGCGCGCCCATCCACGGCGTCATCTTTTCCTCTTCCGTGCCGGGCAGGAAGCCGATGTCCTCGCCGACGCTGACCGTGGCGCGGGTCATGATGATCTCGCGGTAACGCTGCGCGTCCATCGTCTGCGCCAGGCCGGCGGCGAGGGCGAGCAGCGTCTTGCCGGTGCCGGCGGTGCCGAGCAGCGTGACGAAGTCGATCTCCGGGTCCATCAGCGCGTTGAGCGCGAAGTTCTGCTCGCGGTTGCGGGCGTTGATGCCCCACACCGCGTGCTGCGAGGTCCGGTAGTCGTCGACGATCTGCAACGTCACCTTCGTGTCGGTGACCTTGGCGACCTTGAGCTCGGCCTCCTCGTCGCCGGGCAGGTACAGGAACTGGTTCGGGTACCAGCCGTCGTCGCCCGGTTCAGCGCCTT
Source organism: Luteimonas sp. (assembly GCA_051953015.1). Lineage (GTDB taxonomy): Bacteria > Pseudomonadota > Gammaproteobacteria > Xanthomonadales > Xanthomonadaceae > Cognatiluteimonas. The sequence continues at coordinate 12,843 of JBQCJF010000029.1, forward strand.
CGATGCGCGAGATCTCGTAATAGGTGCGGCCCTTGTCGGTCCAGGAGCGCAGGTCCTTGCCGTGACGCTGCCAGAAGTCCTCCGGCAGCGCGGTCGCGCCGGTGTAGAGCAGGCTGAAGTCGTCGAGGGCGCGGTCGTTCTCGTAATCCTCGTTGACGATGCCCGCGATCGAGGCCTTGATGCGGAGGTTGATGTCCTTCGACACGAACACGACGGCGGCGTCGGGCTCGGCTTCCTTCAGGGCGAGGATCGCGCCGAGGATGTGGTTGTCCGGGATGACCGCGCCGAAGCGCTTGCCCGAATCGAAGTTGCCGGTCTGGAAGCGCAGCCGGCCCGCGCTCGCGGCGCCGCGCAGCTGCAGCCCCTGCGGGCGCTGCAGCGGCAGGCCGTCGGTGACGTCGTGGTTCGGGTCGGCCTCGATCAGCTCGTTGAGGAAGCGGCTGACCTGGCGCGCGTTGCGACTGGCTTCGGACGTGCCCTTCTTGGCGTTGTCGAGCTCCTCCATCACCTGCATCGGCAGGTAGACGTCGTGCTCCTCGAACTTGAACAGCGCCGTCGGGTCGTGCATGAGCACGTTGGTGTCGAGGACGTAGATCCGCTTGCTGCGCGTCATTGCGTCTTGGATTCCTGCTGGAGGGCTTCGAGGACCGCTTCGGCATGGCCGGGGACCTTCACCCCGCGCCATTCCCGCCGCAACGTGCCGGCGGGGTCGATGAGGAAGGTGCTGCGCTCCACGCCGATGAACTCGCGGCCGTAGAGCTTCTTGGGCTTGATCACGCCGAAGGCCTTGCAGAGGGCTTCGTCCGGATCGCTGGCGAGCGGGAAGCGGAAGCCCTGCTTCGCGCAGAAGTTGTCGTGCGACTTCACCGAATCGCGCGAGGCGCCCAGCACCTCGGCGCCGGCCTTGCGGAACTTCGGCAGCAGCGCGTTGAAGTCCAGGCCCTCGGTGGTGCAGCCGGGCGTGGAATCCTTCGGGTAGAAATAGAGGACCAGCCACTTGCCCGCGTAATCGCCGAGCGTCGCCTGCGTTCCGCCGGAAAGCGCCAGCGGCAGCTTGAGCACCGTCCTGGGGAGCGACTTTCCGATGGCGACCATGTGCGTGCTTCGTGCTCCCGGCCGATGCCTCAGAACTTCATCGGATCCATGATGGCGTCGAGGTTCAGGTGGTCGCAGAACTCGAGGAAGTCGTCGCGCAGCGCGGCGATGTGCATGTCCGAGGGGATGCCGATCGTGACCTGCGCGGTGAACATCTCGGCGCCGGTCTGCATCGCGCGGTAGCGCGAGCAGTGCAGGCTCTCGATGGTGATCGACTGGCGGTCGAAGAAATCGGCGAGCTGGAACAGGATGCCCGGCTTGTCGGCCGCGACCACCTCGATCACGTAGGGCAGCAGGTTCGACTGCACCGGCTTGGGACCGGTGCGGTACCACACGAGCTTCAGGCCCTCGTCGCGCTCGAGCTTGCCGAGCATGGTCTCGAGCTTGGCGACCGCGTCCCAGGAGCCGGTCGCCAGCGCGGTCACCGAAACGTCACGGCCGACCGTCGCCAGGCGGGTGTCGACCAGGTTGCAGCCGCTGTCGGCGATCCGGCGGGTCACCGCGAGCAACGGGGACCGCGGATGCGTCGTATAGGCGTTGATCAGCAGGTGGTTCTCGTTCGGCGACGGACGGAGGGAATCGGGGTCGGTCAAGGCGGCGTCCGTGGCGTTGGGCTGCGCGCCCCGCGAGCGCGCGGGGCCGGCAGCCAGCATACTTGCCCGTGCTTCGGCGCCGCAAGTAACATCGGCCGGGCACCGCCGACCCCCACCGGAGCAGCCCCGCTTGCGACTTTCCGGCAGCATCACGGCCCTGGCCACGCCCTTCACGGCAGCCGGGGAGATCGACCTCGACGCCTGGCGCCGCCTGCTGCAACTGCAGCTCGACGGCGGTACCCAGGCGCTGGTCGTGGCCGGTTCCACCGGCGAGGCGCCAGCCTTGTTCGAGCCCGAATACGAATCGCTGCTGCGCATCGCCGTCGAGGCGGCGCGCGGCACCGTGCCGGTGCTCGCAGGCACCGGCCATTCCAACACCGCGAAGACGATCGAGCAGACGCGCCGCGCCGCCGCGCTGGGCGCCGACGCTGCGCTCGTCGTGACCCCGCCGTACGTGCGGCCGACGCAGGCGGGCCTGGAAGCGCACTTCCGCGCCGTCGCCGACGACGGGGCGATGCCGGTGGTCCTCTACAACGTGCCGGGACGCACCGGTTGCGACCTGTTGCCGGAAACGGCGGCGGCGCTCGCGGGCCACGAACGCATCGTCGGCATCAAGGAAGCGCGCAACGAGCCCGAGCGCATGGCGGCGCTGCTGCCGCTGCGCGACGACGGCTTCGCGGTGCTCAGCGGCGACGATCCGACCGCGATGCGGGCGATGCTCGCCGGCGCGGACGGCGTCGTGTCGGTCGCGTCGAACGTGCTGCCGCGCGCGATGCGCCGGCTGTGCGACCTGGCGCGCGGCGCGCGCGACGCCGACGCGGCGGGCGCGCTCGACGCGCGCCTGCAGCCGGTGTTCGCGTTCCTCGGCGCCGAGCCCAATCCCATTCCGCTGAAGGCGCTGCTCGCGCGCATGCAGATCGGCCACGGCCTGCGCCTTCCGCTGACCCCCCTCTCGCCGGCGCTCGCCGGCGATGCCGACCGCCAGGCCACGGCGGTGCCCGCAATCGAACACGCCTGCGGCGATCCGCTCGCGGCCTGACCAGGAGAACACCATGCGTCGTCCCACGCTTTCCCGCCCGTCCGCCTTCGCCGTGCTGCCCGCGGCCCTGCTCCTCGCGGCCTCGGTGTCCGGTTGCCACTGGTTCAAGCACGACACGGGCTTCCAGAAGGTCGGCGACGCGCGCCCGCTTGAAGTGCCGCCGGACCTCGATGCGCCCGACACCGCCGGCGCGATGCTGCTGCCCGGCGCGAAGCCCGGCTCGGTGACGCGCTCGTCGCTCGGCGCCGCGTCGGCGGCCGCTTCGGCGAACGGCTTCACCGTCCCCGGCGATCGCGACGCGGTGTTCGCGCAGGTCGGCGACGCGCTCGCGAAGATCGACGGCCTGACCATCGCCAGCAAGGCGCAGCTGCTCGGCGCCTACGACGTCAGCTACGGCGGCGCGAACTTCCTGGTCCGGGTGAGCAAGACCGACGCCGGCAGCTACGTGTCCACGGTCGATCCACGCGGCCAGGCGGCGACGGGCGAGGGGCCCGCGAAGGTGCTCGCCGCGCTGAAGGCCGCGCTCGGCGGCTGACCGGGCGGCCGGCGCGCCCTGCGCCGGTCAGCGTTCCAGCAGCGGCAGCTTGTCCGGCTTGCCGTCCCACTCGGCGGCATCCGGCGGTGCGTCCTTGCGGACGGTGATCACCGGCCACGCCTTCGACAGCTCGGCGTTGAGCGCGACGAAGCCTTCCTGGCCGGCGGGGACGTCGTCCTCGGGGTAGATCGCGTTGACCGGGCACTCCGGCTCGCAGAGCGTGCAGTCGATGCACTCGTCCGGATCGATCACGAGGAAATTGGGGCCTTCGTGGAAACAGTCGACCGGGCACACCTCGACGCAGTCGGTGTACTTGCACTTGATGCAGTTCTCGGTGACGACGAAGGGCATGGCCTGGATCCGGTGGCGACAACCCGCCTAGTTTAACGACTGTGGCCGCGCGCCCGCAGTCCGCCGCCGGGCGAAACCGGGCCGGGCAAGAAAAAAGCCCGGCCGAAGCCGGGCTTTCAGAGACTGGCGCTCCCTACGAGATTCGAACTCGTGTTTTAGCCTTGAGAGGGCCACGTCCTAGGCCTCTAGACGAAGGGAGCGGGGTGGTCCGCAGGGACCCCGGCTGGACGGCCGGTCCCCGCCGCGGATGGACCGTCGACAGGGCTTGCTAGTATAGAGGGCTTGATCGCCGCAAGGCAACGACCCGAACACCCGCGGCCCGGCCGCCAACGATGCCCAGCCAAGACACCGCCAACGCCGCCCCGCCGCAATCCCGCCCGCTGCAATTGCATGCGATCCCGCGCGACGCCCACACGATTTCCCGCAAGGACATCAGCCCCAACGCGCTGCGCGTGCTGTACCGGCTCCGCGACGCCGGCTTCGGCGCCTACCTGGTCGGCGGCGCGGTGCGCGACCTCCTCGTCGACCTGCATCCGAAGGATTTCGACGTGGCCACCGATGCCACGCCCGAGGAAGTGAAGTCGCTGTTCCGCAACTGCCGGCTGATCGGCCGGCGTTTCCGGCTCGCGCACGTCGTGTACGGGCGCGAGATCATCGAGGTCGCGACGTTCCGCGCCAACAGCGACGACGGCAGCGGCGACCGCCAGCTGCACGAAGGCGGGCGCCTGCTGCGCGACAACGTCTACGGCACGATCGAGGACGACGCGGTGCGCCGCGACTTCACCGCGAACGCGCTGTACTACGCGATCGAGGATTTCTCGGTGCGCGACTACGTCGGCGGCTTCGAGGACGTGCGGAACCGCGTGCTCAAGCTCATCGGCGATCCGGAAACGCGCTACCGCGAGGATCCGGTGCGGATGCTGCGCGCGGTGCGGCTGGCGGCGAAGCTCGGCTTCCGCATCGACGACGCCACCGCGGCGCCCCTGCCGGTGCTCGCGCCGCTGCTGCGCGAGGCCGCGCCGGCGCGCCTGTTCGAGGAGTGCCTGAAGCTGTTCCTGTCGGGGCACGCGGTCGAGGGCTTCCTTGGCCTGGAGCGCCACGGGCTGCTTGCGGTGCTGCTGCCGGAGACGGCCGCGGCGCTGAAGGCGAACCGCAGCGGCGCGTTGCGCAACATGGTGCTCGAAGGCCTGCGCGGCACGGATGCGCGCGTCGCCGCGGACGAGCCGGTGTCGCCGGCGTTCTTGTTCGCGGTGCTGCTGTGGCCGGCCTACTGCCGCGCGCTGATGGCGCTGCAGGCGCAGGGCGTGCATCCGGCGGAGGCGCAGCGCCGCGCCGCCGATCGCGTCACCGTGCACCAGCTCGAGACGATCGCGCTGCCGCGCCGCTTCTCGCTGCCGATGCAGGAGATCTGGCTGCTGCAGGCGCGCTTCTCGCAGCGCAAGCGCGTCGGCCGGCTGCTGGCGCATCCGCGGTTCCGCGCCGCCTACGATTTCCTGGTGCTGCGCCAGGCCGCTTCGCCGGAGCACGCGGAAGAGGCGCGTTTCTGGCGCGATGCGCAGCAGTCGGCGGGCCAGGAGGGCGGCGACGCGCACGACGCCGACCTCGACGCCGACGCGGAAACCGACGCCGATGACGGCGCCGATGTCCGCGACGGCGCGCCGCCCCGGCGCAGGCGCCGCCGCCGTCGCCCCGGCGGTTCCGGCGGCGGGCAGCCCGGCGCGGCATGACGCCCGCGGCCGTGGTCGCCGCCGTCGGCCTCGGCGCCAACCTCGGCGACGCCGCGACCACCCTTCGCGAGGCCGCGCAGGCGCTGGACCGGCTGCCCGGCACGCGCCTGCTGCGCGCCTCGCCGCTGTTCCGCACCCCGGCCTGGGGCAGGACCGACCAGCCGGATTTCGTGAACGCCGCCGCGCTGGTGGATACCACGCTCGCCCCGCGCGCGCTGCTCGACGCGCTGCTCGAGCTCGAACGCCGCTTCGGCCGCCGCCGCGAGGCTGCGCAACAATGGGGCCCGCGCATCCTCGACCTCGACCTGCTGCTCTACGGCGATGCCGTCATCGACGAACCGGGCCTGCGCGTCCCGCACCCGCACCTGCACGAGCGCGCGTTCGCGCTGCTGCCGCTCGCGCGCATCGCCCCGGCCCTGGCCGTGCCGGGCCGAGGCCGCGTCGACGCGCTGCTGGCGGGCGTGGATGCGAGCGGTTGCGTCGAAGCCGTGACGCCGGCTGGCGCATAATCCGCCGACCCCCGCATTCCCCAGGCCACGCCGTGTACACCTCGCCCGCGCCAGCCACGGACCGGACCTTGCCGGCACGATCGCCGTGGACCGTGCCGATGCTCGCCGACGCCAAGCGCGACGGCCGCCGGCTCGCCATGCTCACCGCCTACGACGCCGGGTTCGCGCGCGCGATGGACGCGGCCGGCATCGACCTGGTGCTCGTCGGCGATTCGCTCGGCATGGTCGCGCAGGGCCGCGACAGCACGCTGCCGGTGACGGTGGACGACATCGCGTACCACACCGCGTGCGTCGCGCGCGGGCTCTCGACCGCGCTGCTGCTGTCGGACATCCCGTTCCAGGCCGATGCGACGCCGCAACGCGCGCTCGATGCGGCGACGCGCTTCCTGCAGGCGGGCGCGGCGATGGCCAAGCTCGAGGGCGCCACGCCGCACAAGCTCGATGCGATCCGCTTCCTGTCCGCGCGCGAAACGCCGGTCTGCGCGCATCTCGGGCTCACGCCGCAGTCGGTGCTGCGCCTGGGCGGCTTCAAGGTGCAGGGCCGCGACGAGCGCGCCGCCGCGCGCCTGCGCGAGGACGCGCGCGCGGTGCAGGAGGCCGGCGCCAGCCTCCTGGTGCTCGAATGCGTGCCGTCGGCGCTGGCCGCGGACATCACCGCCGAACTGCGCATCCCGACCATCGGCATCGGCGCCGGCCCGCATTGCGACGGCCAGGTGCTGGTGCTGCACGACGTGCTCGGGCTCGACAGCGGGCACCGGCGGCCGAAGTTCGTGAAGGATTTCCTCGCCGACGGCGGCTCGGTCGAGGGCGCGTTCCGCGCCTATGCCGCCGCGGTGCGCGACGGCAGCTTCCCCGACGCCGCGCATTCCTACGAGTGAGGGCGGCGGCATGACCCTTGCGGTGGCGACCGGACTCGACGACCTGCGCGCGCGCGTGGCGGCATGGAAGCGCGAGGGCCTGCGCGTCGGCTTCGTGCCGACGATGGGCAACCTGCATGCCGGCCACCATTCGCTGGTGCGCCTCGCGCGCGAACACGCCGACCGCGTCGTCGCGAGCATCTTCGTCAATCCGACCCAGTTCGGCCCGAACGAGGATTTCTCGCGCTACCCGCGCACGCCCGACGCCGATGCCGCCGGCCTCGCCGGCGCGGGTTGCGACCTGGCGTGGATGCCGTCCGTCGAAACCATGTATCCGTTCGGCCTCGAAGGCGTGGTGCAGGTGCGCGTTCCCGGGGTGACCGAAGTGCTGGAAGGCGCGCACCGCCCGGGCCATTTCGACGGCGTCGCGACCGTCGTCGCGCGGCTGTTCCACCAGGTGCAGCCGGATGTGGCGGTGTTCGGCCGCAAGGACTACCAGCAGCTCGCGGTGATCCGCTACATGGTGCGCGAGCTCGCGTTCCCGCTCGCGATCGTCGCCGGGGACACGCAGCGCGAGGGCGATGGCCTTGCGATGAGTTCGCGCAACCAGTACCTGTCGGCGCAGGAGCGCGCGCTCGCGCCGGAACTGCATCGCGCGCTGCTGGCCCTGCGCGACGCGGTCCGCGCCGGCACGCCGCGCGCGCAGGCCGAATCGCAGGCCGCCGCGGCGCTCGCCGCGCGGGATTTCGACGTCGACTACATCGTCGTCCGCCGCCCGGACCTGTCCGAGCCGGCCGAAGGCGAGGGCGGTGCGCGGGTGGCGCTGGTCGCGGCGCGCCTGGGCCGGACCCGGCTCATCGACAACGTGGAATTCGAGGTCGGCTGAGCCCGCGCGCCGCGCCGCCGCCGCAGCGCCACGCTGCAACCGTTGCCGGGCGGCCCGGCGCAGGGCATTCATGCTGCGGTGCGGCAAAAAGGCGCTAGACTTGGCGCCTACGCCCGCAGCCGCGGGCGGAGCGGACGACCCCCATGCAACTGACCCTGCTCAAGGCCAAGATCCACCGCGCCACCGTCACCCACGCCGAGCTGCATTACGAAGGCTCGTGCGCGATCGACGGGCGCCTGCTCGACATCTCCGGCATCCGCGAGTACGAGCAGGTCCACATCTTCAACGTCAACAACGGCCAGCGCTTCGTGACCTACGCGATCCGCGCCGAGGAAGGCAGCGGCATCATCTCGGTCAACGGCGCCGCCGCCCACCGCGCGCAGCCGGGCGACCTCGTGATCATCTGCGCGTACGGCGCGATGGACGAGGCGGAGGCCGCCAAGTTCAAGCCGACGCTGGTGTACGTGGACCGCGACAATGCGCTGACCCACACCAACGATTCGATCCCGGCGCAGGCCGCCGCGTAAGCCTGCAGCCGACCGTGGGTCGACTCTACGCGGCGTGGCGCGCGAGCGCCCAGGCGACATGTTCGCGCACGAGCGGGTCGCCGCAGTCGCGGCGCGATTCCAGCGCCGCCAGCGTTTCCGGCGTCGAGGGCGCGTTGCCGAGCGCGATCGCGATGTTCCGCAACCAGCGCTGGTAGCCGCTGCGCCGGATCGCGCTGCCTTCGGTGCGCTGCAGGAACTCTTCCTCGGTCCACGCGACCAGCTGCGCCAGCGTGGCCCGGTCGAGGTCGTTGCGCACGCGGAAATCCGGCTCGTCCGTGCGCTGCGCGAACTTGTTCCATGGGCACACGAGCTGGCAGTCGTCGCAGCCGAAGATGCGGTTGCCGATCAGCGGCCGCAGGTCCTCGTCGATGGCGCCTTCGTGCTCGATGGTGAGGTAGGCGATGCAGCGCCGCGCATCGAGCCGGTAGGGCGCGACGATCGCCTGCGTCGGGCACACGTCGATGCAGCGCGTGCAGGTGCCGCAGTGCGCGCTCGCGGGCGGATCCACCGGCAGCGGCAGGTCGAGGTAGATCTCGCCGAGGAAGAACCAGCTGCCGCCGTCGCTGTCGATCAGGCAGGTGTGCTTGCCGATCCAGCCCAGGCCAGCGTCGCGCGCGATCGCGCGCTCGAGCACCGGCGCCGAATCGACGAACACGCGGTGGCCGAACGGCCCGATTTCCGCGGCGACCGCATCCGCCAGCCGCTGCAGGCGCTGCCGCATCAGCTTGTGGTAGTCGCGGCCCAGCGCGTAGCGCGCGACGTAGGCGCGTTCGCCGTCGCGCAGGTTGGCCCACGCTTCGTCCGCGTCGCGGCCGTAGTCGAGCCCGACCGAAAGCACGCGCACCGTGCCCGGCACCAGCTCGGGCGGTCGCGCGCGCATGTCGCCATGGCGCGCCATCCAGTCCATCGAGCCGTACAGGCCCTGCGCGAGCCAGTCGCGCAGGTGCGCCTCGTCGGCGCCGAGGTCGACGCCGCTGATGCCGCAGCGCTGGAAGCCCGCCTCCAGGGCGAGCGCCTTGAGGCGCGCGGCGACGGCCGCGAGGTCGGGCGGGGTCACTTGGTTCGCGCTGCGGGCGTCGGGTTCGTGCACGGCGCAAGTATAGAATCGGGCGATGGAAACCATCGCTCCCGCCGCGCTCGCCGGCTGGCTCCCGCCGCGCCCGCGCGACAGCCACAAGGGCGACAACGGCCATGTGCTGTGCATCGGCGGCGACCACGGCAGCGGCGGCGCGATCGTGCTGTGCGCGCAGGCGGCGTTGCGCGCGGGCGCGGGCCTGGCGAGCGTGGCGACGCGCGCCGGACACGTCGCGCCGGTGCTGTCGCGACAGCCGGAGGCGATGGCGCACGCGGTGGAATCGACGCAGGACCTGCTGCCCCTGCTTGCGCGCGCCGACGTCGTCGCGATCGGGCCGGGACTGGGGCAGGGCGAAGGGGGCCGGGCGATGCTCGCCGCGGCGCTCGCCTGCGCGAAGCCGCTGGTGCTCGACGCCGATGCGCTGAACCTGCTCGCGGCGACGCCGCGCGACGTTCCGGCGGACGCGATCCTCACGCCGCACCCGGGCGAAGCGGCGCGCCTGCTCGGCACCGGCAGCGACGCGGTGCAGGCCGATCGCGAGGGCGCCGCGCAGGCGCTCGTCGCGCGCCACGGCGCCGTCGTCGTCCTGAAAGGCGCAGGCACGCTCGTCGCCGCGACCGGGCGCACGCCGCGTCGCGTGGCGGCCGGCAATCCGGGCATGGCGACGGGGGGCATGGGCGACCTGCTGACCGGCGTGATCGCGGCGCTGCGCGCGCAGGGTTTGCCCGCGTTCGACGCCGCGTCGTGCGGCGCGCTGTTGCATGCGCACGCGGGCGACGTCGCCGCGCGCGATGGAGAACGCGGGCTGCTGCCGAGCGATCTGCTGGCGTGCTTGCGCCGTTGCGCGAATCCGGCAGCATGAGCGCATGACCGCGACGCGCATGGATTTCGTGCTGGCAGATCCCGACGCCACGGTGCGCCTGGCCGCCGCGCTCGCCGCCACCCAGCCGGCGCAGGCGGTCGTGCTGCTGCACGGCGATCTCGGCGCCGGCAAGTCGACGCTCGCGCGCGGCTGGCTGCGCGCGCTCGGCGTCGAAGGGGCGATCCGCAGCCCGACGTACACGCTGGTCGAGCACTACCCGCTGCCCGCCGGCGGGAAGGGCCTGCACCTGGACCTGTACCGCATCGGCGACGCGCGCGAACTCGACTTCCTCGGCCTGGACGACGCCGGGGCGACCCTGTGGCTGGTCGAGTGGCCGGAGCGGGGAAGGGGCGCGCTGCCGCCCGCGGACCTCGAGATCGACCTGGCCGTGGCGGGGACCGGCCGCAACGCCGGCCTGATCCCGCTTTCGCCCGCCGGGGAGGCCTGGCTCGGACGCCTGTCCGGTGAGTTGCGGGACCTTCCTGTATGCGGGCCGGAGGAAGTCGCGCCAGGCCCCGGATAATTAAGGGAAAAATGGTTGCAAAAGCTGGCGAAGGGTGCTTGAATCCCTGCCATGCGCGAGAAGGGGGCTTCCATCCAGCAGCTGTTGCTCGCCCTGGCCTTGCTGGCGGGGGTGTGCTGGAACCTTGCCCACGCCGCGGAACTGCGCGCCGTCCGGGTCACCGCGAACCCCACCGGCACCCGCGCCGAGCTGCAGCTCGACGGCCCCGCGCGATATCAGCTGATCACCCTGGCCGGCCCGGATCGCCTGGTCGTCGACCTCCCGGGCGTGGACGCCGCGCGCGGCATGGCGCTGCCCGGCGCGGCCGGCGTGGTTCGCGGCAGCCGCACCGGCCACCCCGTGCCGGGCACGACCCGGATCGTCTTCGACCTCGGCGACC
>JBQCJF010000030.1:0-7319 GCA_051953015.1 Luteimonas sp.
CCGCCGTGCCGGGGCCGGGCGCACTGGCCGGCACGCCTGTCGCCGGCAGCCTGGCGGCTGGCATCACGGCGGCTGGTCGCTGTGCGGGGGCATCGCCTTCGACTTCCCGCTCGCCCAGGTACACCGCGGCACCGATCGCCACGGCGGCCAGCCACGCCAGCGCGAACTGCCACTTCAGGCGCGCGCGGGCGGGGCGGTCGATGGCCGCGAGCTGCTTCTCGTCGAGCAGCGGCTGCAGCTCGTCCCACATGTTGTCGCTGTCGAGCAGCTCGACGCGGTGCGCGCGGGCCACGCCGAACGCGGCGCGCGGGAAGCGCCCGGTGATCGCTAGCACGCCGCCCGGGACCGCGCGGTGGCGCAGGTAGTTGGCGAACTCGGCGATCGCGCTCGAGTCCGGCGTGTACGCGTGGCTGTACTTGCTCGACAGCAGCCAGCCGCGGCCGTGGCGCTCGACCAGGTATTCGCCTTCGGTGCCGCCGCCGCCGAAGGTGCGCTCGTAGCCGCGGCCGTTGAGCACCGCCAGCACCAGCTGCATGAAATCGGCATGGTCCATCGCCGCGAGCAGCGCGCGTCCGGCGACGCGGCGTTCGCGCGGCAGCCGCTTGCTGTACAGGAACCACGTGGCCGACAGCCCCGCCGCGAGGCAGGCACCCACCGCCAGCAACGCGGCGATCAAGGCAGGCGCTCCTGCAGCACGCGCAGCAGTTCCGATTCGATCGTGCCCTTCAGCGCGGAGAACAGCAGGCCGAGCTTCGCGGCGACGTGCACCTCGCCCGGCGCGAGCGCGATGCGGCCGTCGACGCCTTGGCGCCGGAAGTGCAGCGTGTCGCCTTCCCAGCGATAGTCGACGCCCATCTTGCGGCCGACCTTTTCGATCGCCTCCTCGACGGCGCGGCGCGCGGCGTCCGGCGACAGGGAATGGCGGTGGGTGAGGTCGATGCTGGCCATCGCCGCATTGTACGGAAGCGCCGGGCGCGCGCGCGTCCGCATGCTAGATTCCTGCCCGATGGAAATCACGCTCCGCGCCCCCGGCACGCCGATCGACGCCATGACCCTGGACGACGGCCTGTACGCGATCGGCCGCGCGCCCGAAGGCGGCCTGCGCCGGGTCGAGGGCGGCGGCGATGCGCGCGTCTGGATCCGGGTCGACCGCTGCGGCACCTGGCTGGCGGTGGTGGACGGCGTGCGCGGCGTGCACGTCAACGGCCGGCCGGTGCGGCGTTGCGCGCTGCTGCGCGCGGGCGACAGCGTGCACGTGGACGGTGCGGAGATCGTGCTGACCGCGCCGGTCGCGGCGGCGGGGGATGCGGGTGGTGGTGGGGCCGCACCGGCGCCGGCGCCCGCGCCCGACGACGCGGTCGACCCGCGCCTGGTCCTGCGCGGCGTGGGCGGACGCCATCACGGCCGCAGCTATACCCTCGGCCAGGCCCGCGGCCTGGGCAGCGCCCGCATCGCCTGGGAAGGCGGGCGGGTCGTGCTGCGCACCGGGGCCGGCGACGCGCCCGTGGCCGTCAACGGCACCGCCTGCCGCGAAGCCGTGCTCCGGCCCGGCGACCAGCTCGCGTTCGACACCGGCCAGCGCTTCGTGGTCGAGGCGCCCGTCGCTGCGGCTCCGGCCGCCAACGATGCGGACATCGCGTCGGCCGACGCCGGCGCCGCCGAGCCGCTGCGGCCCACCGCCCGCCGCCTGCCGCTGCTGCTGGTCGCCGCGCTCCTCCTCGCCGCCGCCCTGAGCGCCCTGCTGCTCCTGTAGCGCCGCCCGTTGCAGCGGGCGCGCTGCAATGCACAATGAGCCCATGCGCGCCTACAACTTCAGTGCCGGGCCGGCCACGCTGCCCGAATCCGTGCTCCGCCAGGCGGCGGAGGAAATGCTCGACTGGCGCGGCCTCGGCGCCTCCGTGGTCGAGGTCAGCCATCGCGGCGCCGAATTCGTCGCGATGGCGGCCGAAGTCGAAGCCGACCTGCGCACGCTGCTCGCGGTCCCCGACGACTACGCGGTGGTGTTCACCGCCGGCGGCGCGACCACGCTGCAGGCGCTGCTGCCGCTGAACCTCGCCGCGCACGCGCAGCCCGCGTGCTACGCGCTGACCGGGCACTGGGGCAAGACCGCGATCAAGCAGGCGAAGCCCTACGTGTCGGTGCATGTGTCGGCGGATGGCGAGGCCGGCGGCTATCGCGACATCCCGCCGCCCGCCGACTGGTCGGTCGCGCCCGGCGCGGCCTACCTGCACGTCACCGCGAACGAGACCATCCACGGCGTCGAGTTCCGCGACATGGCACCGGTGTTCGCGCGCCTCGCGCGCGCCGATGCCGCCGGCGTGCCGCTGGTCGCCGACTTCAGTTCCTCGATCGCGTCGGAACCGCTCGACGTGTCGCGCTACGGCGCGATCTACGGCGGCGCGCAGAAGAACCTCGGCCCGGTCGGCATCAGCTTCCTCGTGATCCGCCGCGACCTGCTGGAGCGCGAGGGCCAGGCGCGCGCCGACATCTTCGACCTGCGCTCGCACGCGGCGAAGGAATCGATGCTCAACACGCCGCCGACCTGGAACTGGTACCTGCTCGGGCTGACCGTGAAGTGGATGCTGGCCGAGGGCGGCACCGCCGAATTCGCGCGCCGCAACGCGCGCAAGGCGTCGATGCTGTACGACGCGATCGACGGCTCCGGCGGCTTCTACCGCAACGAGGTCGCGCCGGCGGTGCGCTCGCGCATGAACGTGCCGTTCTTCCTGCGCGACGAGGCGCTGGACAAGGCCTTCCTCGCCGAGTCGAAGGCCGCCGGCATGATCGGCCTGAAGGGCCACCGCGCGCTCGGCGGCATGCGCGCCTCGATCTACAACGCGATGCCGGAAGCCGGCGTGCGCGCGCTGGCCGATTTCATGCGCGATTTCGCCACGCGCCATGGCTGACGGGAAGAAAACGCCGAAGGCCGAGCCCGCGCCGGACCTGGGGGCGATCCGGGCGCAGATCGACGGCATCGACCGCGAGATCCAGGCGCTGATCGCGCAGCGCGCGCAGTTCGCGCGCCAAGTCGGCAAGGCCAAGGGCAAGCTCGCGGCCGCGGTCGAGTACTACCGCCCCGAGCGCGAGGCGCAGGTGCTGCGCCGCGTGGTCGACCGCAACGACGGCCCGCTCGGCGACGAGGTGCTGGTGCGCCTGTTCCGCGAGATCATGTCCGCGTGCCTGGCCCAGCAGGAGCCGCTGAAGATTGGCTACCTCGGCCCGGAAGGCACGTTCTCGCAGCAGGCGGTGCAGAAGCACTTCGGCCATTCGGCGAAGGGCCTGCCGCTGGGCAGCGTCGAGGAAGTGTTCGACGAGGTCGCCGCGGGCAACGCCGATTTCGGCGTGGTGCCGGTGGAGAACTCGGGGCAGGGCACCATCCAGTCGACGCTGGACATGTTCCTCACGTCCCCGTTGATGATCTGCGGCGAGGTCGAGCTGCGCGTGCACCAGTACCTGATGTCGCGCACCGGCCGCATCGAGGACGTCGAGCGCGTGTATTCGCATGCCCTGTCGCTCGCACAGTGCCGGACCTGGCTGCGGCGGCACCTGCCGCAGGCCGAGAAGCACGCCGTCGTCAGCACCGCCGACGGCGCGCGCCGCGCGCGCATGGCCGACGACGCGGCGGCCATCGCCGGCGAGAACGCCGCGCACGTGTACGGGCTGAAGACGATCGCGGGTCCGATCGAAGACCACGCCGACAACACCACGCGCTTCCTGGTGATCGGGCGCAACGCGTTCCCGCCGTCCGGCAACGACCGCACCTCGCTGCTGGTTTCCATCCGCGACCAACCCGGCGCGCTGTACCGAATCCTCGAGCCGCTCGCGCGCCGCGACATCAGCATGAACCGGATCGAGTCGCGGCCCGACCACGGCGCGCTGTGGCAGTACGCGTTCTTCATCGACGTCGGCGGCCACGCCGACGAGTCGCCGCTGAAGGACGCGCTGGCCGAGCTCGGCGACTTCGCCGGCGCGCTGCGCGTGCTCGGTTCCTACCCGGTCGCCGTGCCGTGAGCGATCCGTTGCGCGTGCGGCCGCAGCCGGCGATCGCGGCGCTGCGCGCCTACGACCCCGGCCACGACCTTGTCGCGCTGCGCCGCGCGGCCGGCGCCGGCGGCCTGGTCGAGCTGGGCTCCAACGAGAATCCCTACGGCCCGGCGCCCGGCGTGCGCGCTGCCGCCGAGCGCGCGCTAGCGATGGCGCATGTGTACCCCGACCCCTACGGCGGCGACCTCAAGCGCGCGCTCGCCGCGCACCATGGCGTGGACGTCGCGCAGATCGTGCTCGGCAACGGCTCGCACGAACTGCTCATGCAGCTCGGCCAGGTGTTCGCCGGGCCGGGCGTGGACGTGGTGTTCCCGCAGTACGGCTTCGCGGTGTTCGCGATCGCGACCGCCGCGGCCGGCGCGAACGCGGTCGTCGTCCCGGCGCTGCCGGCGGACGCGCCGATGCCGCGCGGCCACGACCTCGACGCGCTGCGCGCGGCGGTGACGCCGGCGACGCGGCTGCTGTTCATCGCCAATCCCAACAATCCGACCGGCACCTGGGTCGGCGCCGAAGCCTTGGCGCGCTTCCTCGACGCGGTGCCGGACGACGTGGTCGTCGTGGTCGACGAGGCCTACGCCGAGATCGCCGACGCGCCCGACTACGCCAGCGCGCTGTCGCTGCTGCCGAAGCATCGCAACCTGGTCGTGACCCGTACCTTCAGCAAGGCCTACGCGCTCGCGGGCCTGCGCGTGGGCTACGCGATCGCCGAGGCCGGGCTCGCCGCCGTGCTCGAGCGCGTGCGCGAGAGCTTCAACGTCAACGCCGTCGGCCTGGCCGCGGCGGAGGCGGCGCTGGCGGACGAACAGCACCTGCGCACCACCAGTGCCGAGAACGCGCGCCAGCGCGAGAAACTCGCCGCGGCGCTGCGCGGGCGCGGCTGGTCCGTGGGGCCGTCGCAGGCGAACTTCCTGCTGGTCGAGTTCGGCGCGCGCACCGCGGAGATCGAGGCCGGCCTGCTGCGGCAGGGCGTGGTGCCGCGGCCGATGGGCGGCTACGGGTTGCCGCAATGCCTGCGCATCAGCGTCGGCGACGCGGTCGGCAACCGGCGGTTCCTGGCGGCGCTCGATGCGCTCGGCTGAGTGGATCGCTTCGCCGGGCGGGCCGCTGCGCGGGACGCTCGACGTGCCCGGCGACAAGTCGGTGTCGCATCGCGCGGTGATGCTGGCCTCGATCGCGGACGGGACGTCGCGCATCACCGGCTTCCTCGAAGGCGCGGACACGCGCGCCACCGCAGAGGTGTTCGCGCGCATGGGCGTGCGCATCGAGGCGCCGGCGTCGGGCGAGCGCGTCGTGCACGGCGCGGGCATCGACGGCCTGCGCGCGGCCGGCGGCGGCGCGCTCGACTGCGGCAACGCCGGCACCGCGATGCGCCTGCTCGCCGGCCTGCTCGCGGGCCAGCGATTCGACAGCGTGCTGGCCGGCGACGACTCGCTGTCGCGCCGGCCGATGGGGCGCGTGATCGAGCCGCTCGCGGCGATGGGCGCGCGCATCGACAGCGACGGCGGCTGCGCGCCGCTGCGCATCCATGGCGGCGCCGCGTTGCGCGGCATCGATTATGCGACGCCGGTCGCGAGCGCGCAGGTCAAGTCGGCGATCCTGCTCGCCGGCCTGTACGCGGACGGCACGACCACGGTGCGCGAGCCGCGCCCGACCCGCGACTACACCGAACGCATGCTGCGCGCGTTCGGCTACGCGGTGGAGATCGGCGGCGACGGCGCGGTGTCGCTGCGCGGCGGCGGCCGCCTGCGCGCGACCGACGTCGCGGTGCCGGCGGACTTCTCGTCGGCGGCGTTCTTCCTCGTCGCGGCGACGCTGGTCCCGGGCTCGGAACTGCGCCAGCGCCGCGTCGGCGTGCATCCGCGCCGCACCGGCCTGCTGCGCGCGCTCGCGGCGATGGGCGCGGACATCGACGTGCAGGCCGGCGGCGAGGCCGGGGGCGAGCCGGTCGCCGACCTCGTCGTGCGGCACGCGCCGCTGCGCGGCATTACGCTGCCGCGCGAGTGGGTCGCGGACATGATCGACGAGTTCCCCGCGTTCTGCGTGGCCGCCGCCTGCGCGCAGGGCACGACCACGATCGCGGGCGCCGCGGAACTGCGGGTCAAGGAATCGGACCGCATCGCGGCAATGGCCGACGGCCTGCGCCGGCTCGGCGTCGCGGTGGAGGAGCTGGCCGACGGCGCCGTGATCGAAGGCGGCGGCCTGCGCGCGGACGCGCCGGGCGGCGAAATCCCGGCGATCGACGGCCGCGGCGACCACCGCATCGCCATGGCGTTCGCGGTGGCCGCGCAGCTGGCCGGCGGGCCGGTGCGGATCGGCGACGTGGCCAACGTGGCCACGTCGTTCCCCGGCTTCGACGCGCTGGCGCGCGCCGCCGGCTTCGGCCTGGCGGGCGTCAGCCCTGCGCCGACGGCAGGATGAAGCGCACCGGCACGTTCACCGTGGTGGCGACGGCGCGGCCGTCGCGCAGCGCCGGGCGGAAGCGCCAGTCGCGCGCGGCGGTGCGGGCGGCGCGGTCGAGGTCGGCATCGCCCGAACGCTGCGCGTAGCCGATGTCGGTCGGGACGCCGTTCGCGTCGATGGCGATCTGCAGCATCACCGTGCCTTCGGCGCCGCGGCGCGCGGCGGCGACGGGGTAGGCTGGCTGCTCGTGCGCCAGCAGCGCCGCGGTGCGGGTCGCCGCCGTCGTCGCGGTCGCGGTCGCGCGCGCCTTCGCATTCTTGCCGTGCGCACGGGCCGTGGCGGTGCCATGGCTGCCGCCGGCTTCGCTGGCGGCCGTCGCGGTGGCCTGCGCGTCGGCGGGCGTGGTCACGGTCACCGTACCGGCGGCGCCGGTGTTGCCGAGCCGGCCCTGCGCGAACAGCCACCAGGCCAGCGCGATCGCGGCGAGGACGAGCAGGATCCAGAGCAGCGGGGTCGCGCCGCGGCGCGGCGCATCGTCCTGCAGCTGGGCGGACGTGGGGTGGGTCGTGTCGGTCATGTGAACGCTCCTTCACGTGGGGGCGCGTTCACCGTGGCACAGGGCCTGTCTATTCCAGGTTGAAGGTGATCGGCACCTGCACCGAGCCCCCGACCGGCTGGCCGTCGCGCATCGCCGGCGCGAAGCGCCATCGGCGCACGCCTTCCACCGCCGCGCGGTCGAGCTCGCGCGCGCCGCTGCCCTGGACCAGGTCGATCGCCACGGGCTCGCCGTCGGCGTCGACGTGGATGCGCAGCAGCACGGTGCCCGAGAGGCCGCGGCGCTGCGCGGCGCGCGGATAGCGCGGCGCGGGCGAACT
>JBQCJF010000031.1:0-16117 GCA_051953015.1 Luteimonas sp.
GGCGCGACGGCCAGCTCACGGCCGGCACGCGCGACGGCCGCCTGCGCGTGCTCGCGCCCGCGCGCGCGCCGCAGCGGGTCGCGGGCCCGCTCGCGCTCGCCGGCGCCGCGCTCGACACGCCCGACGCAACCATCGCCGCGCAGGACGTCGGCGCGCGCCTGGACATCGACTACCGTTCGTCCAACAGCGGCACGCCGCGCGCGCTGTCCACCGTCGCCCTCGACGGCGAGCTGCGCGGCGGCGAACTGTTGTTCGGCAGCGCCTACGTCGCGCTGCCCGATTCGCCGGTCGGCCTGCACGTCGACGCGCGCCGCGAAGGCGAGGCCGGCTGGACGCTGCCCGCGTTCGAATGGCGCGACGGCGACGTGCTGCAGGCGACCGGCAGCGCCGCGTTCACGGGCGACGCGAGCCTGCAGTCGCTCGACGTGTCGCTGCACGCGGCCGACCTGGCGCCGTGGCGCGAGCGCTACCTGTCCGGCTGGCTCGGCCTCGCCGGACTCGGCGACCTCGACCTGCGCGGCGCGCTCGACGCCGAGCTCGCCATCGCCGATGGCGCGCTGCAGCGCGCCGACGCGCGCCTGCACGACGTCGCGCTCGCCGACGGCCAGGGCCGCTTCCGCTTCGCCGGCCTCGACGGCGACGTGCGCTTCTCCGGCGGCGCGCCGGTCGACAGCGCGTTGCGATGGCGCGACGGCCAGCTCTACGGCCTCGATTTCGCCGCGGCCACGCTGCCGTTGCGCAGCGAAGCCGGCGAACTGCGATTGCGCGAACCGGTGACGGTCCCGGCCTTCGGCGACAACCTGCGCTTCGAGGGCCTGGTCCTGCGGCCGCCCGCCGGCGGCGAGGGCATGCGCGTCGGCTTCGGCCTCGACATCGACCGGCTCGACCTCGGCGCGATCGCGAAGGCGCTCGGCCTGCCCGCGTTCGAGGGCCAGCTCAGCGGCACGATCCCCGACGCGCGCTACGCCGGCGAAACCCTCGAGTTCGGCGGCGGCCTCGACGTGCAGCTGTTCGGCGGCACCGTGCACGTCTCGCAGCTCTCGCTCGAGCGGCCGTTCGGCGTCGCGCCCTCGCTCGGCGCCGACCTCGCCATCGACGACCTCGACCTGCACGCGCTCACCGGCGTGTTCGACTTCGGCAGCATCGACGGCAAGCTCGACGGGCGCATCGACGGCCTGCGCCTGGTTGACTGGACGGCCACCGCGTTCGACGCCGAGCTGCACACCGACGCCGCCGCCGCGAAGCGCGCCGGCGTCGGCCAGCGCATCAGCCAGCGCGCCGTGCAGGACATCTCCAGCGTCGGCGACGCATCCTTCGTCGCCAGCCTGCAGGGCCGCCTGATCGCGCTGTTCGACGACTTCGGCTATCGCCGCATCGGCATTTCCTGCCGCCTCGCCAACGAGGTCTGCGCGATGGACGGCCTGCACGCGGCCGGGCCGCCGGCCGCCGCGCCCCCGCCGGGCGCCCTGGCCGCGCTGGACACCGCCCGTTCAGCGCCCGGATTTACCATCGTCGAGGGTGCGGGCCTGCCGCGCCTGACGGTGGTCGGTTACAACCGCCTGGTCGACTGGCCCACGCTGCTCGAGCGGCTCACGGCGGCCGGCAAGGGCGACGTGGCGCCGGTCGTGCAATGATCGTCGCCGCATCTGTTTCGATGGACACGCAACTTGAGGAGAGACGCATGAAACGCTGGATCGGGATGCCCTTCGCCGCGGTGGTGCTGACGGCGTGCGTGACCATCAACGTCTATTTCCCCGCGGCCGAGGCCAAGGAAGCGGCGAAGGAATTCGTCGAGAAGGTGATCGGCGACGACGCGGCGCAGCAGCCCGCGCCGGGCAACGACGGCGGCGGCATGGCCTTCCGCGGCGGCCCGGCCGCCGACGCCGGCCTGCGCTTCGATCCGTTGATCCTGCTCGGCATCGGCGAGGCGCGCGCGCAGTCGGCCCCCGACATCACCATCAAGACGCCAGCGATCCAGGCGATCCAGTCGCGGATGGAGGCGCGCTTCGACGCCACCCTGCGCGCGGGCTTCGACGCCGGCGCGCTCGGCTTCGGCAGCGACGGCCTGGTCGTGGTCCGCGACGCTTCGAAGCTGGACCTGAAGGACCGGGTCGCGATCAACCAGGCCGTGGCCGACGACAACCGCGACCGCAAGGCCGTGTACCGCGAGGTCGCCGTCGCCAACGGCCACCCCGAGTGGGAGTCCCAGATCCGCGACGTGTTCGCGAAGCAATGGATCGCCAGCGCCCGCAGCGGCTGGTGGTACCAGTCCGGCGGCGCCTGGAAGCAGAAGTAGCGCGGGAAGCTGGCGGCTTCGTCGCCTGAAAAGGGGATAGTCGGCCGCTGCGCGGCCTGTCAATGGGGTCGCTGGCGGCGACCCCTTACAATTGCCCGTTCCCAGGTGCCGAAGGCGCCGACTTCCCAGCCCGCGCAGCGGGCGACTTCCCCGCTCGCGCATGGCCCGCATCGACCAGACCCCCTTCGAGCTCGAGATCCTCGACCTCAGCCATGACGGCCGCGGCGTCGCCCGCCGGCCCGAGGGCACGCCCAACGCAGGCAAGACCGTGTTCGTGGCCGGCGCGCTGCCGGGCGAGCGCGTGCGCGTGCGGCAGACCGCGCGCAACCGCAGCTTCGACGAAGCGAAGACGCTCGAGGTGCTGCAGGCCTCGCCGGACCGCGTCGCCCCGCGCTGCCCGCATTTCGGCACCTGCGGTGGCTGCGCGCTGCAGCACCTGGAGGAATCGAAGCAGATCCACGCCAAGCAGCGCGTGCTGCTCGAGAACCTAGAGCGCATCGGCCACGTGTCGCCGGCGACGGTGCTGCCGCCGCTGACCGACGCCGCCTGGGGCTATCGCCGCAAGGGCCGCTTCTCGGTGCGGCGCGTCGAGAAGAAGGACAAGACGCTGGTCGGCTTCCGCGAGCAGGATCCGCGCTTCGTCGCCGACATCGGCGAATGCCACACCGTCATCCCGCAGCTGGGCGAGCGCATCGGTGCGCTCTCGGCGCTGATCGACGGCCTGCAGGCGCGCCGCGACATCGCCCAGGTCGAGTTCATCGCCGGCGATCCGACCCCGGCGTTCGGCGGCATCGCGCTCGTGTTCCGCAACCTGCAGCCGCTGCCGGAACCCGACCGCGCCGCGCTGGAAGCCTTCGGCCGCGCGCACGGGATCGCGATCTTCCTGCAGCCGGGCGGCGTCGATTCCGTGCATCCGCTGTGGCCCGCGGATCCGGCGCTCGCGTTCCGCCTGCCGAAGTGGGACGTCGAACTCGAATTCCGCCCGCTCGACTTCATCCAGGTCAACGCCGGCCTCAACGAAGCGATGATCGCGCGCGCGCTCGAGCTGCTCGACGCGCAGCCGGGCGATCGCGTGCTCGACCTGTTCTGCGGCCTCGGCAACTTCACGCTGCCGCTGGCGCGCACCGTGCGCGAGGTCGTGGGCGTCGAAGGCGACGGCGGCCTGGTCGCGCGCGCCCGCGCCAACGCCGCCCGCAACGGCCTGGCGAACGCGCAGTTCCACGCCGCCGACCTCGCCCAGGACCTGCGCGGCCAGCCGTGGATGCGCGAGGGCTTCGACCGCCTGCTGCTCGATCCGCCGCGCTCCGGCGCAGACGTGGTCCTCAGGCAGCTGCCGCTCAAGGGCCTGCGCCGGATCGTCTACGTCAGCTGCCATCCCGGCTCGCTGGCCCGCGACGCCGGCTACCTGGTCAACGAGCGCGGCTGGAAGCTCGAGGCCGCCGGGGTCATGGACATGTTCCCGCACACCGCCCACGTAGAATCGATCGCGGCCTTCAGCCCGCCCGCCTGACCCTTCAACGCAAGCGCGGCCCCAGCCGCAGACAGGATCCGCACATGCTCGTCATCGGCGTCGCCGGACACCAACTCACCGCGCAGGAGCGCGACTGGCTGCGGCACGACGCCTGCGCCGGCGTGATCCTGTTCGCGCGCAACTTCGCCTCGCAGGCGCAGGTCGCCGAACTCGCGCAGGCGATCCGCGAAGCCGCGCCGCGTCCGCAGCTCGTCTGCGTCGACCAGGAAGGCGGCCGCGTGCAGCGCTTCCGCGACGGCTACAGCGCGCTCCCCTCGCTGGAAGGCTTCGGACGGCGCTACGCCACGGACCAGGCCGGCGCATTGGCACTCGCGCGCGAACACGCCTGGCTCATGGCCAGCGAAGTGCGCGCCAGCGGCGTGGACCTCAGCTTCGCCCCGGTCGTCGACCTGGGCCGCGGCAACCGCGCCATCGGGGACCGCGCGTTCTCCGCCGATCCGGACATCGTCGCGGCATTCACCCGCGCCTACGTGCAGGGCATGCACGACGCCGGCATGGCCGCCACGCTCAAGCACTTCCCGGGCCACGGCTCGGTGCTCGAGGACACCCACGTCGACGACGCGATCGACGATCGACCGCTCGAGGAGATCCGCGGGCTCGACCTCGTCCCGTTCGCGGCCGGCATCGACGCCGGCGCCGACGCGGTGATGATGGCGCACGTCGTCTACCCGCAGGTCGACCGCGATCCCGCCGGCTATTCGAAGCGCTGGATCGGCGACATCCTTCGCGGGGAAATGGGTTTCGGGGGCGTCGTGTTCTCCGACGACATCGGCATGGCCGCCGCGTTCTCCGCCGGCGGCATCAAGGCGCGCATCGACGCGCACCTGGACGCCGGCTGCGACGTCGTCCTCGTCTGCCACCCGGAACTGGTGCCCGAATCGCTGGCCGCCGTCGAGGGCAGGGCGCTCGACACGACCGCCGTCGCCGCGCTGATCGGTCGCGGTGGCGTTCCCGCCGCCGGCGCGGCCTGGGACGGCCTGCGCGCCGACGCGCGCTACGCTGCCGTCCGCACCCGCATCGAGGGCCTCGCATGAGCGCCGACCCGGCTTCCGTCCCCGAGCTCGCCGCGGTCCTGCCGACCGCCGACCTGATCCACGGCCGCGAAGCCATCGAGGCCGCGATCGACGGCATGGCCGCGCGCATCGCCGCCGACTACGCCGCCGCCGGCCCCGCCGCCGTCCGTCCCGTGTTCCTGACGGTGATGCACGGCGCGCTCCCCTTCGCCGCGCAACTTGCGCTCGGCATCGGCGCGCGCGGCCTCGACATCGAGATGGATTACCTGCACGCCACCCGCTATCGCGGCGCCACCAGCGGCGGCGAGCTGCTGTGGAAGCGCCGCCCGGAAACCCCGCTGCGCGGCCGGCACGTGCTGCTGGTCGACGACATCGTCGACGAGGGCCACACGCTCGATGCGGTCCGCGCCTGGTGCGTGGGGCAGGGCGCGCGCGACGTGCGCATCGCGGCGATGGTGGTGAAGCGCCACGACCGCTGCGTCGCCGGCCTGTGCGCCGACTACGCCGGCCTCGACGTCCCGGACCGCTACGTGTTCGGCTACGGCATGGACTTCCACGAGCAGGGCCGCAACCTGCCCGCGATCTACGCACTGGCGGACGCCCCGCTGGCGGGCACGTGAGCAGCCTCGACCTCGCCGTCATCGGCGGCACCGGCGTCTACGCGCTGGCCGAACTGGCCGACGTCGAGAGCGTCGAGCCGCGGACGCCGTACGGGGCCGCATCGGGGCCCGTTCGCATCGGCACCTTCGCCGGCCGCCGCATCGGCTTCCTCGCCCGCCACGGCGAAGGCCACGGCGTACCGCCGCACCTGGTCAACTACCGCGCCAACCTCGCCGCGCTGCAGCTCGCCGGCGCGCGCCGCGTGCTCGCGTTCAACACCGTCGGCGGCATCGACGCGCGTTACGCGCCCGGCGCCCTCGGCTGCCCCGACCAGCTGATCGACTACACCTGGGGCCGCATCTCGACGATCTGCGAAGCGCCGGGCACCGAAGTCCTGCACGTCGATTTCGGCGAACCCTACACGCAGTCCCTGCGCGCCGAAGTGCTCGCCGCGGCGAAGCAGGCCGGGGTCGCCGTGGTCGACGGCGGCTGCTATGGCGCCACCCAGGGCCCGCGCCTGGAAACCCGCGCCGAGATCGCGCGCATGCGCCGCGACGGCTGCGACCTGGTCGGCATGACCGGGATGCCCGAGGCCGGCCTGGCCCGCGAGCTCGGGCTCGACTACGCCTGCCTGGCGATCGTCGCCAACTGGGCGGCCGGCGCCGGGCCCGACCCGGACGAGGTGATCACCCTCGACGACGTCCTGGCCAACGTCCGCGCCGCCACCGGCGGGGTCTCGAAGCTCCTCGGCGCGCTGCTGGGCGGCTGACCCGGGCCGGGCCGGGGGCGGCCGGAAAGGCGCCGCCGACCGATTGCCAGCCGGCGCCAGGGTTTTGCATACTCGGCGGGTGCGTCCGGCTGCCCCACGCGCCAGCGCACCCACCGCATCCAGACCGAGGTCAGCAGCGCTATGCAGTACGGCACCGTGAAGTGGTTCAACGACGCGAAGGGGTTCGGGTTCATCGCTCCGGAAGACGGCAGCGCCGACGTGTTCGTGCATTACTCCGCCATCGCGTCCAAGGGCTTCCGCAGCCTGCAGGAAGGCCAGCGCGTCAGCTACGAAGTCGTCCAGGGCCCGAAGGGCGCCCAGGCGTCGGGCGTGCAGCCGGCGGCCTGAGTCGCCCGCGCGCCAGGCTTCGAGAGCCCCGCGAACGCGGGGCTTTTTTTTGCGGAGCGCGGACCGCCCGCGCAGCGCAGCGCGGCGTGCGCCGCCTAGTGCCCCGCCTGCAGCGCGACCAGCCGCCAGCCGATCCATGCCGCCGCCAGCCCGACCACGACGCTGCCGCCGGCATAGAGCAGCGCCGTCGCGAATTCGCCGCGGCGGAACAGGAACAGCGCGTCCAGCCCGAACGCCGAGAACGTGGTGAAGCCGCCGAGCAGCCCGGTGAAGACGAGCAGCCGCGTGTCCGGCCCGAACAGTTCGCATTCCTCCGCCAGGCCGGCGAGCACCCCGGCGACCAGGCAGCCGAGGACGTTGATCGCGAACGTGCTCCAGGGGAAGCGTTCCTGCGCGGTGAGGTGCAGGACCAGCCCGCCGAGCTTGTAGCGCGCGACGGAGCCGGCGAAGCCGCCGATGCCGACGAGGAGGATGCCTTTCATCGCGGGGCCCCCGGGGAAAGCGAGAACAGTACCGCATCGGCGCGCCGGCCCTGGAAGTCGAGCGCGCCGGGCAGCACCGCCTCGCGCACGGCGCCGAGCCTGCGCGCGACGCCCAGGCTCGCGGCGTTTTCCGGCAGCACGCGGATCTCGATCCGGGCCAGGCCGAGCTCGCCGAAGCCGAACGCCGCGACCTGCGCGGCCGCGGCGGTGGCGACGCCCTGGCCGCGGTGCGCTTCGCCGATCCAGTAGCCCAGGTTCGCGCTGCCGGCGTGCCGGTCGAGCTGGTTGAGCCCGGCGCAGCCGAGCAACCGCTCGCCGTCGAAGATCGCGAACGGATACTCGCGGCCTTCGCGCCAGGCCGCGATGCACGCGTCGATCCGCTGTTCCGCGTCGGCCAGCGAATAGTCCGCGCGGCACCACGGGAACCAGTACGAGAGCGATGCGAGCGAGGCGCGCACCGCCGCGTGCAAGGCGGGCGCGTCGCCTGCGGCGAACGGGCGCACCTGGAACGGACGCGGCTGGCGCGGGCGGGTGGTCGCGCCGGCCGGGCTGCCGCCGGCGCTCACGTTGCGAGCCCGCCGGCGACGTGGAAGGCCACGTTCGCCAGGGCGTGCCCCGCGACCGGCACCACCAGGCTCTTCGTCCGGAATCGCAGCCAGCCGCCGGGCAGGCTGCCGAGGAACGGGAACAGCCCCGACATCAGGTCGAAACCGAACCGCCCGTCCTCGTAGCCCAGCGCATGCCACAGGCCGAACAGCACCGAAGTCGCGACGATCACCGCCCACGGAATCCCGTCGACGTGCGGCTTGCGCGGCCACAGCGACAGCAGCAGCGCCGGCGCGATGCCGCGATACGCGAGTTCCTCGGCGAGGCCGGGCATCGTCGCCTGGAACGCGAGCGTCTCCGCGTCCGGCGCCCCCGGCTTGAACGCCAGCCCGAGGCAGGCGCCCCACGCGACGAACAACGCGACGGCGATCAGCCCGGTGCGCGGATGCGCCTGCCGCCAGCGCAGCCCGACCGCATCCGGCGACAACCGCAGCGC
This sequence comes from Luteimonas sp., assembly GCA_051953015.1. Taxonomy (GTDB): domain Bacteria; phylum Pseudomonadota; class Gammaproteobacteria; order Xanthomonadales; family Xanthomonadaceae; genus Cognatiluteimonas. The sequence goes on from JBQCJF010000031.1 coordinate 8,082, forward strand.
GACGATCGCGAGCGCCGCGAACGCCAGGCTCAGCAGCTTGCCCGACCAGTTCCATTCCCCCGGCAGGACGTCGAGCGCGGGCACCAGGTGCGGCAGGCCGGTGACGAAGTCGTCCAGCGCCAGGTAGGCCGCGAACAGCAACGCGCCCAACGGCGCGATGCGCCGATCGAACGGCTTCGCGAGCAACCCGGCCGCGAGCGCCAGCGCCGCGAAAGCGAACGAAAACACCAGCGCATCCGCCGGCATGCGTCAGAACATCCCCAGCGCGTTCGGCGAGTCCTTCGGGATCTCCTGGCCCACGTCCCACATCTCGACGATGCGGTCGCCCTCGAAGCGCAGGATGTGCACGACCGCCATGTCGACGTCCGCCTGCGCGCGGCGCAGGTGCGAGAGCAGGGCGACGCGGTCGCCGGACTCGATCGCCTGCATCACGGTGAACGACTTGTTCGGTTCGGCCTGCGCGCTCTGCGCCATCGCCTCGAGCAGCGACTGCCGGTCCGACGGGAACCACGCGTTGTGGTGGCGGAAGTCCGCCGCCACATGCGCGTCGTAGGCCTCCTGCACGCGGCCGGTGGCGCACAGGGTCAGGAACTCGCTGGCGATGTCTGCCTTGCTGCGGGTAACCATGGCAACTCCGCTCGCCTCCGGCCTTCACGCGATCCTACCGCAGGAGAGTAGTATCGGCGGCGCACTCGGCGGGTGTTCGATCCCTCCGTGCTCTCTGGGCCTCCGTGCAGCTCATGCCGCACCGAGGTCGCCATGAAATTCCGCGTCTACGCGACCAGGCACGCCTGCCTGGTCGTCCCCGATTGCATGCAGGCGCCGCAGGCCGCGTCCGACCGGTTCGGGCCGCTCGAATTCGCCGGCGAGATCGACGAAGCCGACCTGGACCCGGCGGAACTCGCGAAGATCCTCGGCGACATCGACGCTTCGTCCTACGCGCTGGTCGCCGACCCCCTCGCGAAGCGCCTGCTGCGCAGCGTGGCCCGCGAGCACGCGTGACCAGCAGCCCGGCGCGGCCCGGCGGTGCGGGCCGGCGCGGTCATCCGCCCGCCGGCGGCTCCCAGAGCTCGAGCTTGTTGCCCTCGGGATCGAGCACCCAGCCGAACCTGCCGTATTCCGACTCGTCGACGCGGTCGAGCACCTCGCAGCCCTCGCTGCGCAGCTGCGCGAGCAGCCAGTGCAGGTCGGCCACGCGGTAGTTCACCACGAACGGCGACTTGCCCGGCGCGAACGAAGCGCCGTCGCCGATGCACCACGCCGTGGTCCCGCCGACGGGCTTGCCGTCGGCGTCCGTCCAGCGGAACGCGGCGCCGCCCCAGTCCTGCACGTCGATGCCCAGGTGCGCCTTGTACCAGGCGCACAACGCCTTCGGATCGCGCGCGCTGAAGAAGATGCCGCCGATGCCGGTCACGCGCTGCATCGGCGCTTACTCCGACGTCGTCGGGTCGATCACCTGCATGACGCGGGAGACCCGGTTCGCCGGGAAGCCGCCCTGCATCGCGTGCTCGCGCACCATGTCCTCGTTCGGCGCGATGTACACGCAGTAGATCTTGTCCCCGGTGACGTAGCTCTGCTGCCACTGGATGGACGGTCCCAGGTTCGAGAGGACGCCGCAGGACTTCTGCGAGATCGCCTTCAGGTCTTCCTGGCTGAGGTTCCCGGCGCCCGGGATGTCGCGCTCGATCACGTACTTGGGCATACACCCTCCGTCTGACGTTGTTGGCCGACAAGCGGCCGGACTATACGCCCGAAAGCCGGCGGCCGACGGCCGGCCCGACCGGCGGCGAACCGGCCCGCCGCTATCGCCAGGCGAGGACGGTGGCCTTGGTTCCCAGGGCCGTTTCGATGCGGGCCAGGCACCCGGGCCGGGGGCTGACGAGGAAGCGCTCGGCGGTGAGGCGCAGCACCGGCAGGTCCGCGCGATGGGCGGTGTAGGCGACGGCCCACGGCGGGGCGAAACCGCGCGCGGCCAGCATCGGGATCTTGTTGGCGCCGAAGCAGTGCTGGTCCCGCGCCATTCCGCCCAGGAACGGGCGCACCGTGGATGCCACCAGCGGCACGTCGCCGAGGCCGGCGCGCCGCAGCAGCGCCTCGGCCAGCGCGTCGAGGCAACCCGTGGCGATCACCACGCGGTCGCCGCGCGCCATGTGTTCCTGCAGCCGCGCCACCGCGACGGGCACGAACACCGACGCGTGCGCCTCCGGCAGCGAGCCGATGAAATCCGCGACGAGCCGCGGCAGCGCTTCCGGCGCCCGCCCCAGCGTCGCCACCCAGATCGCGAAGCGGGTCGGCCATTTCCGCGCGCCGCGGAGCAGCAGCAGCGGCGCCAGCGCCGGAAGCGCCGCGAGCACGATCGCGAGCCGCCACGGGTCGCGGCGCAGCAGCCACTTGAAGAACCGTTCCGACGTATCCCACCGCGTCAGCGTGAGGTCGAAATCGAAGACGACGACGGGCGATCCGGGGTGCATCCGTGCAACCTGCCTGGGCGGACGTCAGTCCTGTCGCTGGCCCATGCCGCAGGCCAGGCCGATGATCAGGCCGATCGCGCCCTCGCGCCCGAGCATGTTGCGCAGTTCCTGCGCGGCGCCCGCGGTGGTGCCGAGGGCCTGCGCGATGTCGGCGGCGGCCTGGCCGTTGACGAAGCTGGTGATCGCGCCCGGCGTGGTGCCGATGGTCGCGGCCAGGCCCGGGCTGCCGCTGCCGTGGCGGATGAGCTGGTCGATGCCGGACACGGTGGTGCCGGCGCTGGCAGCGATTCCCGCAAAGCTCATGGAAGACTCCTGTGTCGACGGCTCGGCGCCCGCGCCGATATTAGCCGCCTCCGGCCGCGGATTGCGACAGGGCGCGGCGCGCGCGCATCCAGCCACCGAGCGCGGCGGCCGGGGCCATCAGCGCGAGTGCCGCGATCTGCGACCAGATCGCGCCGTGGCCGACGGTGGCCGCGAGCGAGGCGATCGCGCCGCTTGCCAGCAGCACCGCGACCGCGATGCCGTGCGCGAACGGCCTCCGCCCCGCGAGCTGCGCCGCGACGAAACCGCCCGAGAACGCGGCGGCGGCGCCTTCGACGATGCTCGCGGCCATGATCGCCGGCGGCGCGGGCGCGTGCGGCGCCTGGCCGGTCAGCTGGAAGAATACGAACGCCGACACCGCGAACAACACGTAGCCGGCCACGATCGCGCCGATGGAGCGGAGCAGCTTCATGGCGACCCGTCCGCGCAGCCGGACCGCACCCACTGCGCGGCGTCGGCCACGCCGTCGTCGCCCGCGACATCCGGAACGATGGTGCCGCCGAACTCCACGCCGTCGCGGTCCAGCGTCGTGCCCGTCGTGATGCCGACGAAGCCGCCGTTGGCCAACTGGTGCATCGTGTTCGCCGTCGAGTGCCCCGAGGTGGGCCGCCCGAACAGGCGCACGTTGCCCTGGCCATGGAACATGATCGGTACGATCTCGCCGGAACTCGCGCTGCCGGGGCCCAGCACGATGGCAACGCGTCCGGCGGCGTGCGCCGGTTGCGCGCCGCCCGCGCGGTACGGCAGCGGCTTGCCGCCCAGGAAAAGGGCTTCTCCCCGCCTCGCGATGGCCTGGCGGTGGCCGCGCGCATCCTGGAAATAACCCAGCAGGCCTTCCGTCACCAGGGGCGCCAGGCCGGCGAGCATCGGCCACATGTTACCACCGTGGTTGTTGGCGAAGTCCAGGACGATCCCGCAACGCTGCGTCGCCAGCGCATGGACGAGCTGCGACCGAAGCGCCGTTGCGGCGGCATTGCCTTCCTCGACGGACCCGCTCCAGCCGTGTACCTCCACGACGGGGACACCGTCGACAGCCGGGCGCGCGTCCGAGATCGGGGTTGCGGTATGCAACGCCGCCGGCGTCGCGGCATGCGCCATCGCGCCCGCGTCGGGCGTGAGATAGAACGAATGATGGTCGCCGAGCGCCCTGACCACGTATCGGATCGCCGCATCCTCGCCCGAGGACGCCGCGATGTCGTTCGCCTGCGCGATGACGTCGGGCCAGGCCACGGAGTCCGCACGATAGGCGCGCTCGCGCGCGAAGGCGATGACGGCATCCAGGCTCGGATGCGCCTGGCACGCGCCGGCCAGCGGCCAACACAGCATCAGCAGCACGAAAAGCACCTTCATCGTGGTCGCGATACGCAGGTGCACCGGTCAGGCCCCCGTCAGTGCCCGGCTCGCCGCCTCGTCTCGCTGGCGGCCTGCGAAGCAGGCGCCCAGCGCATAGCCGACGCCCATCGCGAGGCAAAGCGCCGAAGTGACGACGATGAAGGCGTCGACGCTGCCGCAATCGCAGATGCCGGACAGCGCCACAGGCCGCCACACGATGAGCGGGATGAACAACGCGCCGCGGAGGATCAGCACTGCCGCGATCGCGCCCAGCCCAACCCGCAGGAAGGGCAGCCGGCGAACGAGGCCAGCGCCGGAGAAGGCGTAGGCCGAGACGACCGCCAGGAACGAGGCGATGACCAGACAGCTGATCGGCGCCCTCGGATTGCCGGCGCGCGCCATGTCGACCAGGCCGGCGGGCGCGCCGAAGAAGGCGTACCAGTCGGGACCGCCGAACAGGATTGCGACGTGGAGCGCTGCGCCGGCCGCCGCAGCCGTGCCGGCGAGGAGCAGGTAGCGTTTTACGAACGTCGGCATGGGACCCGGGGCCTTCAGGATGCGACCAGTATCCACAGGCCCAGCACCGCCAGGAAGTTGATCGTGAACACGACTCCCCTCAGCCGGACGTTGCGGGTCAGGATCTGGACGGCGCTGTGCAGGATCCGGCCCGCGACGAAGATCCAGGCCAGCGCCACCGCCGCGCGGTTGGGCGGCGACTGCATCAGGATGAGGCACGCTGCATGGAAGAACAGCGGCCATTCGAACTGGTTCGAGAGGTTGGCGCTGACGCGGGGCTCGATCGACGCCCAGGGATTGCTGCCATCGGGACGACGGCCGATGCCCCAGATGGCGGGCGCGCGGACCACCGTGAGGAGCACATACAGGAACGCCGCAAGCGCGACGTGCGCAGCCATGGGAAGGATCAGCGCCTGCGACATGCCGATGTCCAGTGGCAGCGTCAGGCCGCCGGGCAAGGCGCAAAGAACTCGACCTTGCCGCACCCCGGGCACAGGTAGACCTCGAATTCCTCCCGATGGATGAAGAAATCGCCAAGCAGGATATCGGCGGTGTACGAGCCTTCGTAGAAGCGCTTCGTGCCGAGGTATGCCATGTCCGTGCTGCAGCGCAGGCATGCCAGCGCTCTCGGGACGGGCTTCGGTTGCTCGGCCAGCTCGCTCCGCCACCCGTCCGGGGGAGGCGAGCCATCCTGGCCCGCGCCGCACTGCCAGCACATCGCCAGCTCGTCGTCCACTTCGGCGCCGCACTGCTTGCATGTCCAGGTCATGGGGTCTCCTGCGGCTTGGCGCCAGAATACGTTGTCAGGCCTCGACCGGCGCGGCCAGGGATGCGTAGCAGCGCGGGATGCCAAGCGATTCCGGTGGCGTCGCGACCGCGAGGATCTCATCCATGAGCGCCTCGGAACAATTGAACCATTCGGCGCCCTTCGTGCCAGACCGGAATCGGGCAAGGTGCGCGTACTTGAGGTGCAATTCGCGCTCCTTGATCTCGGCCGCACGGGTCGGGTAGTCGCACTCCGCAAATGTAATGAGCCCAAGGACCTCGATCGGCTCGTGGTTCGAGGTCTGCATGTGGCCGACGCGGCGGGCGACGGCGGATTGGACGTTTAGATTTTCGGTTACGGCGAGCATGCCGATCTTGACAGCGGTGGTTGGGGAGCCGACGCCCAGAAAGTAGACGACGCCGGGGCAGCTCCACCATTTGATCGTTGACGGAGCGGCAAGGCTCGGGTCTTTGGGCGGTCGCATGTGTGCTCCCTAGGCCTGGCGCTTAAGTCACGCCCGCTTATTGCTGGATGCGCGGCTCAGTGCCCTCCGAAGTGCATGACGTTTGGCCGCATAGGCCGCGAGACGCAGCAAACCGAAGTACACGATGGCAATCGTGATCAGCCAAGGCGCATCAAGCAGGGGTTTGATGAGCGCATAGCCGACGCCGAAAAAGAATGCTCCAACAATGTAAATAATGCCTTCCATTCTGGAGTCCGTTGTGTGCCTACCGCTCAAGTTGAGTCGACTCGTGTGGCGGAGCAAATGGCATGGTAGGCGCCCCGACTAGTTTTTGGAGCGCCACTTCAGCCAAGCGTCGACGCCAAGCATTGCAGGTAGCGCGATGATGGATGTTGCAATAAATGCAAAGCCGTAAAAGCCTGCCTGGGTCCAGAAAGAATAGTCTGGGACTAACTCAACGGTGTTGAAGCTTACAAATGCCGACACCGCAGCGCAAAGAAACGCGATGATTCTGAAGCGCGGCGTAGATGCCAAACACCCAAGTACGAAAATTTCGATCAGGCACAACGGGCCAAACAAAAAGACGATCTCGGAACCCATTGGCTTGTTCCTCAATCTCGCGGAGCGCTTCAGGCTCTGGGGTGTTCCGTATGACACCTGACGGTCAAATTGAGCCGACTGCAACTTCGGCTTGACTGCACTGTTAGGCATATCCTCACTGCGAGGCAGAAATTGAGTGAATCTCGAGGTATACCACTTTGTGACCAGACCTTTGCGAGTCAACTTCTACAAGCAAACCGGTCACATGCGCCTTGAGTTCCCCGCCCATGTGGCCCAATGTTTCGAAGTATATTTTTGGTATCTGATGGTCAGGATCAGTTACCAGCGTGATCTTGCCAGGAGTTGCATCGCCGCATGGGGAAATAAGGGCGCCATGCTCGCGGTGTCCCATAGACAGCCTTCTGTGTTGATCGTTGTGCCGAGCAATCTGGTTTTTTGCGCAGAAAGCTCTTGAATTGGAACCCACAACGGAGCCGGGCGCACTTCGCCGACACACGAGGTGCAACTCAAAATCCCTGATAAGACGATGGCTTGTGCTCTCATGAGGCCTAACGCTCAAGTTGAGCCGAATTGCAGCGCGAAGCTGGCCATATGACAAGCTTTACCTGCCGTATGGCCGGCGTAGCGATGCGATTTCGGCTTGAGTGAATTGTCAGGGCTCATTGAACGTAGCGCTGAAAGATGCGCTCTTAACAGATGCCGGAAGACCGGTGAATGTAAATTGGGAGCGGTAGCCGCAATCGCACATTACGACCGCCCGGGTCTGGGAGTACATCTCGTATGTTAGCTTGAGGCTATCGCCATTGATCGAATAATCGGGATGGCGCACATCCAAACCGCAGGCGGCGGCATGGCTTACCTGGAAGGTTGTGGTTGTGCCCTGGTCTTGCCGGGTAACGGTTGTTTCGTAGCTGTCGTCGCTCGAAAGTTCTCCGGAGCACCCGTTGAACTTGAACGTCATGGCGGGTTGATTGGACGCGAGGCGACCAGACCGTGGCGTCGTCGCGCATGCCGACATGCCGCATAAGATGATGGTGGCGAGAATCCTGCGCATGAGCCCTGACGCTCGACTTAAGCCGAATTGCAGCGCGTAGCTGGCCACTTGGCAAGCTTTACCTGCCATATGGAGGGTTTAGCGATGCAATTTCGGCTTGAATGCATTGTTGGGCGCGCTAGAAGGCATGTCGGGACTCTGCGCAGTCTAGATGTTCGACTACCTCAGTACCCGGCTTGAGGTGGGCGTTGATCTCACCAGATGTCAGGAGACTGTAGTCCGTGATTGGCATGAACATGACGAGGTCGTCCTTGCGGAATTGCTCTTTGCCGAACTGAGATCTGAGCGTGTCGAGGGTTACGCCTGGCTTTAGCGACATGCACTTCTGGTAGTACGTATCCACAGTCTCGCTATCCAGGCAGCCGGAGAGTAGAAGGGCGGCTACGATCACCAGAATCTTGCACATGCGCGCCTAACGCCTTATGTCTTTTGTTTCCCCTAGCCTAGGCGTCGAGAGCCCGGCGTGCGCGCCCGATAACGCCTCGGTGTAGCACCACCGCAACTTAGCAGGGGCCGCACGCCGGATCTCGCGCCCTGCGCCCGGACAGTTGC
>JBQCJF010000032.1:0-25017 GCA_051953015.1 Luteimonas sp.
CGGCTTGCGGCTGAAGGTCGGGATGATCTCCGACACGATGCCGAACGCCGGCAGGATCATGATGTAGACCTCGGGGTGCCCGAAGAACCAGAAGATGTGCTGGTACATCACCGGGTCGCCGCCGCCGGCCGCGTTGAAGAACGAGGTGGCGAAGAACTTGTCGGTCAGCAGCATCGTCACCGCGCCCGCCAGCACCGGCATCACCGCGATCAGCAGGAACGCGGTGATCAGCCAGGTCCAGGTGAACAACGGCATCTTCAGCAGGTCCATGCCCGGCGCGCGCATGTTGAGCACGGTCGCGATGATGTTGATCGCGCCCATGATCGAGCTGATGCCCATCATGTGCACCGCGAAGATCACCATCGCCACGTTGGCGCCGCCCTGCAGCATCAGCGGCGGGTACATCGTCCAGCCGCCGGCGGGCGCGCCGCCCGGCATCAGGAACGTGGACAGCAGCAGGGTGAAGGCGAACGGCAGGATCCAGAACGACCAGTTGTTCATGCGCGGCAGCGCCATGTCCGGCGCGCCGACCTGCAGCGGGATCATCCAGTTCGCGAGGCCGACGAAGGCCGGCATGATCGCGCCGAAGATCATCACCAGCGCGTGCACCGTCGTGAACTGGTTGAAGGTCTCGGGCTTGAAGAACTGCAGGCCCGGCACCGCCAGCTCCGCGCGGATGCCGACCGACAGCGCGGCGCCGACGATCACCATCAGGAAGCTGAAGAGCAGGTACAGCGTGCCGATGTCCTTGTGGTTCGTCGAGAAGAACCAGCGCTCGATGAAAGCGGGCTTGTGGTCGTGCGCGTCGTGGCCGGCGGCGGCGTGGCCGTGGCTGTCGGCGGTGCCTTCGAAATGCGTGGACATGGGTGACCTCTACGGAATCTGTGCGATGGAGCGCGCGCTCAGCGCGCCGCGGCGGCGGCCGGGGCCGGCGCCGTCTCTTCGGAAGGGGTTTGGGCGGGCGCGGCGGGCGCGGGCGCGGCGGCCGGCACCGCGGCCGGGGCGGCGGCAGCCTTCTGCTGCGCCAGCCACGCCTTGAATTCGGCCTTCGGCAGCGCCTTCACCACGATCGGCATGAAGCCGTGGTCCTTGCCGCACAGCTCGGCGCACTGGCCGCGGTAGATGCCCGGCTTGGAGATGTCGGTCCAGGCCTCGTTGACGATGCCGGGGATCGCGTCCTGCTTCCAGCCCAGCGCCGGCACCCACCAGGCGTGGATGACGTCGTCGGCAGTGATCACGAAGCGGATCTTGGTGTCGACCGGCAGGACCAGCGGGTGGTCGACGTCGCGCAGGTAGTGCGGGACCTCGGCGGCCGTCGGCACCTTGCCGCTCTGGCGCATGGCCTCGCTGGCGCGGTCGAGGCGGCTGGTGAACGCGACGTCCTCGCCGAGGTACTCGTACTTCCACATCCACTGGTAGCCGGTGACCTTGACGGTCATCTCGGAGTCGCGGGTGTCGTACTGGGCGATCAGCTTGGCGGTCGCCGGCCAGGCCATGACCACCAGGATGATGATCGGGACGATGGTCCAGATGATCTCGGCGGTGGTGTTGTGGCTGAACTGCGCGGCCACGGCGCCCTTCGACTTGCGGAACCGGAACATCGCCCAGGCCATCGCGCCGAACACGATCACGCCGATCGCCACGCAGACCCACAGCGCGAACATGTGCGCGTCGTAGGCCATCTGCGAGGTGTGGGTGATGCCCGGCGTCATGTTGAGCTGCCAGCGCACCGGCTCGTCCGGCTCCACGTCGGGGCTGGCGGCCTGCGCGGCCTGGGCCCAGGCCAGCACGGGCAGCGCCAGCATGGCGGCGCCCAGCAGGGTCTTCAGCAGCTGCTGCTTGATACGACCGGCATTCATCAGTTCGAGCCCCACGTATGCGTCAATGGCGTCAATAGGTTGGCCGGCCCGGCGCCTGCCGGCCCCGACGCGGGGGCCCGGCGGACCGGTGCCTCGGAATTCGTGATCGGGCGCGACCGCGCCGCCGCGGTCGCGAAAAATCCCCGGAATGGTAGCTCCCCGTGCCGCGCCGCGGCAAGCCGAGACGCCTGCCGTAACCGGCATGCAGCCGTTAAAATGGCCGACTTTCCAGCCTCAGGCCGCCATCGGCGATGACCCCGGACCCCACGCCACAGGCGCCTTTGCGCGCCGCAATCACCGCCGCCTGGGCGCGCGACGAGGCCGAGCACGTCGGCGAGCTGCTCGCCGTCGCCCGCGCGCCCCGGCCCGGCTGGGGCGAGCCCGACCGGGCCGCGGTCCAGGCCACCGCCGCCGACCTCGTGCGCCGGGTCCGCGCGCGCGCCGCCGACCAGGGCGCGATCGAAGCCTTCATGCGCCAGTACGACCTCGGCAGCGAGGAAGGCGTGCTGCTGATGTGCGTGGCCGAAGCCCTGCTGCGCATCCCGGACGCCGGCACCGCCGACCGCCTGATCCGCGACAAGCTCGGCGAGGCCGACTGGAAGCGGCACCTGGGGCAGTCCGATTCGGTGCTGGTCAACGCCTCGACCTGGGGCCTGATGCTCACCGGCCACCTCGTCGACCTGGCCGACGACACGAAGCGCGACGTCCACGGCGCGTTCAAGCGGCTGGTGGGCCGGGTCGGCGAGCCGGTGATCCGGCTGGCCGTGCGCCAGGCGATGCGGATCATGGGCCACCAGTTCGTCATGGGCCGGACGATCGCCGAGGCGCTGGGCCGCTCGCGCAAGGGCGACAACGCCGCGTACCGCTATTCCTTCGACATGCTCGGCGAGGCCGCGCTCACCGCCGCCGACGCGCAGCGCTACCTCGGCGCGTACCGGATGGCGATCGACGCGATCGGCGCCAGCGGGCCGGATGGCGCGGCGGGCGGCTGGAACGCGACCAGCGTGTTCGGTGCGCCTTCGATCTCGGTCAAGCTCTCGGCGCTGCATCCGCGCTACGAGCACGCCAAGCGCGAGCGCGTGCTCGCCGAGCTCGCGCCGCGCGTGCTCGAGCTGGCGCGGCTGGCCAAGCACTGGGGCATCGGCTTCACCATCGACGCCGAGGAAGCCGACCGCCTCGAGCTCTCGCTCGACGTCATCGCCGCCGCCTACGCCGATCCGTCGCTGGGCAACTGGGAAGGCTACGGCCTCGCGATCCAGGCGTACCAGAAGCGCGCGCCCTACGTCATCGACTTCATCGCCGCGCTGGCGCGCAAGCACGGCCGCCGCATCCCGGTGCGCCTGGTCAAGGGCGCGTACTGGGACAGCGAGGTCAAGCGCGCGCAGGTCGAGGGCCTGCCGGGCTATCCGGTGTTCACGCGCAAGCCGAACACGGACGTCAGCTACCTCGCCAACGCGGTGCGGCTGCTCGACGCGGGCGACGCGATCTACCCCATGTTCGCGACGCACAACGCGCAGACGATCGCGTGCGTGCACCGCATCGCGAAGGGGCGCCCGTTCGAATTCCAGAAGCTGCACGGCATGGGCGACGACCTCTACGCCGAGGTGATCCCCGCCGACCGCCTGAACGTGCCCTGCCGCGTGTACGCGCCGGTGGGCTCGCACGAGGACCTGTTGCCGTACCTGGTGCGGCGCCTGCTCGAGAACGGCGCGAATTCCAGCTTCGTCAACAGCATCACCGACCCCGGCGTGGCGATCGACGACCTGATCCGCGACCCGGTCGAGACCGTTTCGCAGTTCGCCGCCACCACCGGCATCCCGCATCCCCGCATTCCGCTGCCGCGCGACCTGTATCGCGCGGCGGCGGCTTCAAAACAGAATGCAGACAGGACGAATTCCATGGGCATCAACCTCGCCAACGACGACGCGCTGCGCGAGCTCGCGACGCAGGTCGCCGCCGCCAACACGCAGGACTGGCGCGCTGCGCCGCTGGTGCCGGGCGCGTCGTCGTCCGCCGCCGCGCTCGACGTCACCAATCCGGCCGATCGCCGCCAGGTCGTCGGCCAGTGGCAACCGGCCGACACCGCGACGGTGCAGAAGGCGCTGGCCAACGCCGTCGCCGCGCAGCCCGCGTGGGACGCGCTGCCGGCGGCCTCGCGCGCCGTGATCCTCGAGCGCGCCGCGGACCTGCTCGAGGAGCGGATGCCGCAGTTCATGGCGCTGTGCACGCGCGAAGCCGGCAAGACGCTGCCCGACGGCGTGGCCGAAGTGCGCGAGGCCGTCGACTTCCTGCGCTACTACGCCGGCCAGGCGCGCGCGCTGTTCGGCGCGCCGGAGCAGATGCCCGGCCCGACCGGCGAATCCAACACGCTGCAGCTCGCCGGCCGCGGCGTGTTCGCCTGCATCAGCCCGTGGAATTTCCCGCTCGCCATTTTCACCGGCCAGGTCGCCGCGGCGCTCGCCGCCGGCAACGCCGTCATCGCCAAGCCCGCCGAGCAGACCAACCTCACCGGCTTTTACGCGGTGAAGCTGCTGCACGAAGCCGGCGTGCCGGAAGCGGTGCTGCAGTTCGTGCCCGGCGACGGCGCGACCGTCGGCGCCGCGCTCACGTCCGATCCGCGCATCGCCGGCGTCGCCTTCACCGGTTCGACCGACACCGCGCGCGCGATCAACCGCGCCCTCGCCGCCCGCGACGCCGGCCCGATCGCCGTGCTGATCGCCGAGACCGGCGGCCAGAACGCGCTGATCGGCGATTCCTCGGCGCTGCCCGAGCAGCTGGTGAAGGATGCGCTCGCGTCCGCGTTCACCTCCGCCGGCCAGCGCTGCTCCGCCGCGCGCGTGCTGTACGTGCAGGAGGACATCGCCGACAAGGTCGTGCAGATGCTCGCCGGCGCCATGGCCGAGCTGAAGGTCGGCGACCCGGCGGACCTCGCGACGGACGTCGGCCCGGTGATCGACAAGGACGCGCTGTGCCTGCTCGACGAGCACGCCGGCCGCATGGCGGGCAGCGCGAAGCTGATCGCGCGCGCGCCGATCGACGCCGCGGCCACCGCGCACGGCACCTTCTTCGCGCCGGCCGCGTGGGAGCTGCAGTCGATCGGCCAGCTGCACCGCGAGAACTTCGGCCCCGCGCTGCACGTGATCCGCTGGAAGGCGGACGAGCTCGACCAGGTCGTCGACGCCGTCAACGCCACCGGCTACGGCCTCACCCTCGGCATCCACTCGCGCATCGACGCGACCATCGACCGCATCGTGCAGCGCGCGAAGGTCGGCAACGCCTACGTCAACCGCAACCAGATCGGCGCCGTGGTCGGCGTGCAGCCCTTCGGCGGCCAGGGCCTGTCGGGCACCGGCCCGAAGGCCGGCGGCCCGCACTACCTGCCGCGCTTCGCGACCGAGAAGACCGTCACCGTGAACACCACCGCGGCCGGCGGCAACGCCTCGCTGCTCACCCTCGGCGAGTGACGCCCCTGTAGAGCCGACCCACGGTCGGCTCCCCCGCCGCACGGCACGCACCACGGCCGGCGCCGCAAGCGCCGGCCTTTCCGCGATCAGAACGCCAGTTTCAGCCCCGCGCTCATCCCGTGGGCGTCGTCGAACTGGCCGTGCTCGTAGTCGTAGCCGACCTGCAGCGTCGCGTTCGACGACAGGCGCGCATCCAGCCCGACGCCGAACAGGCCGCCGTAGCGCGACAGGCCGATGCCGAGCAGCGGCGACCATTGCTGCAGGCCGACGAAGCTCGCTTCCATCGCGCCCGCATCGGTCCCCGAAGCGCGGAACCACTGCGCATGCGCCCCCAGGTCCAGCGCGCGGTCCTTGCCGAAGCTCCAGCGATGCGACGCGCGCACGCCCACGCTGGCTTGCCAGCGCGCTTGCGACTGCGCGTCGCTGCGCAGGCCGAAGCCGCCGGCGCCCGCTTCCGCGAACGCGTCGCGGTCGCTGCGCGCGTACTCCACGCTCGCGAACGGAGCGATGCGCAGGTCGCCGAAGCCGTAGCGCAACCCGCTCTCGCCGTAGGCCACCTGGTAGCGCCCGCCGTAGCGCGTCCACACGCCTTCGGCGCCATCGCCCAGCAACACCGCGCGGCTGACGTCCTGGCGGAACTGGCCGAAACCGAGCCTGCCCTGCGCATACCAGCGATCGCCGGCGAGTCCCGCGTACACCATGCCTTCGGTGCGCCGGCTGCGATCGCGGTCGAAGCCGTCCTGCAGCTGCTGCAAACCCTGGCCCTGGCCGAACGCGAAACCGAGCACGCCCGAACGGCCGACGCGGAAGTCGTTGCCGACCAGCCAGCCGTCGAGCTGGAAGCCGACGCCGTCGAATCCGCTGCGCGCCATGTCACCGCCGCTGCCGAGCTGCTTCGTCCACGTCCCCAAGGACGCATGGCCGTCGCGCACGCCATCGAGGTGCTCCGACAGCGCCTGATTGCCCGCGTCGATCGCGCGGAACGTCATCGCCGCGCTCGCCGCATGCAGCTCTCCGGACAGGCTGCGCAGCGAAGCCTGCGCCGCGGCGATCGTCGGCGCGCGCTGGAACTTCCCCGCCGAGTGCAGGAAATCGCCGGAAACGCCGGCGAGCGTGTCGGTCGCGACACGGTCGTTCAGCTCGTCGAACGCGCCCTGCACGCGTTTGGCGCTGTTCGCCGAGGCCGCCGTGTAGCCGACGTCCCCACTCGTCAATGCCCAGGTGACATCCAGCCCGGTCGTGTCCAACCAGACGCTATGGTCGTCGTAGTAGATGGTCGACGAGGCCAGCACCAGGTCGTTGCTGGTTTCGGTGAATCGGTCGAAGGTGCCGGTCAGGCCGCCTGCGGCGCTCAGCACCTCGGTATGCGAATTGGCGATGAAGCTGACGTCGATGCCGCTCACCTGCAGCGTCCCGCCTTCGATGGTCGCCGTTCCGGCAACTTCGATCCTGCCCCCGAGCTCGACGGCAAGGGTCCCCGTGGCGGATTGCGAGTAGTTCCCCCCGATCGACGTCACGCCATCGGCTGCGATGACCGTTCCGCTGCTTTCGACGTTGCCCGCAACGCCGGGGGCACCATGAGGATTCATCGCGACATATCCCAGCGTGCCCCCCTGAGCGACGACCACGTCGCCAGGCAGCATCTCCCCCGCAGTGAGGCCGCCACCTTCGATCCGGGTTTGCCCGGTGTAGTCGCTGCCCATGCCCACCGCTGCATTTCCCGAGCCCGTCTTGACGACCGAACCCGTACCCGAGATCCTGAGGTAGCTGGTCAGATTGCCGTCCAGCACCAAAGTGGTGTTGTTCTCGACCACCAATGCGCGCCCTACGAGGGAACCACCCTCGGCGACGCGCAGCGTGCCGTTTTCGATCAGAAAACGCAGCCCGTCGCCGATGTTCCTGTCCAGGATCGTCAGTTCACCGGCGCCACGCTTGACGAAGATGCCCGCGCTTGGCGGCGAGCCATTGAAGCCGCCGGCACCGTCGAACACGTTCGAAAGCGTCGCGTCCTTGTCGAAGTCCAGGATGACCGGCCCGGCTGCGCTCAATCGGGCCCTCCCAAGAAAGTCGGGATCTTCGACGATGAGCGTGCCGCCCACGACGTCGATGTAGCCCGAGGTGGCCAGCGCAGGGGTATCGAGAACCCAGGTTCCCTCGCCGGTCTTGGAAGCGGCACCGTGGAACTCCGTCGAGCCCGTGACTGCCTGCGAGAACTGTTGCGTCACCCCCGCCCCCGCGTCGAGCGTCAAGAGGGACCTGGGGTTCAAGCCCACGTCGAGATTGCCCTGGATGGTGCCGCCAGCGATCAGCACCACCGTATTGGAATCGGTCGGCGCCAATTGGACGTTGCCGATGATTGTTCCCGCGTTCTCGAGCCGGATGTCCCCCGACTCCCCCGGCGTGCCCGGCGAGGCATAGATCGCGCAGCTGCCGCCGGCGCCGCAATCGCCCGGCACCGAACCGGTCGTCGCGATCGTCCCACCGGCGAGATTGCGGATCATTCCCCCGTGCCCCAGGGAGATCGCCGAAATGCCTCCGATGATGGAAGCGCCGTCGGCGTTGGTGATCATGCTCCGGCCGTCGTCCGCGCGGAGGGCGACTCCGGGGGAACTGATGGTGCTGCCGGCGCCGTGGTTGTCGAGCGTCAGCCCGCCGAGCCTGATGGCGTACTGCCGTCCATCGATGACCCCGCCGTGGTGGTTGGTGATGTCGCCCGATGTGGAATACGAGATCCCGGAAACAGCCGTGTCCACCGCGCCTCCGACGTGGCCCGCATTGTTCACCCGGGCCGTCGATGCCAGCGTGCCCGTCAGCAGGACCGGCTTGGTCACCGATTCGCCGCTTTTCACGACCAGGTTCGCTGTCACCACGTTCGGCGATACGACGGGAGTGCCGCCGCCGGCTGGCGGGGTGGACTTCACGTTGGAGCCGCCGCCACCACCGCAGGCCGACAGCCCCAGCGCGATGCAGACGGCCATTGCGATGGCCGAAAACGGCCGTTCCACGGACGCCGGCGACGCGGCATCCAATGCCGGATTCCTGGGCATTGCGATCATCCTGTATTGATTGGGCGCATACCCGGGCAAGACGCGGGCGGCGCGGAGCGCGCAAGGGATTCGGCGCTTCGACAGGATAACGGCGGATCGCGGCCCGGGCCGCCACAGCGTCACAAAAAAACCCCGCCGAAGCGGGGCTTTTTCTTAACGCGCTTAACTTCGTGAAGGCTTCGGTGCGATCAGAAGCGGTACTGCGCCGACACGCCCAGCAGGTCCGCGTGGCCGGTGAACGTGCCATTGAGGTGCGAGCCGCTGCTGGAGGTGGTGGCGACCGTCGGATCGTCGATCTGCACGTGCATGTACGCCGCGTCCACGCTGAAGCGCGGCGACGCGTTCCAGGTCAGGCCGACGGTGTACACGGTGCGGTTGTTGTCGGGCAGGCGCGGGGTGCGCGTGTCGTCGTGCGTCGGGGTCTCGTCGTAACCGACGCCGGCGCGGAACGTGAGCGCATCGCTCATGTCCCACTCGCCGCCGACCGAATAGAACCAGCTGTCCTTCCAGTCGAACGCTTCGCTGCCCAGCGACGCACCGCCCTCGCGGTAGATGTCCACCGACTCGAGCGAGCTCCAGCCGGTGAGCTGCGCGTCCGCCATCAGGCGGAAGCCCGGCTGCACGTTCCACAGCACGCTGGCCGTGTCCGTCGACGGGGTGTCGAGGTTCGCCCAGATCCGGCCGTCGTCGTAGCTGTGGATGCCCAGCGCGCCGAAGGTGGCCGCCACGGCCGTCGGCTTGGTGAACGTCGCGTCGCCGGTCAGCGTGTGGTGCACTTCGGTGCGGTGCGCGTAGCCGAAGGTCAGGTTGTCGGTCGCCTTGACCTGCGCGCCGAACACGAAGCCGATGTCGGTGTCGCCGCCCTCGACCGAGATGCTGCCGTCCTGCGCCTGCGGGTGGAACGGATACGCCGGGTTGAAGCAGTTCAGCGGATTGGCCGCCGCGCACAGCGCGGTGCCGAAGTCGATCGCCTTCGACAGCGTCACGTCGGCGCGCTGCACGATCACGCCCGCGCCGACCGACACGCGGTCGCTGAAGGCGACGGCGGCGGACAGCGTGAGGTCGACGATCTTGACGTCGGATTCGATCGCGTCGTAGCGGCCCATCCAGTCGGGGTCGTACTCGGTCTTGAGGCCGAACGGCGCGCTGATGCTCGCGCCGACGGTCACGCCCTCGAGCGAGCCGGACAGCGGGAACACCGCGGCCATCGCGGGCACCGGGGTCGCGTCGCCCGGGTCGCCGCCGTCGCCGCCCGTGAGCGGGCCGGCCGCCGGGCCGAGCGCCGTGGTGCCGCTGCCGTCGAACTTGGCGGTGAGGTCGATCACGGTGACGTCGGCCTGGAACGTCGTCTGCTTCAGGTTGGACATCGCGGCCGGGTTGTTCAGCACGACCGACGCGTCGCCCCAGGCGACCGTCGTGCCGGCGTTGGCGCGGCCCATGTTGCGGACGCTGTTCTCGCGGATCTGGAAGCCGGAGGCATCGGCCTGGCCCGCGGCGAGGATGCCGGCGACGCCGAGCGCGAGCGCGGTGAAAGTGAGGCGGGAAGCGGTTTGCATCGTGTCGGTCTCCGGCTCTGGGGCCTGGTCGTTGGGTGCCTGTGGAGTCTGCATCGGCCGTGCGCGCGGGCGTTCCGCACGTACGACAGCGTATGCACTATAGCCAGAATTTAACCGAACGGTAACGTGCCGTTCGGCCCCGTACGGAACTTTCGATGCTGCACTGCAGCGGCGTTTTTGTGCTGCGTTGCAGCAGCGCCGGGGCGCCGTCAGAACCCGCGTTCGCGCCGCAACCGCCGCGCGATGCCGGCGCGCACGAACAGCGCGAACAGCGCGCCGAACAGGAACCCCGCCACGTGCGCCGCCCACGCCACCGCGCCGAACGCCGGCCCGACGTAGGCGAACACCACCTGCAGCAGCGCCCACACCCCGATCAGCAGCGACGCCGGCGTGCGCACGAACTGCAGGAACAGCCCGAGCGGCAGCACCACGCCCAGCCGCGCCCGCGGGAACAGCGCGAGGTAGGCGCCGATCAGCGCCGACACCGCGCCGCTGGCCCCTATCACCAGGTGGTCGGGGCCGGCGACCGCGAGCACGACCGCCAGGTTCGCCACCGCCCCGCCGAGCAGGAACAGCAACAGCAGCCGGCCCGCGCCCATCACCCGCTCCGCCGGCAGGCCGAAGATCAGCAGGAACACGAGGTTGCCCAGCAGGTGCGCCCAGTCCGCGTGCAGGAACAGCGCGCTGAACAGCTGCACCCAGCGGCCCTGGAACCACAGCGCGTGCCAGGTCGCGGCCATCGCCTCGCCGCCGGTGAGCGCGCCCCAGTCCAGTAGCCAGGCCTGCTTGCCCGCGGGCGCCAGCGCGCTCGCCCACAGGTAGGCCGCCCACAGCACCGCGAACAGCAGGGGCGTGGCCCAGCGGACGTGCGTGTGGTGCCGGGTGGGGATCGAGACGAACAAGCAAGAGTTCCTTTCGTTTGCCTGCGGCGCGCATATGCATACCACGTTGCGCGCGCTGGTACCGCTACCGGCTTGCGTCCGGAACTTTGACGTTTGCTCACACTCGAAACGCTGCGCTATGGTGCGCCCCGCATGGCAGGATCGCCATGCGTTGTTCGATGTTCCGCAGATCAGGGGAAGGACACCTTGAACCTCACGCAACGCATCCGCATGGCGCGGCGGCATGGCGCCATTTCGCAAGCCACGCTCGCGCAACAGGTCGGCGTGCACCGCAGCGCGGTCAGCCACTGGGAATCCAGCAAGCCGAAACGGCCGAACATCGGCCACCTGCTCGCGATCGCCGTCGCCACCGGCGTCCAGTTCGAATGGCTCGCGACGGGGCGCGGCGTGATGCTGCTCTCGGCATCGGCGGCCGCCGTCTGCGATCCCGGCAACGGCATCGTGGTGGAGGACACGCAGGAACTCGACCTGCTGCGCGCGTTCCGCGACGTGCCGCTGCAGTCGCGGCCGGTGCTCGTCGAGCTGGCGCAGCAGTTGTCGCGGCAGCGCGCGAACCGCACGTCGGCGGTCAAGCCGACGACGCTGATGCACGCGCTGCGCCTGCGCCTCGGCGACGACCCGGGGCCGGTGCTGTAGCGCGCGTCAGCGCGCGGCGGCGGGCTGCTGCTTCAGCTCGGCCAGCGCGGCCTGGATCGGCGCGTTGCCGTCGAGCACTTCGCCCGCGTTGTCGCCCGGCTGCGCGCCCTCCTCCTCGCTGAGGAGATGGCCGGGCAGCGTGGCCTCGGTGACCGGCGCAATCGCATTGTTGCCCGCCGGCGCGCCGTCCTTGCCGCCTTCGGCCGCGGGTGCGTGCAGCACCACGTCGGGCGCGATGCCCAGCGCCTGGATCGACTTGCCGCTGGGCGTGTAGTAGCGCGCGGTGGTGAGCTTGACCGAGTCGCCGTTGTCCAGCGGCAGCAGCGTCTGCACCGAGCCCTTGCCGAAGGTGCGGCTGCCGACGATGCGCGCGCGGTGGTTGTCGTGCAGCGCGCCGGCCAGCACCTCGGCGGCGCTGGCGGTGCCGGCGTCGACGACGAGGACCAGCGGCGCGCCCTCGAGCAGGTCGCCCGGCGTCGCGCCGAACCGGCTGTCGCTGGCGGGGATGCGGCCGCGGGTGCTGACGATGTCGCCCTTGTCGAGCAGGTCGTCGGCGATCTGCACGGCCGACACCAGCAGCCCGCCGGGGTTGCTGCGCAGGTCGAGGACCAGGCCGCGCAGGCCGCCGGACTTCCGCTGCAGGTCGCCGAGCACGCGCTCGAAGTCGGCGGCGGTGTCGGCCTGGAACGCGGCGATGCGGATGAGGCCGTAGCCGGGCTCGAGCACGCGGCCGCGCACGCTGGCGACGCGGATGGTGTCGCGCACCACCGGGACCTGCAGCGGCCGATCCTCGCCTTCGCGCTCGATGGTCAGGACGAGTTTCGTGCCGGGCTTGCCGCGCAGCGGGCCCATGCCGTCGTCGCCGGGCTGCAGCGGCTTGCCGTCGACCGCGGTGATCACGTCGCCGGGCTTGATGCCGGCGCGCGCGGCGGGCGTGTCGTCGATCGGCGCGATCACCTCGATGCTGCCGTCGGGTTGCGGCTGCACTTCCACGCCGATGCCCTCGTACGCGCCGCTGGTCTCCTCGCTGAAGGCTTCCGCGTCTTCCCTGTCGAAGTAGGTGCTGTGCGGGTCGAGGTTCAGCAGCAGGCCCTTGATCGCGGCGTGCATGAGCTGCTCGTCGCTGACCGGATCGACGTAGGCCTCGCGCACGGCGTTGAACACGCCGACGAAGCGCTTGATCTCGGCCAGCGGGACCTCGGTGGCGGCGGTCTCGGCGGCATCGGGATCGTCGGCGGGCGCGGCGGCGGCCTGGTCGTCGGCGGGCGCGGCGGCCTGGTCGTCGGCGGCGGGGGCCTGCTGCGCGAACGCGGGCGCGGCGGCGAGGACGAAGGCGAGGGCAAGCAGCGGCAGGCGTCGGTTCATTGCGTCGGAATAGCAGGAATGGGGAACAAGGGGAATGAAGGCGCGCCAGCGCGGCCGGCGTCGGTTCAGCGCTTGAGCCAGACGCCCGGATCGACGGGGTCGCCGTTGCGGCGCAGCTCGAAGTACAGGCCCACCGGGCCGGCGCTGCCGGAGTTGCCGGTGCTGGCGACGGCGTCGCCGCGCTTCACCCGGTCGCCGGCGTCGCGCAGCAGCGCTTCGTTGTGGGCGTAGAGGCTCATGTAGCCGTTGCCGTGGTCGATGATCAGGATCAGGCCGTAGCCGTTCATCCAGTCGGCGAACACCACGGTGCCGTCGGCCACCGCCTTGACCGGCGTGCCGGCGGGCGCGCCGATCAGCAGGCCGGAACTGCGGCCGCCGTCGGGCAGCTTGCCGCCGTAGCCGGCGAGCAGGTTGCCGGACAGCGGCCAGTTGAGGCCGCCCACGCGCAACGCCGGCCCGGCCGGCACCACCGTCGGCGCGGCGCGCGGCGGCGCGGGCTTGCCGGCGGCCTTGGCCTCGCGGGCTTCGCGCGCGGCGCGCTCGGCGGCGGCGCGGCGCTCGGCCTCGGCGCGCGCGGCGGCGGCGCGCAGTTGCGCGAGCAGCTTCTTCAGCCCGGCGACGTCGCTGCCCAGCGCCTTCTCGCGACTGCGCTTGTCCTGGTAGCGCGCGTCGAGCTTCGCGACGGCCTGCGCGTGGTCCTGGCGGTCGTCCTTCAGCTGCGCGAGCTGCGTGCGCTGCCGGGACTGGGTCGCGGCGAGCGCGGCCTGCTCGGCCTCGATGCGCGCTTCGACCTGCTGCAGTTCGGCCAGGTCGGCGGTGAGCTTGCGGATGCGCGCGCTGCGGTCGGCCTGCAGGTAGCGGTGCCAGGTGAGCATGCGCGCGGCCGCGGCGGCGGTGTCCTGCGCGAGCAGCAGCTTCAGCGGCGCGGCGTTACCGATGGTGTATGCCGAGCGCAGCAGCGCTTCGAGCTGCGCGCGCTGCTTCGCCAGGCCGGCCTGCATGTCGTCGCGCTTCCGCTGCAGTTCGGCGAGCTGGGCGCGCTGCTGCGCGAGCTTCGCTTCGATGTCGTGCAGCGCGCGGCTGGAGTCGCCGAGCTTCTCGTCGAGGCTGCGCAGTTCGCGCGAGGCGGCGCCGCGCTGGCCTTCGATCCTGCGGCGTTCGGCGGCGACCGCCTTCAGTTCGCGCTGCGCCTGGTCGAGCTTGCGCTGGGTGTCGCCGGTGCTCTGCGCGTGCGCGGTGGCGGGCACCGCCAACGCGGCGACCGCGTGCGCCGCCGCGGCGGCAAACGCGAACGCGGCGGACGAAGCGAAGCGGATCGCGGCGCGAAGCATCATCCCGCCGCGGCGGCGCCGGCGCCGCCGGCGAAGAGGCTGCGGCCGGTCATGTCCGCCGGTTGCGGCAGGCCGAGCAGGTCGAGCAGCGTCGGCGCGACGTCGCGCAGCGCGCCGCCCGCGCGCAGGGTCGCGTTCGCGCGCGCGCCGACGTACAGCAGCGGCACCGGGCCGACGGTGTGCGCGGTGTGCGGCTGGCCGGTGGACGGGTCGCGCATCATCTCGAGGTTGCCGTGGTCGGCGGTGACGAGCAGCGCGCCGCCGGCCTCGCGCACCGCCGCGGCGACCGCGCCGAGCGACTTGTCGACGGCTTCGGCGGCGCGGATCGCGGCCTGCAGGTCGCCGGTGTGCCCGACCATGTCGGGATTGGCGATGTTGCAGACGATCGCGTCGTAGCGGCGCGCGCGGATCGCGTCGACCAGCTTCGCGGTGACCTCGGGGCAGCTCATCTCCGGCTGCAGGTCGTAGGTGGCGACCTTCGGGCTCGGCACGAGGATACGTTCCTCGCCCGCGAACGGATCCTCGCGGCCGCCGCTGAAGAAGAAGGTGACGTGCGCGTACTTCTCGGTCTCGGCGATGCGCAGCTGGGTCAGGCCGTTGTCCGCGAGCACGTCGCCGAAGGTGTGCGAGAGGTCGTCCGGCGCGAACGCGACCGGCGCCGGCAGCTTCGCGTCGTATTCGGTGAGGCACATGAAGCAGGACAGCTTCGGCCGGCGCGCCTGGAAGCCGTCGAACGCGGGATCGACGAAGGCGGCGCTCAGCTGGCGCGCGCGGTCGGCGCGGAAGTTCATGAACACCACGGCGTCGCCGTCCGTCATCGGTGCGGCGCCATCGAGCACCGTGGGCGCGACGAACTCGTCGGTCTCGCCGCGCGCGTACGCGGCCTCGAGCGCCGACAGCGCGTCAGGCGCGCGGTGCGCGGCCTGCGCTTCCACGATCGCGTCCCAGGCCAGGCGCACGCGATCCCAGCGCTTGTCGCGGTCCATCGCGTAGTAGCGGCCGCCGACGCTGGCGATGCGGGCGTTGCCGACCGCCGCGCACGTCGCCTGCAGCGCGGCCAGGCTCGGCTGCGCCGACTTCGGCGGCATGTCGCGGCCGTCGAGGAACGCATGCACCGCCACCCGCGGCACGCCCGCGCGCGCGGCCAGGTCGAGCATCGCGAAGATGTGGCGCTCGTGGCTGTGCACGCCGCCGGGCGACAGCAGGCCCATCACGTGCAGGGTGCCGCCGGCGTCGATCGCGGCGCGGCAGGCGCGCAGCAGGCCCTCGTTCTCGAAGAAGCTGCCGTCCTCGATCGCCGCGTCGATCCGGGTCAGGTCCTGGTAGACGATCCGGCCCGCGCCGAGGTTCATGTGGCCGACCTCGGAATTGCCCATCTGCCCGTCCGGCAGGCCGACGTGGCGGCCTTCGGTGTGGATCAGGGTGTGCGGATTGGCCGCCAGCAGCGACCGCCAGTTCGGCAGGTCGGCCTGGGCCAGGGCGTTGTCGGCCGGGTCGTCGCGGTGCCCCCAGCCGTCCAGGATCATCAGGACCACGGGCTTGGGGCGGGAGGCGGCGGAGCTGGGCAAGGCGACGGGTCCGGCGGCGGGGTACGCCGCGATTCTAGCGGGCGGGGCAGTCGGAGGCAGGCCGGCGCGCCGGCGGCGGCCGGTCCGGGTTAAACCGTCCGCGCCCTGGACGCATCCATGGCTGTACATCCCCAGTCCAATGGAAGCTTCCGATGACCCGCACCGGTTCCAGCACCCGCACCCAAAACCGCCGCGCCATGCTCGCCCTGGTGCTGGCCACGGTCCTGTGCGCCGGCGCAAGCCCGGCGTTCGCGCAGCAGGACATCGACAAGGTCAACGGCAGCATCGTCGCCGAGTCCGGCCAGCGCTACGGCGACCTGGAAACGGTCAACGGCAGCATCCGCATCGAGGACAGCGCCACCGTCGACGAAGCGTCCACGGTCAACGGCAGCATCGAGGGCGGCGACAACGTGACCTCGCGCAGCCTCGAAACGGTCAACGGCGCGATCAAGTTCGGCAAGAAGGCGAAGGTCTCCGGCAGCGTCGAGAGCGTCAACGGCGGCCTGTTCTTCGATCGCGGCAGCGTGGTCCGCGACGGCCTGTCCAACGTCAACGGCGGCATCGGCATCGTCGGCACCGAGGTCGGCGGCGACATCGAAACCGTCATGGGCGACATCACCGTCGGCGCCGATTCGCACGTGAAGGGCCGCATCCACGTCGAGAAGCCGAACAACCACGGCTTCAACTGGGGCAACCGCCACCGCGAGCCGCCGCGCATCGTGATCGGCCCGAACGCCGTCGTCGACGGCCCGCTGGTGTTCGACCGCGACGTGGTGCTCTACGTGCACAGCAGCGCCCGCATCGGCCAGGTCACCGGCGCCACCGCGCAGCGCTACTCGACCGCGACCCCGCCGGAAGAGTGAGAAACCGCTAGCATCGGGGGTTTCCGCCAACGGGAACCGCCGATGCATCGCCGTCTCGTCCTCCTCGCCGCCACCGCTTTCACGTGCGCGTCCGCGCTTGGCGCCTGCCACCGCGACGCGCCCGCCGCTGACACAGGCGCGGCCGCGCCCGCCGCGGCGCCGGCGCCGGCCGCCGCACCCGCCCACGCGTTCCAGCCGGCCATCGACGCCGGCGATTTCGCCGAGCACGTGAAGGCGCTGAGCTCCGACGCGTTCGAGGGCCGCGGGCCCGGCACGCCCGGCGAGGACAGGTCGGTCGCCTACATCCAGGCGCAGATGCAGCGCATCGGCCTGCAGCCCGGCAACCACGGCGAGTGGTTCCAGACCGTGCCGATGGTCGAGACGACCGCGGCGCCCGGGACCACGCTCACCATCGACGTCGCCGGCAAGCCGCGCGTGCTGAAGGCCGGCGACGACATGGTGATCGGCACGCGCACCGGCCAGCCCGAGGTGAAGATCGCCGGCAGCGACCTGGTGTTCGTCGGCTACGGCGTGGACGCGCCCGAGCGCCAGTGGAACGACTACGCCGGCATCGACGTGAAGGGCAAGACCGTGGTGATGCTCGTCAACGATCCGGGCTTCCACGCCGGCGACGACGCGCTGTTCGACGGCAAGCGCATGACCTACTACGGGCGCTGGACCTACAAGTTCGAGGAAGCCGCGCGCAAGGGCGCCGCCGCCGCGCTGATCATCCACGACACCGCCGGCGCGTCCTACGGCTGGGACGTCGTGCGCAACTCGTGGTCGGGCGTGCAGTACGACCTGCCCGCCTCCGCCGATCCGGCGCCGCGCCTGCCCGCGCAGGGCTGGATCACCGGCGAGCAGGCGAAGACGCTGTTCGCCGACGCCGGCCTCGACCTGGACGCGCTGCGCGCCGCGGCCAACAAGCGCGGCTTCAAGGCGGTGCCGATGAAGGCGAAGCTGTCGCTCGACCTGAAGAGCACCATCGCGGAGAAGTCCTCGCGCAACGTCGTCGGCCTGTTGCCGGGCACCACGCACCCCGAGGAAGCCGTCGTGTACATGGCGCACTGGGACCACCTCGGCAAGCACGACGACGAGCAGAACGCCGAAGGCACCGCCGACGTCATCTACAACGGCGCCGTCGACAACGCGACCGGCGTGGCCGGCATCCTCGAGATCGCCGACGCATTCGCGCACCAGGCGCCGAAGCCCGAGCGCTCGGTGCTGTTCGTCGCGGTGACGCTGGAGGAATCCGGCCTGCTCGGCTCCGCGTACTACGCCGCGCACCCCGCGATCCCGCTCGACCACACCGTCGCCGTCGTCAACATCGACGCAATGGGCGTGAGCGGCCGCACCCGCGACGTCACCGTGGTCGGCATGGGCAGCTCGCAGCTGGAGGACCTCCTCAAGCCGATCCTGGAGACGCAGGGCCGCACGATGCATTCCGAATCGCATCCGGAAGCCGGCGGCTACTTCCGCTCCGACCACTTCAGCTGCGCCAAGGCCGGCGTGCCGGCCCTGTACATGGATGCCGGCGACGACCTGGTCGACGGCGGCACCGCGGCGGGCGAAGCGGCGGCGAAGGACTACGGCGACAATCGCTACCACGCGCCCGGCGACGAATACGACGCCGCGACCTGGAAGCTCGACGGCACCATGCAGGACCTCGAGGCCGAGTACGCGGTGGGACGCGAGCTGGCGTCGTCTGGGCAGTGGCCCGACTGGTACGAGGGCAACGCCTTCAAGGCCCTGCGCGACAAGGCGATGGCCGCCCGCGAGGCGAAGTAGCGCCCGGCGCGAACGGGCGGTCGCCGCGGCGCGCGGCCGCCCGCGCCAGGGGGTAGCATCGGCGGCGCGGAATCGTCCGCGGCCTCGGGGGAGTGCTCGTGTCCATCGCCTACTGGTGCATCCTGGTCGCCGCCGTCCTCCCGTACCTCTGGTACAGCGTCGCCCGCGCCTTCGCCGGACGCATCGACAACCACGACCCGCGCCTGGGCATGGCCCAGCTCGCCGAGGGCCGCGCGCGCCGCGCCAACAACGCGCAGTACAACGCGTTCGAAGCCTTCGGCGCGTTCGCCGTCGCGGTGCTGATGGCGCAGTTCGCCGGCGTCGACGCAGCGCGCATCTCGCAGCTGGCGATCGCCTTCGTCGTGCTGCGCGTGCTCCACGGCGTGCTCTACGTCGCCAACGTGCACGCGCTGCGCAGCCTGGCCTGGGCGCTGGGATACGCGTGCGTGTTGTGGCTCATGGTGCTCGCGGCGTTGGCCATCGAATAACCCGGAACAGGAAGGGAAACCTCCAATGACGGCACAGGGAAGGCGCCGGACACGACTGCTCGCCGCGCTGGCGGCATGCGCACTGCTGGGCTGGTGGCTCTGGCCGCGGCACGCGACCGGAACCGGGCACGCGACTGCCGCGGCGTCGGCACCCGTTCGCGGCCCGAAGGGCGCGCGGATGGGCGCTGCCGATCGGGACACGCAGCTCCCGACGCATGACGCGCGGCCGAACGCAACAGCCGGCGGCGACGGCGATGGCGACGTGGCATGCCTGGCCGAACAACATGCGCGCCTGCGCAACATCCGCGACGCGCTCGACCCCTCGCGCAGCGCGAAGGACGCCTTCGCGCACGCCCTGCTGGGCGGGTGGATGGCGCTTTCCCTCCGCGACGAGGATGCGCAGCGCCGCGAGGAAGTCCGCCTCGAGGCCGAATGGCAGGCGGCGCGGCGGCGCTGGCCAAACGACCTCGACATCGCCTGGCGGGCCGCCAACGACTGCCACGCGAAGTTCGGCTGCGATGAAGACAAGGCGCTCGACCACCTGCTGCAGCTGGACCCGGACAACGCGTCCGTCTGGTGGCTGGCGATGCGCGAGGCCTGGGCCAGGGGCGACGGCACCGCCTACGACGCCGCGCTGGCGCATGCCGCTGCCGCGCGCGGCAGCGACCCGCGCGTCGGCGCCGCGTTCCTCGCGCTGCAACCGCTGCTCGCGGCGGCGCCCACGCGGGAAGCCTGCCTCCGCGCCGACGACACCGCCGACGCCGCCAAATTGTTCGGCCACCCGCCGACCGCCTCGGACTGGGCGGAGATCGAAGCCTGGTCCTACGAGCTCGCCGGCAACACGGTCATCTCCGGTGCGTCGTTCCTGGGCTGCCGGGAAAGCGAGGTCGGCCATCTCACCCAGCGGCGGCGCGCCGATTGCATCGCGACGCTGTCGACCCTGGCGGGCGGCGACATGCTGATCGAACAGACCTTCGGATTGCCGCTGCTGATCCAGCTGGAAGGCGACAGCCCGCAGGGCCTCGCGGCCCGCGAGCGTTACCGCCAGCTGCTGTACCTGTTCCTGGTCCAGCCGCCCGGGCTGATGGCGCGGGATCCTGCCGGCATGCTGTCGATGGGCGAACTCGAAGCGATGCGCCGCGCGGCGATCGCCCGGCACCGCTGGCCGCCACCGGCCGACTGGCTTCCGGGTTCGCCGCGCCTGCGTGCGCTCCTCACGCGCGGCACGTTGCCGCAATAGCTCCATCGGAACGACGGCCATCCTTTCGAGAGGATCCACATGAAGGCACACCGCGCGCGCCGCTCCACGCTCGTTCTCGTCCTCGTGCTCATGGCGTGCGGACTTGCCGCGTGGCGATTCGGCGCGGGTTCGCGGCAGGCCCGCGAGCATGCGGGCGCCGCGCGGGCGGCGCCGACCGCCGTTACCGAGGCCGCCGACGGCAGCGTGCAAGGCGACGATGTGGCGCCACACGCCACGGCCGCGCCGCTTCCCGATCGCGCCGCGATGGCGAAGCGCAACGTTCCGGCCGACTGCATCGGCGGCGACATGCGCCGCGCCAATCGCCTCATGGCCGCGCTCGACCCGGCGCACTCGGCCGAGGACGCCTTCGCGCATGCCTTGCTCTCGCAGATCTACCAGGACGGGGACGGCCGCGATCCGGACGCCGAGCGCCGGGCGACGTCGCGCATCCAGACCGGTTGGCAGGCGGCCAGCCGCCGGTGGCCCCGCAGCAGGGACATCGCGTGGCAAGCGGCGCGCAACTGCGCCGCCGCGTACGGCTGCGACGAGGAGGCGGCGGAGCGCCACCTGCTCGACCTCGATGCCGGGAACGCCGCCGCATGGCTCCTGGCGATGGAGGGCGCAGCGCGTCGCCGCCAGCACGAGCGCTATGACGCCTACCTGGCGCATGCCGCGGCATCGCAGCGCTACGCGCCGCCCGCGGGTGCGATGTATCGCGCGCTCGAGCCGCTGTTCGCGGTGTCGCCGACGCCGCTGCATTGCATGTCCCTGCGGGGCATCGAGCGCCGGGCCGCCAGGCTCGGGCATCTCCCGACGGCGGACGATCTCGCAGCCGAGTCGGCCGCACTCATGGAGGGCGCGCTCAACACATTCGACCCGAGCCGCGCTCTCGGCGGGTGCCGCTCCAACTTCGGCCTGCCCATCCGGTCATCGCGCGCCGATTGCGCCGCCGTGCTCGCGATGGTGGCGGAAGGCGCGACGATCGGGGAACGCAGGTTCGGACTGGAACTGCTCATTCCGCTGCTGGGCGACAGCAAGGACGGCCCGGCGTATCGGGAACGCTATCGCCAGCTGCTCTATCTGGATTCGGTCGTCCGGGCTGCCGGCGAGCCGGACGTCGAGTCGAACGCGAAGCTCCTGTTTGACGACTTCGAGGCCTGGCGCCGGATTGCCGTTGCGCAACACCGCTGGCCGCCGTCCCGCGGCTGGCTGCCCGACTGGCCCCCGCAACGGGTGCTGGTCCAGCAGGGCAAGTTCGTGTTTCCGTGATCCGACATGGAACACGGCACGCGCTCGCGCATCATCGGCGGCGCGTGCCGGCGCGGTGCTCGAGCCATCCCAGCACCACGAGGATCGCGAGCGTCAGCAGCGTCACCGCCAGCGCGAGCAGGTGCGCGCCGACGCCCACGGCGATGCCGATCGTCGCGACCATCAGCAGGGACGCGGCGGTGGTGAGGCCGGTGACGCGATCGTTGTCGCGGCGGAAGATCGCGCCGGCGCCGAGGAAGCCGACCGCCGACACCACCGCGGAGATCAGCCGCATCGCGTCCAGCCGCAGGATGTCGTGTCCCGTGCGCGCGACGTAGTGGTTGGCGAGCAGGTCGCCGAGGCCGACCAGCAGCGCCGCGGCGCCCGCCACCAGCATGTGCGTGCGGAAGCCGGCGGGCCGGTTCTTGATCTCGCGCTCGACGCCGATGGCGCCGCCGAGCAGCATCGCGTACGCGACCTGCAGCAGCACGGCGAGCTGGTCGTGCCAGCCCTGGCGCGCGAAACCCGCGATCCATTCGTCCATGGCCGCAGGGTGCGGCCGTGCGCGTCACGGCCACGTGGGCGCAAGACCCTGCGCGCCGGGTCAGTCCCGTGCCGCGGCGAATCTCAGCCGCCGGCGACCAGCCGCACGCGCGCGAACGTGCGCTTGCCGACGGCGAGCAGGCCCTCGAAGCCCGGCGCGAACACGCGCTGCGGATCCTCGACGACCTCGCCGTCGACCTTCACCGCGCGCTCCTTCAGCTTGCGGTTGGCCTCGGAGTTGCTCGGCGTCAGGCCGGCGGCGGTGAGCAATGCGGCGATGCGCAGGCCTTCGGCCGGCACCGGCACGTCCTGCAGCGGCAGCTGCGCGGTGTCGCCCTCGCCGCGCACGGCGGCGTTCCAGCCCGCGACCGCCTGCTCCGCGGCGGCCGCGCCGTGGAAGCGCGCGGCCAGCTCGCGCGCCAGGCGCAGCTTCACGTCGCGCGGATTCAACGCGCCCGCGGCGATCCCCGCCTTCAGCTTCGCCGCCTCGTCGATCGAGATGTCGAAGCTCAGCAGGTCGATCCAGCGCCACATCAGCTCGTCGCCGATCTTCATCGCCTTGGTCACGATGTCGATCGCCGGCTCGTCGATGCCGATGTAGTTGCCCAGCGACTTGGACATCTTGTTGACGCCGTCCAGGCCTTCCAGCAGCGGCATGGTCAGCACGATCTGCGGCTTCTGCCCGAAGTGCTCCTGCAGGCCGCGGCCCATCAGCAGGTTGAACTTCTGGTCGGTGCCGCCGAGTTCGACGTCGGCTTCCAGCGCGACCGAGTCGTAGCCCTGCACCAGCGGATACAGGAACTCGTGGATCGCGATCGACTGCTGCGCCGCGTAGCGCTTGGCGAAGTCGTCGCGTTCTAGCATGCGCGCCACGGTGTGCTGGCCGGCGAGCCGGATCATGTCGGCGGCCGACATCTTCCCGAACCATTCGCTGTTGAAGCGGACCTCGGTGCGCTCGCGGTCCAGCACCTTGAACACCTGCGCCTCGTAGGTCTTCGCGTTGGACAGCACGTCCTCGCGCGAGAGCGGCTTGCGGGTGGCGTTCTTGCCGGTCGGGTCGCCGATCATCCCGGTGAAGTCGCCGATCAGGAAGATCACCTGGTGGCCCAGGTCCTGGAACTGGCGCAGCTTGTTCAGCAGGACGGTGTGGCCGATGTGCAGGTCCGGCGCGGTCGGGTCGAAGCCGGCCTTGACCCGGAGCGGCCTGCCGCCCGCCCCCATCGAGGCGCGCAGCCGCGCCTCCAGCTCATCGCGCTTGAGGATTTCGTCGGCACCGCGGGCGATCAGGGCCAGGGCGGAATCGAGGTCGGCGGCGGGCTGGGACAAGGGAGCCTCGGGGTCGGCACCGCCTCTGGAATGTGACGGCGGTCGGGTTTCGGCGTTAAAGGGGGGTTAAAGCGTGACCGGCGCAAAAATCCATCCGCTTCAACGGTTTGACGCATGGAGTTCGCGCGACTATGGTACCCCGCTTGACGTGTCCATCACATCGGACCGGGGGCGATCTGGTGCATCACGATCCTATCGGGCAGGGGGAAAGCCGCAGCAGCCGTCGCGCGCGCCTGGACAAGCTGCGCGAGTCCATCCTGCACCGCGAGGTCCTGGCCCGCCACCTGCCGGCCATCGGCGGGCCCGCCTTCCAGGGCCGCTGGACCCGGCGCCAGTGGGCGCACGCCAGCCTGTTCGCCACCCTCGGCGCCCTCGTCGCCGCGCTCGTCCCCGGTTTCTCCGCCCCGCAGGCCGGCACCGCCCAGGCCTCGCTGGCGGCGCCCCGCACCACCCTCGCCCTGGCCCTCCCGGCGCTGCCGCTGCACCGCGCCACGGCCGACAGCTGGCAGATGCTGACCGTCGACGACGGCCAGACCCTCGGCGACCTGTTCGAGCAGGCCGGCATCCCGGCCAGCACCATGCACAAGCTGCTCGACGCGACCTCCGAGCGCCGCGCCCTCGTCCGGCTGCGCCCGGGCACCGTCATCGGCTTCGACATCCCCGCCGACGGCCAGCTGCGCGCGCTGCGCTTCGATCGCGACGACACCCATCGCGTCCTGCTGTCGCTCGCCGGCGACAAGGTCGACGAGGAGGTCATCGAGCGCCCGACCACCACCCGCACCGTGGTCGTCAGCGGCGAGGTCGGCAAGTCGCTGTTCTGGTCCGCGCGCCGGCAGGGCCTGTCGAGCCGCGCGATCAACCAGCTCACCGACGAGATCTTCAAGTACGACATCGACTTCAGCTCCGACGTCGTCGCCAGCGACCGCTACAGCGTCGTCGTCGACCAGGTCTGGCGCGAGGGCGAGATGATCCGCACCGGCGACATCCAGGCCGCCACCTTCACCGTGCGCGGCCAGCCGCACTCGGCGTTCCGCTTCGACCACGGCGGCAAGGCCGAGTACTACACCGCCGACGGCCGGCCGCTGAAGAAGGCGTTCATCCGCATGCCGGTGGCCTACACCCGCATCAGCTCCGGCTTCAGCAGCGCGCGCAAGCACCCGATCCTTGGCCGCGTGCGCGCCCACCAGGGCGTGGACTTCGCCGCGCCGTCCGGCACGCCGATCATGGCCGCGGGCAACGCACGCGTCGCCTTCGTCGGCTGGAAGGGCGGCTACGGCCGCGTCGTGATCCTCGACCACGGCCGCGGCTACACCACGCTGTACGGGCACATGTCGCGCTTCGGCAAGGAGCACGTCGGCCAGCACGTCGGCCAGGGCACCGTGATCGGCTACGTCGGCCAGAGCGGCCTGGCGACCGGCCCGCACCTGCATTACGAATTCCGCGTCAACGGCGTGCACCGCAATCCGATGTCGGTGACCATGCCGCCGCCGGAGCCGCTGCGCGGGCTGGCGCTGGCGCAGTTCAAGGCGCAGACCGCGCAGGCGCTGGCGAAGATCCGCAAGGTCGAGGACGTCATCTACGCGGACGCCGACGGCTCGCCGCGCAAGCCGAACAAGAAGGCCTGAGGCCTCCGCCAGCGACACCCCGAAGGCGCCCACCGGGCGCCTTCTTCGTTTCCGCGCGTCCCGAGCTTCAGGCGGCGTCGTTTGATGCGAACCGGGCTTCGGGCGGGGTCGCCGCGGATGCGAGGGGGTCCGACGCGGGACCGCCGTGGATCCATCCATGGAGGCTCT
>JBQCJF010000033.1:0-3324 GCA_051953015.1 Luteimonas sp.
CGGCGGCCCCGACGGGAGGTCGCCCGAGAACGGCACGAACACCACCTTGTAGCCCGAAGGCGGCTTGCGGTTCCAGGAACCGTGCTCGCCGACGAAGGCGCCGTCCGCGAATGCCGGCGGCAGCGCCGCGGCGCTCGCCGCATTGGCGAACGCGAGGCCCAGCGGCGCGACGTGGGTGCCCAGCGCGTAGTCCGGCGGGATCGCGGACGCGACCAGGTCCGGGCGCGGCGGCTGGACGCGCTTGTCGACATGCTGGCCGTAGTAGCTGTACGGCCAGCCGTAGAAGGCGCCGCGTTTGACCGAGGTGAGGTAGTCGGGCACCAGGTCGCTGCCGAGTTCGTCGCGCTCGTTGACCACCGTCCACAGCGTGCCGCCGCGCCAGCCCATGCCGTTGGGATTGCGCAGCCCGCTGGCGAACACGGTGGAGCGCGCGGTGGCGGGATCGACCTCGAGGATGAGCGCGCGCCCGGCCTCGGCGTCGATGCCGTTCTCCGCGACGTTGCTGTTGGAGCCGACCGTGACGTAGAGCCGCTTCCCGTCGGCGCTGGCGATCACGTTCTTGGTCCAGTGGTGGTTGATCGCGCCGGCCGGCAGTTCGGCCACGCGTTCGGGCGTGGCGTCGGCCTGCCGCTGTCCCGCGCGCCACGGCACGCGCACGAGCGCGTCGCTGTCGGCGATGTAGAGGGTGCCGCCGCGGCCGGCGTCGTCCGCGACCAGCGCCATGCCGAACGGCGACGACAGGTTGGCGAGGAACACGCCGCGTGTTTCCGCAACTCCGTCGCCATCCGCGTCGCGCAGCAGGGTGATGCGGTCCGCGCTCGGCGTGGCGGCTCCGGCATAGGCCATCGCCTTGTCCATGATCTTGGCCTTCAGCGAATCGTCGTCCTTCGGTCGCGGCGGCGCGTTGGTCTCGGCGACGAGCACGTCGCCGTTGGGCAGCACGTGGACCCAGCGCGGGTGGTCGAGCCCGGTGGCGAAGGCGGTGACCTGCAACCCGGCGGCAGGCGTCGGCGTTACGCCGGCGGGCCAGCCGACGGCCTTGGCGATCTTGACCGTCGGGATCAGCGTGCGCTTCGGTGGCGGCAGTACCGGCGCCGGGCCGGTGCCGGCGCTGAAGGGCAGCGAAGCGCGCTCGCCGCAGCCGCCGAGCAGCAGCGCGAGCGCGACGCAGTCGATGGAGGACCGGGTACGCACGGCGCTCAGAACGCGGCCACGCACAGCAGCACGAACGCGAGGACCGCGAGCGTCGCGTGGCCGATCATCAGCCCGACCGGTAGCGGCCGCTGCCGCCACTGCCACAGCAGGTTCATCGCGGCGCCGCCCGCGGCCGCCAGCACGAAGAGCAGCAGCGCCCAGCCCGCCGGCGAGGGCACGCCGACCATCACAGCGGCATAGGCCACCAGCGTGAGCGCGGCCGCGGCGAGCAGGCCGTGCACCATCGAGAGCCAGGCGGGCGGATTGCGCCTGCCGAGGAGGCGGATGCCGGCCATCACGAGACCGCCGGCGGCGGCGATCGCGAACAGGGCGACGGCGGCCTGGAGCATCGAGATCGCGTCCATGGGAGCGCTCCTGTGAAGGTGGCCCGATCCTGGGACGGTTCCGGTGAGCGCGGCGTGTACCGGGTGTGCAAAGGGTAAAATGGGCGTTTTCGCCCGCCAGAACCCCTCCGTGACCGCGAATCCGTCCCTCGTCTCCAGGCCCGTGTCCATCCGCCAGGAGGACCTGATCCAGTCCGTCGCCGACGCCCTGCAGTACATCTCCTACTACCACCCGGTGGACTACATCCGGGCGCTGTCGGCGGCGTACGAGCGCGAGGAATCGCCCGCGGCGAAGGAGGCGATGGCGCAGATCCTGATCAACTCGCGCATGTGCGCCGAGGGCCACCGCCCGATCTGCCAGGACACCGGCATCGTCACCGTGTTCCTCGAGATCGGCATGGACGTGCGCTGGGACGATGCGACGATGGGCGTCGAGGACATGGTCCACGAGGGCGTGCGCCGCGCCTACAACCATCCCGACAACAGGCTGCGCGCGTCGGTGCTCGCCGATCCCGCCGGCAAGCGCATCAACACGAAGGACAACACGCCGGGCGTCGTCAACGTCAAGGTCGTGCCGGGCAACACCGTCGACGTGATCGTCGCGGCCAAGGGCGGCGGCTCGGAGGCGAAGTCGAAGTTCGCGATGCTCAATCCGTCCGATTCGATCGTCGACTGGGTGCTGAAGACCGTGCCGACCATGGGCGCCGGATGGTGCCCGCCGGGCATGCTCGGCATCGGCATCGGCGGCACCGCCGAGAAGGCGATGCTGCTGGCCAAGGAATCGCTGATGGAGGAGATCGACATCCAGCAGCTGATCGCGCGCGGCCCGTCGAACCGCATCGAGGAACTGCGCATCGAACTGTTCGGGAAGGTCAACGCGCTCGGCATCGGCGCGCAGGGCCTGGGCGGCCTGACCACCGTGCTCGACGTCAAGATCAGGGATTACCCGACGCATGCGGCCAACCTGCCGGTGGCGATGATCCCGAACTGCGCGGCCACGCGGCATGCGCACTTCACCCTCGACGGCAGCGGCCCGGTGATGCTGGACCCGCCGTCGCTCGAGGACTGGCCGAAGCTCACGTACGACGCATCGAAGGGCCGCCGCGTCGACCTCGACGCGCTGACGCGCGAGGATGTCGCCAGCTGGAAGCCGGGCGAAACGCTGCTCCTCAACGGCAGGCTGCTCACCGGCCGCGACGCCGCGCACAAGCGCATCGTCGGCATGCTCGACAAGGGCGAGCCGCTGCCCGTCGACCTGTGCGGCCGCTTCATCTACTACGTCGGCCCCGTCGATCCGGTCCGCGACGAAGTCGTCGGCCCCGCCGGTCCGACCACCGCCACGCGCATGGACAAGTTCACCGAACAGGTGCTCGACCAGACCGGCCTGCTCGGCATGGTCGGCAAGGCCGAACGCGGGCCCGTGGCGATCGAGGCCATCCGCAAGCACAAGTCCGCCTACCTGATGGCCGTCGGCGGCGCCGCGTACCTCGTGTCGAAGGCGATCAAGGCCGCGCGCGTGGTCGCGTTCGAGGACCTCGGCATGGAGGCGATCTACGAATTCACCGTGCAGGACATGCCGGTGACGGTCGCCGTCGATTCCACGGGCGAGTCCGTGCACGCGACCGGGCCGCGGGAGTGGCAGGCGCGCATCGGCAAGATCCCGGTCCTCGTCGCCTAGGGATTTCGGGCTTCGGGACGGGCGGCGGAAGCGGGCGCGTCGCTTCGGGACGGGGCGCCGGAAGCGTGCGCGGAATTCCGGGGGACGCCGCAAGTACGTCCTTGTAGG
>JBQCJF010000034.1:0-14260 GCA_051953015.1 Luteimonas sp.
GCACGGCCAGCGTGCGCGGCGCGCCGGTCGCCGCCAGCGTGCGCTGGCCGTCGCCGAACACGTCGTCGAAGAAGCCGCCGACGCCGCGCCCGGTGAAGCGCGCGCCGGGGATCGACAGCGTGCCGCTGCGTTCGGGCAGCAGCAGGTAGTGGCGCTCGATGACGGTGTAGTGGCGGCCCTGCAGGTCGCGCTGGTAGCGCACGTCGTCGCCGACCTGGCGCAGCGAGGCGCCTTCCGGATCCGGCTGGTCGAGCGTGCTGGAGACCAGCGGAACCCCGACGTACAAGCGCACGACGTAGCCGACCGCCTGCTGCACAGAGGGCGACGGCGCGTCGGCCTCCGATTCGATGAACGCCGCGTCGCCGGCGCGCGCGGGCGACGCGGAGGGCGCCGTCACCGCCAGCGACAGCGGCTGCGTGCGCCGCGCGCCCACGGCCAGCGCCGGGACGTCTAGCACGCCTTCGCGACGCGGCTGCAGGTCGACGGCGTAGCGCGTGCGCATCCGCGTGCCGGCGGCATCGCTCACCACGCTGCGGCTGCTGGTGTTGCCGGTCACCTCGAAGTCGCCGAGCAGCGGCGAGTAGTCCGGCTCGGCCGTGGCCGCGCCGTCGATCTCGATGTTCAGGGTCGCGGTTTCGCCGAGCGCGATGCGGTCGCGGTCCAGCCAGGCGCGCAGGGACTGCGCGTGCGCGACCGGCGCGGCCGCGAGCAGCCAGGCCAGCGCGACGAAGGCGAAGCGGGCCGCGCGGGCGTTCATTCGCCCCTCGTCCGGCGGCGTTCGTATTCCAGGCGCAGGCGCTCGCGCAGCAGCCCGCCCGGATCGTCCGGCACGCGCTGAAGGCGCGCCTGGTTGGCGAGCCGCCGCTCGTGCTGCGCCTGGGTCTCCTGCATGCGTCCATCCTGCGGCGGCCCGGCGTCGCCGGCGCGTGCACGGCGCGCGGCCTCGCGCTCGCGGGCGGCCTGCCCCGCCTGCGCGCGCGCGGCATCGGCCTGCGCGTCGCGCTTGCCCGCGTCCTGCTCCTGGTCCTGGTTCCCGTCGCCCTTGTCGCCGGCATCGTCGCGGTCGCCCTTGCCCGAGGGCGGACGGCGCTTCCTGGCCGCCTCGACCGCCTTGCGGTTGGCGATCGCGTCGGCCATGCCCGGCTTCGCGCGCAACGCTTCGTCGTAGGCGGCGATCGCCTCGTCGTAGCGGCCCTGGCGCGCGAGCGCGTTGCCGCGGTCGTAGTCGGCCTCGGCGCCGGGCACGCCGCGCCACGCGCGTTCCGCCGCCGCATAGTCGCCGGCGCGGTAGGCCCGCGCGCCTTGCTCCATGCGCTCGTGCGCCTGCTGGTCGGCGCGGCGCCACCAGTCGATGCCGGCCGCGGCGGCGGGCCGCCACGGCAACAGCAGGCACAGCGCCAGCACCGCGATCGCGCCGTTGCGGCGGAACGCGAACGCGGCGAGCAGCAGCAGCGGCAGCAGCAGCCAGTAGCCCTCGTCGCGCCACGAGGCGCCGCCCTCGCGACCGCGCGCGAGCGCGCCCTGCGCGGACGCGTCGAGCACGCCCAGCGACGCGAGGGCGCCATCGCCGGCCGCCAGCCTGGCGCGGCGGCCCCCGCCCGCGGCGGCGACGCCGCCGGCATCGACGGCGCGCGCCGCGCCGGTCGCGGCCGGCGGCACCGCATCGAGCACCGAGACGCGGTATCCGCCCGCCGCGGCGCGCGCGGCGGCGGCCGGGACGGAAGCGCCCATCGCGCTGCCGGACACCAGCAGGATGTCGCCGCGGGCGAAACCGGCCTGCCGCATCAGGGTCGCTGCGCGGTCGATGGCGGCCGCGGCATCCGCCTCGTCCGCATCGCCCGGCATGATGTCCGGGGCCAGCGCGTCGACGAACACGGCGACGTTCGCGGCGTCGTCGGTGAGCGGTGCGACGGTGTACGCGCCGTCCGCGTACACGAGCAGGCCGACCTCGCCGCCGCGGCGCTCGCGCAGCAACGTCGCCAGCTTGGCGCGCGCCCGCGCGAGCCGCGACGGCGGCAGGTCCGTGGCGAGCATCGCCGGCGACAGGTCGAACGCGACCAGCAGCGGCGTCTTCGCCTCCCACAACGGTTGCGCGTCCCGCCGCCACGACGGGCCGGCGAGCGCGGCGACCGCGAGCGCCGCGGCGAGCCATGGCCACCACGCCAGCCAGCGCCGGCGCGCCGCGACCGGCTCGAGCAGGTGCTCGCGCAACGCGGGATCCACCACCGCTTCCCATGCGCCGGCGGCGTGCCGCCGCCGCCACGCCCAGGCCATCCACGCGATCACCGGCAGCGCGAGCAGCCACCACGGCCGCAGCCAGTGGAAGGCCGACGCGTGCAGGACGGCTTCCTGCAACAGCGGCACCCCGGCGCCGCTCATGCCGGCCTCGCCCGCGCGCGCCGCGCGAGCAGCAGCAGCGCGCACAGCAGCGACGCCGCCAGCGGCCAGGCGTAGCGTTCGATGCGGGGGCGCACCGGCCGCGCCGCGTGCGCGATCGGCTCGATGCGCTCGATCTCGGCGTAGATGCCGGCGAGCTGCGCGGTGTCGCGCGCGCGGAACGCCTTGCCGCCGGTGCGTTCCGCGATGCGGCGCAGGGTCGCCTCGTCGATGTCGTCGCCGCCGCCGGGCATCGGGATCGGCAGCCCGAACACCGACAGGCCGCCGCCGCTGCCGCCGAAGGCGATCGTGTGGATGCGCACGCCGTTGTCGCGCGCCAGCTCGGCGGCCTTCAGCGGATCGAGCATGCCGGTCGTGTTGACGCCGTCGGTGAGCAGCACCAGCACGCGCTCGCCGCGGGGTTGCCGCGCGAGGCGCTTCACCGCCAGCGCGATCGCGTCGCCGATCGCGGTCTCGCGCCCGGCCAGGCCGACGACGCTGTCCCGCAGCTGCGCGCGCACGGTGTCGAGGTCCAGGGTCATCGGGGCGAGCACGTAGGCGCGGCTGCCGAACACGACGAGGCCGACGCGGTCGCCGGTGCGACGGTCGAGGAAGTCGTCGATCACCGACTTGGCCGCGGTGAGGCGGTCGACGAGCTCGCCCGACAGCGCCATGTCCTCGTCGGCCATGCTGCCCGACAGGTCCACTGCGAGCACCATCCCGCGGCTCGCCTGTGGCGGCGCGACGGGCGCGCCCAGTTGCTGCGGCCGCGCCGCGGCGACGCACAACAGCGCCCAGCCCAGCCACGCGATCCACGGGACGCCGCCGGCGCGCGCGGGGCCCACGGGCGCGGCGGCGACGGCTTCGAGCCGCGCGCCCCACGGCACGCGCAGCGCGGCCTCCGTGGCGCGCGACGGGGGCAGCAGCGCGCGCAGCAGCCACGGCAGCGGCAGCGCCAGCAGCAGCCACGGCCATGCGAATGCCGCCTGCAGGCCCGCGAGCATCCAGCCGGCGCCGCCCATCACCGCGCCATCCATTCGAGGAAGCGGCGGCGCGCGCTGCCGACCAGCGCCTCCGCGCGCGCCGCCTCGACGTCGCGACGGAAGCCGCCGTCGAGGATCAGGGGGCCGTCGTCGCCGGCGAACAGCGGCGCGGCGGCGCCGGCATCGAGGTAGGCGAGCCACGCATCGCCCTGCAGCGCGCCGGCGCCGGCGGCGGGGTCGCGTGCGCACGCGGCGCGGCGCAGCAGCGTCGACGCGGCGGCGATGCGCGCCGCCGGCGTCGTGGCCGCGGCGATGCCCGCGTCGAACAGCCGCTCCAGCGCGCGGCGGCGACGGCGACGGCGCCACGCGCGCCACGCCCATGCGCCCAGCGCCAGCAGCACCACGGCGGCGAGCAGCCACCAGCCCGGCGCGGGCGGCCACCAGGAGGGCGCCGGCGGCTGGTGGATGTCGCGCAGCACGAGCGCGCCTGCAGCAGCACCCGGATCGGCCGGCGCGGAGATCACGGTTGGGCCTCGTTCGACAGCACGTCGGCGCGGATCCCGCGCGCCGACAACTGCGCGAGCGCCGCCTGCAGCGGTCCGTCGAACGCGGCCGCCCAGCGCCTGCGCCGCGCCGGCGATGCGAGGTCGAGCTCGATGCGATGGAATCCGCCCCCGGACCGCGCCGCGCTGAACGGCAGCAGCGCCGCTGGCGGATCGCGTTCCAGCGGATCGCTGAGCAGGCGCACCCGCACTTCGTTGTGCATGGCCAGCGCCGCCCAGCGATGCGGCGGCACCGCGACCACGCTCGCCGCGTCGGCGAGGATGCAGACGCGCGAGCCCGGCTTGAGCAGGCGCCGCGCGTGGTCCAGCGCGACGTCCAGGCCGGCGTCGTCCGCGGGCGGCGCGGCGTACCAGCGCACCAGCGCATCGAGCACGCGCAGCGCGCCGCGCGCGCCGGCGGCCGGCGCGACGGGCGGCTCGAGCAGCGTGCCGCGCAGCGCGGCGATGCGATCGCCGTCGCGCACCGCCGACCACGCCGCGAACGCGCCGGCGCGCGCGGCCTGCACCGACTTGAAGCGCACGCGGGTACCGAAGTACAGCGCAGGCGCG
This sequence comes from Luteimonas sp., assembly GCA_051953015.1. Lineage (GTDB taxonomy): Bacteria > Pseudomonadota > Gammaproteobacteria > Xanthomonadales > Xanthomonadaceae > Cognatiluteimonas. The sequence goes on from JBQCJF010000034.1 coordinate 4,472, forward strand.
GTATCGGCGACCAGCAGCGTCAGCCGCTCGCGCTCGGCCTGGAACAGCTTGGTGTGGGCACGGCCGGTGCGCGCGGTCACCCGCCAGTCGATGTGGCGGGCGTCGTCGCCCTGCGCGTATTCGCGCGACTCGGCGTATTCCATGCCGCGGCCGCGCAACGGCGACTGCGCCTGGCCGGCCGGACCGAAGCGGCCGCGCCGCGCCGGAGAACGCGCGTGCGCGGCGTCGCGCAGGGCGACCAGTTCGGCGAGCGTCGGGGCGATCCCTGCGGCCATCCGCGCCTCAGGGCAACGGCACGCGATCCAGCAGCTCCGCGACGAGGCGGCCGCCGTCCCAGCCTTCGGCGGTCGCCTCGTAGCTCGGCAGGATGCGGTGGCGGAGCACGTCGGGCGCGATGGCGCGCACGTCGTCGGGCGTCACGTAGTCGCGGCCGGCGAGCCAGGCGTGGGCGCGCGCGCAGCGCTCGAGCGCGATCGAGCCGCGCGGGCTCGCGCCCCAGGCGATGCGACGCGCGAGGGCGGCGTCGTAGCGCGCCGCGTCGCGCGAGGCCAGCACCAGCTCGAGCAGGTAGCGCTCGACTTCCGGCGCGACGTGCAGGCCGAGCACCGCGGCGCGCGCCGCGAACACGTCGGCGAGCGGCATCTTCCGCACCGGCGCGGACTCGGCGCCGCCTGCGAGGGCGCGCTCGCGCGCGAGGCGCAGGATCTCCGCCTCCACCCGCGCGTCGGGATAGCCGATGCGCACGTACATCAGGAAGCGGTCGAGCTGCGCCTCCGGCAGCGGGAACGTGCCTTCCTGCTCGATCGGGTTCTGCGTCGCCATCACCAGGAACAGCGCCGGCAGCGGATACGTGCGCCGTCCGACCGTCACCTGGCGCTCCCCCATCGCCTCGAGCAGCGCCGACTGCACCTTCGCCGGCGCGCGGTTGATCTCGTCGGCGAGCAGGACCTCGTGGAAGATCGGCCCGGGCTGGAATTCGAAGCGGCCGTCCTGCGGGCGCCAGACCTCGGTGCCGGTCAGGTCGGCGGGCAGCAGGTCGGGCGTGAACTGGACGCGCGCGAAGCTGCCGTCCAGGCGCGCGGCGAGCGCGCGCACCGCCGTGGTCTTGGCCAGGCCGGGCGCGCCCTCCACCAGCAGGTGGCCGTCGGCGAGCAGCGCCACCAGCAGCCGCTCCACCAGCGCGGCCTGGCCGACGATTCCCGCCGACAGCGCCGCGCGCAGATCGCGGAAGGCGTCGTGGAGCCGGGCGGTATCGGGGCTGGGCGTGTCCATGGCGTGGTGCGTCGCTGCGGCGCCGAACGCGCCGGGGTCCATTCTGACCGCGCGCGGCGCGGAATGTTCAGTGCCGGAATGCACGAAGGGGCCCGCGGGCCCCTTCGCGACGACGCGCGGCGGCGATCAGCCCCCGCGCTGCGCCACCCGGATCACCTTCGGCGTGACCATGATCAGCAGTTCGGCCTTGCTCTTGGTGCGGCCGCGCTTCTTGAACAGGTTGCCGATCACCGGCAGGTCGGCGAGGAACGGCACCTTCGACAGGTCCTGCTGGTCCTTGAACTCGTAGACGCCGCCGATCACGACGGTCTGGCCGTCGTCCACCAGCACCGAGGTCGTGACCTGGCGCGTCGACAATTGCGGGACCTGGCCCACGCCGGTGTTCACGAATCCGGCGAGGTCGTCCTTCTGCACGTCCATGTTCAGGAACACGCGGCCGTCCGCGGTGATGGTCGGGGTGACCTTCAGCTGCAGGATCGCGTCCTTGAACTGCACGCTCGGCAGGTTGCCCTGCTGCCCGCCGGTGGTCGTCAGGTAGCCGATCTGGTCGCCCTGCTTGATCAGCGCTTCCTTCTGGTTGCTGGTGACGATGCGCGGATTGGAAATGATCTCGCCGCGGCCCTCCGTCTGCATCGCCGACAGCTCGGCGTCGAGCAGGTAGCCCGCGTTGAGGATCGAGAGCGCGAGCGCGCCCGAGCCACCGGCCAGGGTGCTGGGCAGGTTGGTGATCAGCCCGCGGGTGACGTCGAACGGCGGGCTCTGGTCCTCGCCGGCTTCGCCCGAGAGCTGGCCGATCGCGTTGGCGCGCGACTTCGCATTGGCTTGCGACGCATCCAGGCTGCCGCCGAAGCCGACCGTGCTGCGGTCGCCGGCCTTGCCGGCCGCGCCGCTGATGCCGAAGCGCGCACCCAGTTCGCGGGCGAACGATTCGTTGGCGATCACGATCCGCGCCTCGATGACCACCTGGTCCACGGGCTTGTCGAGCTCCGCCACGAGGCGCTTGATGCCCTCCACGCGCTGCGGGATGTCGATGACCAGCAGCGTGTTGGTGCGCTGGTCGAAGCTGATGCTGCCGCGCGGCGAGAGGAAGCCGCGGCTGGCCTGGTCGCCGCCGGCGCCGCCGCCGGAACCGCGGCTGCCCTCGGTGAGCAGGCGCGCGATGTCCTGGGCGCTGCCGTAGCTGATCGGCAGGTATTCGGTGACGACCTCGGCGTTGTTCTCGCTGGCCATCCGCGCCGCCTCGACGTCGCGCTCGTACTTGGCGATCTCCGCCTGCGGCGCCACCCACATGACGTTGCCGCTGCGGCGCTTGTCGAGGCTCTTGGCTCGCAGCACGATGTCCAGCGCCTGGTCCCAGGGCACGTTGTCCAGGCGCAGCGTGATGTTGCCGCCGACACTGTCGGACACGACCAGGTTGAGCTTCGCCTCCTCGGCGATCAGCTGCAGCACCGTGCGCACCGGCACGTCCTGGAAGTTGAAGGTCACCGGCTGGCCGGAGTAGGGGCGATCTTCCCCGGCGGACCCCGCTGCGCCGCCCGCCGCGGCGCGCGCGGCGCTGGCGACCATCGGGCGCGGCGCGACCTCGACCACGTAATCGTTGCCGCTCTGGTAGGCGCTGGGCACGACCGAACCCTGCGTCTCCAGCACGATGCGGGTGCCGATCCCGGCACGGCTCGCGTCGACGCGCTGAACCGGGGTGGCGAAGTCGCTCACGTCCAACGGCTTCTGCAGCTGCGGCGGCAACGTCGCGTTGGCCACGTCGATGACGATGCGCGAACCGGCGGGATGCATGTCGGGCATCGCGCCGTCGCCGCTGAAGCGGATCGTGAGCTGGCCGGCGCCGGCGTCGCCGCGCTTGAAGTCGATGCGCGACACGGTGAGCGCGCCGGGGACCGTCCGCCCCGGATCCACGGCGACGGGCGCCGCGCTCTGGGCGACGGCGGGCAGCGCCTGCGGCGCGGCTTGCACGCCGCCGAGGGCGGCCAGCAGGCCCGCCGCGAGTCCGGCCGCGCCGGCCCGTCGGGGCAGGCCGCGGAAGACCCGCAGGCAATTGGCAGTGGTGAAGGTCATCGTCCTGTCCCCCAGATTCGTCATTCGTCCAGCGAAATTGCCGCGGGACGTTCCAGCCAGCCACCGGCGCCGTCGGGCACGAGCTCGATCAGTTCGATGCGGTCGTTCGTCACGCTGGTGACGCGGCCGTCGCTCTGGCCCAGGTACATCCCGGTCCGCACGCGGTAGGTGACCTTGTCCGGCGCGAGCACGAGCGCCACCAGCGAATCGCCCTTCCCGATCGTCCCGACCATGTCGAGGCTGTCGAGCGGGAAGTTTTCCAGCGGTTGCTTGCGGCGGTTCGGATCCGGCCTCGGGCCGGCGCCGCCGCTGTCGTCGGTGAAGGCGTTGCTGAACGGGTCGCGCAGCGATTGCGCGGCGTATTCGAAGGTCTCGAACTGCTGCATGACCGGCAGTGGCTCGAGCGCCGGCGCCGGGCGCTTCTTCACTTCGGCGACCCAGCGCTGCAGGTTCGGCGCGTCGCCGGGCGTGCTGGTCACGCCACGGCTGCAGCCGGCGAGCAGCGCGGCGGCCAGGAGGCAGGCGAGGAGGCGTGCGGCGTGCATGTCAGCGCTTCCCCTTCTTCTTCTTGGCGGGCGCCTTCGGCTTGGGCTCTTCCTCGTCGAGGTAGCGGTAGGTCTTCACCGTGCCGGCAAGCTCGAGCGGGATGTCGCGGCGGATGCCGGCGCGCGCGGTCTTGTCCTTCGGCTGCAGCGAGATGTCGTGCATCGTCAGGATCACCACCCGCGGCAACGAAGCCACGCCGCTGACGAACGCGCCGAACTGGTGGTACGAGCCCACCATCTTCAGCGCGATGGGCTTCTCGGCGTAGAACTCCTTCGGCGTTTCCGGGCCCGGGCGGAACAGCTCGCTGGTCAGGCCGGTGGCGAGCGCGGTCTGCGAGATGTCGACGATCAGGTCGGGCATCTCGGTCTTGCTCGGCAGCTGGCGCAGCATCTGCTGGAGTTGCTGCTCCATCTGCGCGAGCTGCAGCTTGAGCGGCTCCAGGTTGGCGGCACGGCCCTGCTTGATCTCGAACTCCGAGCGCAGGTCGGTTTCCTGCTTCTCGAGGCCGGCGAGCTCGTCGGTCTTGTCGCCGATGAACAGGTACCACCACAGGCCGACGATCACCGCGCCGACGATCACGCAGAAGCCGAGCTTGTATTCGCGCGGCCAGGACCCGGTGTTGTTGAAGTTCAGGTCCTTGATGGCCATCTTCGCGCGGCTCATGGCGCCTTCCCTCCCTGCGCAGGCGCGGCGGCGCCCGGCGAAACCTGCGCCGGCTGCGCCGCGGGGGCGTCCGGCGTGCCGTCGCCGTCGGTGTCCTTCGCGGAATTCGGGTCGGCCAGCAGCACGGTCAGCGTGAACGCGTACGGCAGGCTGTTGTCGCCGGCCTTGGCCTCGATCACGGACAGTTCCGGCTTCGTCATCCAGCCCGAACCCTCGAGGGCCCGCATGTAGATGCTGACGCGCGAGTTGGACTGGGCGCGTCCCTGCAGGGTGAGCTTGTCGCCCTCCTGCTTCACCGAGGTGAGGACCACCCCGTCCGGGATCGTGCGCACCAGCGAGTCGAACAGGTGCACCATCTTCGAGCGGTTGGCCTGCAGCTGCTCGATCACGTCCTTGCGCGCCAGCAGCTTCGCCTTCTTCTCGTCGAGGGCCTTGATCTCGTCGATCTGCTTGTCGACCTGCTTGATCTGGTCGCGCAGGAACTGGTTGCGCTCGTTCTGGCCGTTGATCTGCGCGCCGTAGTAGCTGGAGATGAGGAACGCGATCGCGATCGCGGCGACGGCCGCGAACCCGACCATCGTCAGGAAGTCCTTCTGGCGGAGCTTGCGCCGCTCCGCGCGCCAGGGCAGCAGGTTGATCCGTGCCATCAGTCGAAGTTCCTGAGCGCCAGGCCGGCGGCGATCATCAGCGACGGCGCGTCCTGGGCGAGCGCCGAGGCCTGCACGCGCGGGCCGAGCGTCATCTGCGCCAGCGGATTGGCGACGCTGGTCGGCACGCCGAGCTGTTCCTCGACCATCGGCGCGACGCCGGCGGTGGAGGCGGTGCCGCCCGCGAGCACGATCCGGTCGACCCGGTTGAACTCGCTGCCGGCGTAGAAGAACTGGAGCAGGCGGCTGACCTGCTGGACCAGCGCCTCGCGGAACGGCTGCAGCACCTCGGCGCGGTAGCTCTCGGGCAGCCCGCCCTGGCGCTTGGCCAGGCGCGCTTCCTCGAGGTTGAGGCCGAAGCGGCGCATGATCTCGTCGTCGAGCTGCTTGCCGCCGAACACCTGCTCGCGGCTGTACACGCTGCGGCCTTCGCGCAGCACGTAGAGCGTGGTCATGGTGGCGCCGATGTCCACCAGCGCGACGAGCGCGTCGGCGGGCGCGGCGTCGCCGAGCAGCCCGAACGCGTTCTCCATCGCGAAGGTCTCGACGTCCATGACCTTCGGCACGAGGCCGCCCATCTCCAGCGCGGAGGCGCGGCTCTCGACGTTCTCGGAACGCGAGGCGACGAGCATGACCTGCAGCATCTCCTCGTTGCCCGGCATCGCGCCGAACACCTCGAAGTCGAGGTTCACTTCCTCGATCGGATACGGCACGTAGTTGGAGGCCTCGAGCTCGACCTGCGATTCCAGGTCGTCCTCGGTCAGGTCGGCCGGCATCGGGATGAGCTTGGTGATGACCGCCGAGCCGCCCACCGCACCCACGGCGTGGCGCGCCTTGGAGCCGCAGCGGGCCATGGCCCGGCGGATGGCGTCGCCCACGACCTGGGGGTCGGCGATGTTCTTGTCGACGACGGCGTTCGCGGGCAGGGGCTCGATGGCGTAGTGCTCGACCCGGTACCGGTCGCCCGCCCGCGACAGCTGCAGGAGCTTGACGGCCGTCGAGCTGATGTCGACTCCGATCCGGGGTGGCTGGCTTTTTGTGATCAGCCCCACAAAAATTTCCCCTTATTCACGGGCGCTTACGCGCACAACGTGTCCCGGCGCCTTAAATAGCGGAGTTTGGCCCCTGTGGCAACACCCGCGACCGGGCTTCGGGACGGCCGTCGCACCAGGCCTTCGCCGCCCCGCCCCTATACTGGGCCCGTGCCCGGCCGCCGGGCGAGCCTAGAAACGAAGGATCCCCGCCCCCCATGCCCCCCTTCCGCCGCCTGCTGCGCTGGGCCCTCCTGGCCTCCGCGGCCGTCGCCCTGCTGGGCCTCCTGGCCCTGGGCATCGTCTACTACGTCGTCTCCTCCCGCCTCCCCGACGTCCAGTCGCTGCGGCACGTCGAGCTGCAGGAGCCGCTGTACGTCCACGCCCGCGACGGCCGCCTGATGGGGGTGTTCGGCGAGGCCCGACGCTACCCGGTGGACATCGCCCGGGTCCCCGAGCGGGTCAAGCAGGCCTTCATCGCGATCGAGGACAACCGCTTCTACCAGCACCACGGCGTCGACTACAAAGGCGTCGCCCGCGCCGTCTGGCTGCTTGCGACCACCGACGACAAGCGGGTGCCGGGCGGCTCGACCATCACCCAGCAGGTCGCCAAGCAGTTCTACCTGAGCTCCGAATACAGCTTCACGCGCAAGTTCGTCGAGATGCTGCTGGCGATGAAGATGGAGCGCGAGCTTGGCAAAGACGAGATCTTCCAGCTGTACCTCAACAAGAGCTTCTTCGGGAACCGCGCCTACGGCATCGGCGCGGCGGCCGAGTTCTACTACGGCAAGCAGGTCGACGAGCTGTCGCTGGACGAGGCCGCCAGCCTGGCCTCGATCCCCAAGTTCCCGTCCAGCGGCAACCCGGTCAGCAACCCCGAACGCGCGCGGATCCGTCGAGACTACGTGCTGCAGCGGATGCGCGAGCTGAAGTTCATCACCCCCGGCGAAGAGCGCGCCGCGCAGGCCGTGCCGATGCACGCCGCGCCGCACGACATCCCGATCGAGGCGGACGCGCCGTACGTGGCCGAAATGGTGCGGCGGGAGATGATCGCCCGCTACGGCGAGGACGTGCTGACCCGCGGCTACCACGTCGTCACGACGATCGATCCGAAGCTGCAGGACGCCGCGCAACAAGCGGTGCGCGACGGGCTGGTGACCTACGACCATCGCCACGGCTGGCGCGGCAAGCCCGAACGCCATTTCGACCTGGCCGCGGGCGAAAGCGCGGCCACCGCCGGCGCACGCCTGCGCGGCGTCGCGACGCAGGGCGGGTTGGTCCCGGCGGTGGTGCTGCGCAGCGGCGAAGGCACGGCCGACGTCGCGTTCGCCGACGGCAGCACCGCGACCTTGGACGCGTCCAGCAGCCGCTGGACCAACCGCAGCCCCGCGGCGCTGGTCGCGCGCGGCGACATGGTCCGGCTGCGCCGCATCACCGATCCCAAGCATCCGGAAGCGGCGGCCGCCTGGCAGCTCGACCAGCTGCCGACCGCGCAGGCGGCGCTCGTCTCGCTGGACAAGGACAACGGCGCGCTGCTGGCGCTGGTCGGCGGCTTCAGTTTCGCCGGCAACAAGTTCAATCGCGCCACCCAGGCGCGCCGGCAGCCGGGCTCGAGCTTCAAGCCGTTCCTGTACGCGGCGGCGATGGAGCGCGGCTTCAACCCCGCCTCGATCGTCCTCGACGCGCCTGTGGTGTTCAAGGACCGCGTGGGCCACGAGTGGCGGCCGCAGAACGACAGCGGGGACTTCGCCGGCCCGATGCGGTTGCGCGAGGCCCTGGTGCAGTCGCGCAACCTCGTGTCGGTGCGGCTGCTCGACGCGATCGGCATCGACTACGCGCGCCGCTACATCAGCCACTTCGGCATCGACGAGGACCTGCTCCCGCCGAACCTGTCGATGTCGCTGGGCAGCGCGTCGCTGCCGCCGATGATGATCGCGCGCGGCTACGCGACGTTCCCGAACGGCGGCTTCCGGGTCACGCCGTGGTTCATCGACGAGGTGCGCGACCGCGACGGGCGCGTGCTGTTCAAGGAGAAGCCGGCCACCGCCTGCCCCGGATGCGGCGTCGGCAACGCGACCGCTTCGACGGTGCGCGCGTCGAACGTGGTCGCGGGCTTCGATCTCGGTCCGGCAGCCCCGGCCCCGGCGAAGCGCGAGGTGTCCGGCGCCGACGTGAAGGCCGCGCCGGCGCCGCTGCCGCCGGACACGGTGCTCGCGCCGCGCGCGATCGACGCGCGCGTGGCCTACCAGCTGGTGTCGATGATGCGCGACGTGGTCCAGCGCGGCACCGGCGTCGCGGCGAAGGTGCTGGGCCGCGAGGACGTGGCCGGCAAGACCGGCTCGACCAACGACCATCGCGACGCCTGGTTCTCCGGCTTCGGCGCGGACGTGGTCACCACCGTCTGGGTCGGCCGCGACGACTTCAAGTCGCTCGGCTATCGCGAGTACGGCGGCAAGGCGGCGCTGCCGATCTGGATCGACTACATGCGCGTGGCCCTCGACGGCCGCCCGGTCGCCGCGAACGATCCGCCGGAAGGCATGGTCAAGGTCGCCGTCGGTCCAGGCGGCCGCCTGCTGCCCGCCGGCAGCTCGGGCATCACCGAATGGGTCAAGGCCGAGGACCTCGACCGGATGGAGGCCGACGCCGACACCGCGGAACAGCCCGAAAGCCAGGACGAGGCCGCGTTCGACATCTTCTGACGCCGCGGCGCAGAGGGCGGCGCTGCCTGCCCTCACGCGCGCGGCGCCAGCGGCTGGGGTACAGTCGGGCCGGGTCCGACCGCAGGAGCGCGCGCCATGCCACACGCCCACGCCCGTCGCCACGCGCACGAACACGCGCTGACCCGCACCCGCGAACGCCGCCATCGCCTCGCCCACGAGGCCGCGCGGCTGATGGCCGAAGGCGGCATCCGCGACTACCACCAGGCCAAGCTCAAGGCCGCCGAACGGCTCGGCATCCACGACGACGCTTCGCTGCCCCGCAATCGCGAGATCGAGGACGCGCTGCGCGAGTACCAGCGCCTGTTCGCGGGCGAAGGCCACGCGGCCGGCGTCCGCGCGCGGCGCGAGGCCGCGCTGCGCGCGCTCGAGTTCTTCGCCCCCTTCGACCCGCGGCTGGTCGGCAGCGTGCTCGACGGCACCGCCGACGCCAACGCCGCGGTCGCGCTGCATCTGCACGCGGAGGATCCGGACGCGGTGCCGCGCTTCCTCGACGAAAGCGGCATCCCCGCCGAGTCGCGCGAGCGCCGGCTGCGCCTGGACCCGGAACGCATCGTCGATGCGCCGGTGTGGCTGTTCTCTGCGGAAGACTTCACGTTCGACCTGACGGTGCTGCCGCCGGCGGTGCTGCGGCAGGCGCCGCTGTCGGGCGTCGACGAGAAGCCGATGCGGCGCGCGTCGGCGTCGCAACTGCGCCAGATCCTCGCCGAAGACGAAATCTCCGCCTACGAAGCCTCGCGCTGACCTCGCGTCGGCTTCGGGATGGGCGGCGGAAGCGGGGGGGGGGGGGGGGGGGGGGGCGGGCCCCCCGCCGCGGGTGGGGGGGGGGGGGGGCGCCCCCGG
>JBQCJF010000035.1:0-5959 GCA_051953015.1 Luteimonas sp.
CGCCGGCTCGATCTCGCCGCGGCCGCCGGGCGCGGTCACCAGGCCGACGGCGAGCCCGGCCACGTGCTGCAGCGCGTCGAGCGCGAGCAGGCCTTCGCTGTCCATGCGCTGCGGCGCGATCGCCTCGACGCCCTCGCGCGCGAGCGCGGCGGCGGTGCCGGCGCCGACCGCGAGCCAGGACGCGTCCCCTGCCGGGCGCAGCCGTTCCATGCCTTTCGCGGCGGCGACCGCGGCGGGACTGGTGAACACCACGCGCGGCGCGCCGAGCGCCGCGGCCAGCGCCGCGCGCGAGCGCGGATCGTCGAGGATGCGCAGGCGCCAGGGCGACAGCGCGAGCAGCCGCGCACCCGAGGCCGCCGCCGCGCGCCGCATCGATGCGTGCATGCCGGCGGGACGCAGCGAGACCACGGTGCAGCCGTCGAGCGGCAGGCCCATCGCGATGCCCGTCATGCGGCCGATGGCCGCGACGGCGCGAATGTTGGCATAGTCCGCGCATGTCCAGCATGCCCGTCCCGCCGGCCGATCCCGGCGCCCTGCTGCAGGCGCTCGACGCCCACCTGCAGGCCATGCCGCCCGTGGCGGCGCTGCGGCTGCGCATCGCCGGCTACGACGGCGAGCGCCTGGCGCTGCGCGCGCCGCTGGCGGCGAACGTCAACGACAAGGGCTGCGCGTTCGGCGGCAGCCTCGCCTCGCTGATGACGCTGGCCGGCTGGGGCCTGGCGACCCTGCAGCTGCAGGCGCACGGGCTCGACGCCGCGGTCTACGTCGCCGACAGCCAGGTGCGCTACCTCGCGCCGCTGTACGCCGAGCTGGACGCGAGCGCCTGGCTCGCCGAGGGCGACACCGCGACGAAGCACTGGGACGCGATCCGCGCCGCGCTGCGCGACACCGGCCGCGCCAGCCTCGTGCTGCAGTCGCAGGTCGCCGGCCCGGACGGGACCGTGGCGGCGACCGGCCGCGCGCGCTACGTCGCGTTCGCCCGCGCGGCGGAAGCGGCGGGGTAGGATGGCCCCATGACGCCGACTCCGAACCGCACGCCGCCCCTGCGCGCCCTGGGCCGCCTCGTCCTGCTGCTGGGCGCCGCGCTCGCGCTGGCCGCGCTCGCCGGTTGCGCGACCACCCGCCGCGTCGACCGCAACGAGGCCCTGCGCGAGGCGCAGTACACCTGGTCGGCCGCGATCCGCTGGGGCGACTTCGAAGGCGCCTGGACGATGGTCGACCCGAAGTACCGCGACGAGCACCCGCTGACCCCGCTCGAGCTCGAGCGCTACCAGCAGGTGCAGGTGTCCGCCTACCACGAGCTCGGCGCCAGCGGCGGCCCCGACACGGCCACGCGCCCGATCGAGATCGGGGTCGTGAACCGGCACACCCAGGTCGAGCGCACCACGCGCTACGTCGAGCAGTGGCGCTACGACGCGGCCGCGGAGCGGTGGTGGATCACCAGCGGCCTGCCGGACCTCTGGCAGGACTGACGCGCCGCGCCCGACCTGCGACAATCGCCTTCTTTTGACGCCAGCACCATGGACTTCGCCGAACTGGCGGCTTTCGCCGCCCGCCACAACTACCTGTCGCTGATCCTCGGCGGCCTCACCGTCGCCCTCGTCGGCAACGAGCTTTCCGGCCTGTTCCGCGGCTTCAAGGCCGTCGCGCCCGCCGACCTGACCGCGCTCGTGAACAGGGAGAACGCCCTGGTCGTGGACCTGCGGCCCCTGGCCGATTTCGAGAAGGGCCACATCCCCGGCGCGAAGAACGTGCAGATGAGCCAGTTCGACCCGGAAAACCGGGCGCTGGCGGGGGCGAAGAGCCTCCCGGTCGTCCTGGTCTGCAAGACCGGCCAGACCGCCGGCGGCGCCGCGAAGCGCCTGCGCAAGGCCGGCTTCGAGAAGGTCTTCGTCCTGGACGGCGGCATCGGCGCCTGGCAGCAGGCCGGCCTGCCCCTCGCCAAGGGCCGCTGACTCCCCGTCGAGCCGACCCATGGTCGGCTACCCGCGCCGCCTGGCCGAACACGGGCCGGCCCTGCGTGCGATACTCCCCGTCTTTTCCCGCATCAGAGGCGCGAACGCGCCGGAGCAAAGAGAACCATGGCCGAGCAGGACACCCAGGGCGGCACCACCGCCAACGACGGCGCGCAGGGCGCGACCTTCACCCTCGAGAAGATCTACCTGAAGGACGTGTCCTTCGAGGCGCCGGGCGCGCCGCAGGTGTTCAACGAGCAGGGCCAGCCGCAGCTGCAGATGAACCTGGCGCAGCAGGTCCAGCGCGTCGGCGACAACGCCTACGAGGTGGTGCTCGGCGTCACCCTGACCTGCACCATCAACGAGAAGGCCGCCTACGTCGCCGAAGTGAAGCAGGCCGGCGTGTTCGGCCTGGCCGGCTTCGACGAGCGCGGCCTGGACATGATGCTCGGCACCCACTGCCCGACCGCGCTGTACCCGTACGCGCGCCAGGCCGTCGGCGAGCTGGTGGCCTCGGGCGGCTTCCCGCCCTTCATCCTCCAGCCGATCAACTTCGAGGCCCTGTACGCCGAGACGCTGCGCCAGCGCGCCTCGCAGGGCAACGGCGCCGGCCTCGCCGACGCGGAAACCGCCGGCAACGCCTGATCCCGTGCAGGGTCGGGGCGCGCATGCGCCGGCGGAGCAGGCTCCCAGTGGGCATGTGGCCGTCCTCGGCGCGGGTTCCTGGGGCACCGCCCTCGCCGCGCTGATCGCGCGGCACGGGCATGCCGTCAAGTTGTGGGGCCGCGACGCCGACGTCGTCGCGGCGATCGGCGCGCGCCACGAGAATCCGCATTACCTGCCGGGCATCGCCCTGCCGGCGGCGCTGCGCGCGACCACCGACCTCGCCGAAGCGATGGCGGGCGCGGCGCTGGTGCTGGTGGTCGTGCCCTCGCACGCGTTCACGGCGACCCTGCATGCGCTCGCGCCGCTGCGCCCCGAAGGCGCCGGCGTCGCCTGGGCGACGAAGGGTTTCGAGCCCGGTTCGGGCCGCTTCCTGCATGAAGTCGCCGCCGACACGCTCGGCCCGGGCGTGCCGCTCGCCGTCGTCACCGGCCCGTCGTTCGCGAAGGAAGTGGCGCAGGGCCTGCCGACGGCGCTGACGGTGCAGGGCGACGACGCCGCGTTCGTGCGCCAGGTCGCCGGCGTGCTGCACGGCCCAGGCTTCCGCGCCTACACCGGCGACGACATGCGCGGCGCCGAGCTCGGCGGCGCGATGAAGAACGTGCTCGCCGTCGCCACCGGCGCCGCCGACGGCATGGGCCTCGGGCTCAACGCGCGCACCGGCCTGATCACCCGCGGCCTCAACGAGATGCTGCGGCTCAACGCCGCGATCGGCGGCCGCCCGGAAACGCTGATGGGCCTCGCCGGCCTCGGCGACCTCGTGCTCACCTGCACCGGCGACCTGTCGCGCAACCGCCGCCTCGGCCTCGCGCTCGGCCGCGGCCAGTCGCTCGAGGATGCGGTGCGCGAGATCGGCCAGGTCGTCGAGTCGGTGCAGACCGCCGACGAAGTGATGCGCCTCGCCGACCGCCACGGGCTCGAGCTGCCGATCGCGCAGAACGTGCGCGACGTCCTGCATGGCGACATCACGCCGGCCGAAGCCCTCCAGCGCCTGCTGGCGCGCGAGCAGAAGGCCGAATATCCGCCGGGCCTGTTCGGTCCCGCGGTCGACCGGCCGGCGTCCGGGCAATAAAAAACCCGGCCGTTGCCGGCCGGGTCGGGATCGCGAAAGTCGGGGGAGGGAACGCTCGCGATCCCCTTGCCTTGCAGCCGACCATGGGTCGGCTTTACATGGGCTTCGTTACCAGGTGATGCGCGGGCCGACGAACCACTGGCGGTCGCCTTCCACGAACTTGACGTCCGCGGCCACGCCCCAGGTCTGGTTGAACTTCACCTGCGCGCCGAGGCGGCCGTAGAAGTCGCCGTCGTAGTCCTTGCCGTCCTCGTAGCCGGCGAGCGCGTAGCCCTCCAGCATCGGGCTCAGCGAGCCGCGCACGCCCGCCTCGACGCTGTAGCCGTCGGCCTCGAGGCCGCTGCCCGCGTCGAACTTCTCGTAGGCGACGCGGGTCAGCAGGTCCATGTTCTGCGAGACCTGGCGGTTGTAGCCCACGCCCACGCGCCACTGGTCGAAGCTCGCGCTGGAGTTCTTGATGTCCTGGTTGCTGTAGTCGGCGAACAGGTGGAAGTTCTGGCTGAGCGCCGCGGAACCCTGCAGGCCCCAGCCGTCGGCGTCGGCGCCGTCGGTGTTGGTGGCGACGTAGCCGCCCTGCACGTAGTTGTAGTTGATGCCGTCGGCCGCGGAAGCCGCGAACGGCGCGGCGGCGATCAGCGCAAGGGCAGCGAGTCTGGCAACAGCGGGGGAACGCTTCATGGTGGGGCCTCTGTTCTCGTTATTGATGGCCGGCAGCGACGAAGGGGGAGGGACGAGGCTGAACCGGTGGCACGATTCTGCGAAGCGCGCCTCAACCTCGCCTGAAGCGATAGTCACGGATGTGAGGAACTTTCGGCCTGCGTTCAGGTAACGGCGCCGGCGTACCCCAGCTGGCGCCAGGCCTCGTACACCGTCACCGCGATCGCGTTCGACAGGTTGAGGCTGCGGTTTCCGGGCCGCATCGGCAGGCGCACGCGCTGCGTTTCGGGCAGCGCGTCGAGGACCGCGTCCGGCAGGCCGCTGGTTTCGCTGCCGAACAGCAGTACGTCCCCGGCGTGGTAGCCAACGGCGTCGAAGCGGGTGCGCCCGCGCGCGCTCAGCGCGAACACGCGCGGCGGCGCGCCGGCCGCCGCGGCGATCGCCGCGAGCGCGTCGTCGAGCGAAGCGTGCACGCGCATCGTCGCGTATTCGTGGTAGTCGAGGCCGGCGCGCCGCAGTTGCGCGTCGCCGACGTCGAAGCCGAGCGGCTCCACGAGATGCAGGTGGGCGCCGGTATTCGCGCACAGGCGGATCGCGTTGCCGGTGTTCGGTGGAATCCGCGGTTCGAGCAGCACGACGTGCACGAGCGCGGGCGCCGGCGCGGCGCCGGGCGGGTCGACGCCGGCGTTCACCACGGCAGCGTTTCGCCGCGCCAGTCGCGGAAGCCGCCGCTGTCGGCGATGCCCGCGCCGTCGATCACGCGCAGCAGGCCGGCGACCGCGTCGGCGACCGGAACGGTGGCGTTCTCGCCGCCCATGTCGGTCCGCGCCCAGCCCGGGTGCAGCGCGAGCACCACGATGCCGCGCGGCGCGAGCGCCTTCGCCAGCAGCGCCGTGACCATGTTCTGCGCGGCCTTGCTGATGTCGTAGCTGGGCGAGCCGAAGCGCGCGACCGAGGCGACGGAGCCGAGCACGCTGCTGATGTCGGCGACCTTCGCGCCGTCGGCGAGCCGGTCCGCCAGCGCCTGGGTCACCAGCAGCGGGCCCATCGCGTTCGTGCGGAAGCTGTCTTCCACGATCGCCGGGTCGATCGCGCCGAAGCGCTCGCCCGAATGCAGCACGCCGGCGCAGTTGACCAGCAGGCGCAGCGACAGGGCCGCGTCGAGCAGCGGCAGCTCGTGCGCGAGCTCGGCGATCGAGCGCGGCGCGGCGACGTCCAGCGGCAGCACGCGCAGGCGGCCGGGATGCTCGCCGGCGAGCGCGTTCAGCGCGGTCGCGCGCCCCGGTTGCCGGCAGGTCGCCACCACGCGCTCGCCGCGGGCGAGCAGCTGGCGCGCGAATTCAAGGCCGAGACCGCGATTCGCGCCGGTGACGAGGCAATGGCCGTTGTCCATCCCCGCAGTATGCCGCGCCGGAAACGGTTGCGCGGCGCGCGTCCGGCCGCCGCAGGACCTTTGGCCTACCCGCGGGCCCGCGCCGCCGCGTAGGATGGGCTGGTTTTCATCCCGCTTTCACGCCAGCGAACACGCAAGGAGTGCCCGATGTCCGTCCACGCTACCCACGCCCGCCAGCACGCGCTGGCGCATGATCGCCGCCCGTCGGCGCGGCGCCGC
>JBQCJF010000036.1:0-11877 GCA_051953015.1 Luteimonas sp.
GCGGCCCCCCCCCGGCGGGGGGGGGCGGGGGCGGCGCGCCCTGCGCGTGGTGCAGCACCATCACCCCGACGCTGTCGTTGAGCAGCCGGCCGGCGAGCGCGAGCGCCTGCTGCGACAGCGGGAAGAAGCGCAGCTGCGCGCGGAAGCGCTGGACGATGAACGCCATCACCGTGAGCCGCAACGCCTGCTCGCCGAGCACGGTGCCGAAGCAGAGGTCGGCGAGCACGCCGGCGAGGAACGCGAAGCCCAGGCCGAAGCGGTCCGGCGCCTCGATCAGCCAGTACACCACCACCCGCGCGAGCCAGTACGGGCGGTAGGGCTGCATCCAGACGGGCAGCGGCAACAGGCCGAGCAGCAGCGCGGCGAGCGCGCTCACCGGCATCAGCCAGCCGGGCGCGTGGCGGCTCACGGCGCGCGCTCCGCGGGCGGCGCGGACGATACGGGCGCGGCCGTGGCCGGCGGCGGCGCGTTCGTGGGCGCCGTCGCCGTCGCCGCGGCGGCCCGCGGATGTTCCTTCAACAGCAGCACGTCGCGGCCGCGATCCAGGCGCGCGGCGGGGCGCACGTCGCCGACCAGGAACGCGTGGCTGTCGTCCGGATGCAGCGCGACGATCGTGCCGACCGGGAAGCCGGCGGGGAAACGCCCGCCCAGCCCCGACGACAGCACCGCGTCGCCGACGCGCACGTCGGCCGACAGCGGCACGTTCGCGAGCGCGAGCCGGTCGCTGCTACCGGTGCCGTACACGAGCAGGCGCACGCCGCTGCGCGCGACCATCACCGGCACCGCGTGGTCCGGATCGGTGACCAGCAGCACCGTCGCGGTGCCCGCCTGCACGCTGATGATCTGGCCGACGAGGCCGCCGGCGTCGATCACGCTCTGGCCGACGGCGACGCCGTCGCGCGCGCCGGCATCCAGCAGCAGGCGCTGCCGGGTCGGGTCGAGATCGATGTCGAGCACCGGCGCGAGCTGCACGTCGAGCCCGCCGCCGCGGCCGGCGGCCCCGAGCAGCTCGCGCAGGTGCGCGTTCTCGGCGGACGCCGCCTGCAGCCGCGCGACGCGCGCGCCGCTCACCAGCAGCGCGTTGCGCAGCACGCGGTTCTCCTCGGCGAGCCGGTTGCGGGTCGCGGCGCTCTCGCTCAGCGTGTCGCCGATGCGCCCGGGCACGCCCGCCAGCCACCACAGCGGCTGCACCGCCGCGACCGGGCGCTGCCGCACCTGGGCGAGCCAGCCGCCGCGATGGTCGAGCACGATCAGCGCGATCGACAGCGCGATCCACGCCAACAGCTTCAGCGTTCCGGCGACGTCGCCGGAACGGGAAGCGTGCGGGCTGGCGTAGGAAGGCATCGACGACGGGCGCTACCGCCTCACTCCGGCGCGAAGAACTCGTTGCCGTGCATGTCCACCAGCTCCAGCGCGCGGCCGCCGCCGCGGGCCACGCAGGTCAGCGGGTCGTCGGCGACCTGCACGTGCAGGCCGGTCTCGTCGCTGAGCAGGCGGTCGAGGTCGCGCAGCAGCGCGCCGCCGCCGGTGAGCACGATGCCGCGCTCGGCGACGTCGGCGCACAGCTCCGGCGGCGTCTGCTCGAGCGCCTGCTTCACCGCGGCGACGATGCCGGACAGCGGCTCGCGCAGCGCCTCGAGCACGTCGTTGGAATCGATGGTGATCATCTTCGGCACGCCCTCGGCGAGGTGGCGGCCGGAGACTTCGATCTGGCGCACGTCCTGCTGCGGGTACGCGCAGCCGATCTCGAGCTTGATGCGCTCGGCGGTCGCGTCGCCGATCAGCATGCCGTGGCTGCGGCGCACATAGGCGATCAGCGCTTCGTCGAAGCGGTCGCCGCCGATGCGCACCGACTGCGAGTACACGATGCCGTTGAGCGCGATCACCGCGACCTCGGTGGTGCCGCCGCCGATGTCGACGACCATCGAGCCGCGCGCCTCGGTCACCGGCATGCCGGCGCCGATCGCGGCGGCCATCGGCTCCTCGATCAGGTACACGTCGCGCGCGCCGGCCTCTTCCGCCGATTCCTTGATCGCGCGGCGCTCGACCTGCGTCGATCCGCACGGCACGCACACGAGCACGCGCGGGCTCGGCCGCAGGAAGCGCGACTTGTGCACCTTGCGGATGAAGTACTTCAGCATCTCCTCGGTGTACGTGAAGTCGGCGATGACGCCGTCCTTCATCGGCCGGATCGTGGTGATGTGGCCCGGGGTGCGGCCGAGCATCTGCTTGGCCTCGGTGCCGACGGCGGCGACGGAGCGCGAATTGCCGACCAGGCGGTCCTGGCGCACGGCGACCACCGACGGCTCGTTGAGCACGATGCCCTGGCCGCGGACGTAGATGAGGGTGTTGGCCGTGCCGAGGTCGATCGACAGGTCGTTGGAAAACATGCCGCGGAACTTCTTGAACATCGCGTGGGGGCGTCCGTCAGGGCGGGAAAACGGCCCGGCGTCGGTAAGAAGCGCAGGCCGGTCCGCGTGCATCGCAAGGGATGGGCTAGCCTAGCAAAAACTGGCCTCCGCGGGCGCCAGAAGGTAACCTTTGCGGCCGCCGGAACGGCCGACCCGGGGAATCCAATTCCGGCCGCCCGGTCCGCCTGCCCGAACCACGTCCACCCGCCCCGCCGGCTTGCCGGCGCCCACGAGGCCCGCCCATGGCTGCGCTGATCTGCGGTTCCCTGGCCTACGACACCATCATGGTGTTCCCCGACCAGTTCAAGAACCACATCCTCCCGGACAAGGTGCACATCCTCAACGTGTCGTTCCTGGTGCCGCGGATGCGGCGCGAGTTCGGCGGCTGCGCGGGCAACATCGCCTACAACCTCAAGCTGCTGGGCGGCGACCCCATCCCGATGGCGACGGTGGGCCAGGACTTCGGCCCCTACCGCGAGTATTTCGCCGAGCTGGGCATCGACCTGGCGCGGGTGAAGGAGATCCCGGAGCTGTTCACGCCGCAGGCCTTCATCACCACCGACCTGGACAACAACCAGATCACCGCCTTCCACCCGGGCGCGATGATGCGGTCCTACGAGAACCACGTCCGCGACGTGCCCGGCGTCACGCTCGGCATCGTCAGCCCGGACGGGCGCGAGGGCATGATCCAGAACGCGCTCGAGTTCGCCGAGGCCGGCACCCCGTTCATCTTCGACCCGGGACAGGCGATGCCGCTGTTCAACGGCGCCGAGCTGCGCGAGTTCATCGAGCAGGCCGACTACGTGACGGTCAACGACTACGAGTCGAACCTGCTGCAGGAACGCACCGGCTGGGACGAGAAGACCATCGCCGGCAAGGTGAAGGCCTACATCGCCACGCGCGGCCCGAAGGGCGCGGTGATCTTCGCCGGGGGCAAGGCCATCGACGTGCCGCCCGCGCACGAGCGCCGCGTCACCGACCCGACCGGCTGCGGCGACGCGTTCCGCGCCGGGCTGATGTTCGGCATCGAGAAGGGCTACGACTGGCTGACCATCGGCCGCATCGGCAACCTGATGGGCGCGCTCAAGGTCGAGCACCCCGGCACGCAGAACCAGCGCTTCGACTACGACGAGTTCGCCGAGCAGTTCAAGCAGCAGTTCGGCTACGCGCTCTAGTTCCCTTCGGGGAACACCTTCATCACCAGGCCGACGTGGTCGGTGGCGAACTTCGCCGTCTGCCCCGGCCGCAGGACCACGGCGGGCGACATCGACCCGTAGGCGGACTCCAGCGCCGCCTGCAGCCGCAGCTGTCCGTGGCCGAGATCCTCGATGGCGAGCGACAGCGAGTAGCCGGCTTCGCCTTCCACCTTGACGGTCGCCGGCCGGTCGGCGGCGACGACCGCGGACGCCTTCGCGAACGTCCGGCCGTCGTGCAGCAGCGCTGCCGCGACGCGCCAGTGGCCGGCGGCGGCGGCATCGCAGGACAGCGCGAGGGCGGCGACGGCGGAAGCGAGTGCGAGCTTGCGGGCGGACATGTCGGCCGGCCTCACCAGGCGGGGAGCTTCGAGGCGTCGAGGCCGCCGGTCTCGAAGGTCGCGGTGCGCTTGCCGACGTCCTTGGTCGGGAACTCGATCTCGAGCACCTTGCTCGTGGTCGCGAGCTTCCACAGCGTCGTGCGGTCGTCGATGAACATCGCGATCGCCTCGTCGGTGGTCGGGCGCGACGCGGCCAGGCGGTGGGCCTTGCCGTCGGCGGTCACCTTCACGCGACAGCCGCGGTAGCAGTCGAAGTCGCCCTTCTGCAGCACGAGATAGCTGCTCTTCCCCCACGACGGATGGTCGCGGAAGATCAGGCGCACCTGGCTCGGGCCGCTGCCGTCCACGTCCACGTTGTCCTTCGCGTAGATCGACGCGGACAGCTGGTTGCCGCCCTTGGCGGGTTCGGACTGGTAGCTCCACAGGCCGGCGAGGCGCGCATCCTCGCGCTGGGCCTGCGCCTTTTCGGCGACGTCGGCCAGCTTGGGTTTCACGCGCGCGGCCGCCTGGCTTTGCGGGTACTGCGCGACCAGCACGTCGCCCTGGGCCTTGGCCAGCGCCCAGTTGCCGTCGGCGACGGCGGCGTCGAACGCGGTTTCGCCCTGCTTCGCGGCATCCTCGGCGGCGGCGGCCTGCGCGGCCGCCTGCTCGGCGAGCCGCGCCTTGCGGTCGCAGCCTGCGGCCGCGAGCGCGGCGACGATCGCGAGCGCCGCGAGCGCGCGCATCGGCGCGGACACCGGCACGGATGCGCGCAGCGTCACTGCGCGGTCCCGTCCTGCTTCGCGTCCTGCGCCTGCGCCTGCTCGCCCTGCGCGATCGCGGCCTCCACCGAGCCCGTCGTGATCGGGTGGTAGCCGGCCTTCGCGCGCGCGAACACGTCCTTCGCGAACGCCAGCCCTTCCGGCGTCTTCACCAGCTCGGCGTACGTCGGCATGATCAGCTTGCGGCGGCCGACGCGCGCGATGAACGCGGCCATCTCGCCGTCGGCGGCGTGGTAGCCGCTGCGCACCGCGAGCGGATACCAGCGCATCGCGATCTCGCCGTTGGGCGTGCCGGTGAAGTGGTAGGCGGCGTCGAGCGCGGCCATCTGCTCCGTCGACAGGGTCGGCGGCATGCCCTCGAGGAAGCGCACCCACTCCTGCGTGCTCCACGGCGCGGTCAGCTGCGGGACCGGCAGCTTGCCGGTGCCCAGCCACGCGATCCGCGCGGCGTCGACCACGGCGAAGCGCTGCGACTTCACCTGCGGCGCCGTCGCCGGCACGCCCGGATCGTAGAGCCACGCGTCGAACTCGGCCTGGCTCACCTTGCCCGGATGCTTGTCCAGGAGGTTGGCGATGGCGTAGTCGCGGAACTGCGCGGTGGTGATGCTCTGGAACGCGAAGTGGTCGAAGTAGCCGCGCAGGAACGCGTCGAAGTCGGCGCGGCCGAAGCGCTCCTCCAGGAACTGCATGAACCACGCGCCCTTGGTGTAGACGGTGCTGCTGAGGTTGTTGTCGGGGTCGTCGAGGTCGCCCGGCTTCACCGACAGCGGCTGCAGCGCCTTGTTGGCGTCGGTGAACTCGTCCTTCAGCCCGGCGCGGTCGATCGCCTCCTCCATGTCGGCGACGTCCTTGCCGTACAGCGCCTCGGTGATGCGGCCCTGGACGTAGGTGGTGATGCCCTCGTTGAGCCAGGCGTCGCGCGAGGTGGCGAAGGTCACCAGGTTGCCCGACCAGCTGTGCGCGAGCTCGTGCGCGACCAGCGAGACCAGCGACTTGTCGCCGACGATCACGGTCGGCGTGGCGAAGGTCATCGTCGGGTTTTCCATGCCGCCGTACGGGAACGACGGCGGCAGCACGAGGATGTCGTAGCGGCCCCAGCGGTACGGGCCGTACAGCTTCTCGGCCGCGTCGATCATCTTGCCGGTGTCCTCGAACTCGTGCTGCGCCTTGTCGGCCATCGCCGGCTCGGCCCACACGCCGGAACGCTCCGACGTCGGACGGAACACCAGGTCGCCCGCGGCGATCGCCAGCAGGTACGACGGGATCTTGTGCGGCATCTCGAAGCTGTAGTCGCCGTCGCGCTCGGCCTTCGGGTCGCTGTTGCCGCTCATCAGCACCATCGCGTTCTTCGGCGAGGTGACGTGGGCGGTGTAGGTGAAGCGCACCTGGGTCGTGTCCTGCAGCGGCACCCACGAACGCGCGTGGATCTGCTGCGACTGGCTGAACATGAAGGGCTGCTGCTTGCCTTCGGTCATCGACGGCGCAAGCCACTGCAGGCCCGAGGCCTCGGGCGAGGTGTGGTAGGCCACGCGCACCGTGGTGTTGCGCTCGGGCACGTCGATGGTGAGCTTGCTGCCCAGCAGCTTGTCGGCGGGCGCCAGCGCATGGTGCAGCGGCTCGTACTGGCCGTCCTTGCCGACGGCCTCGGCCTTCTCGATGGTCAGGTCGCGGGTGTCGAGGACGAGCTGCGTCGCCTTCGGGTCGACCCAGTCGAGGGTGTAGGTGGCCGTGCCCGCGATTTCCTTCTTCTCGAAATCGATGGCCAGGTCCAGCGCGAGCGCGGTGGTCTTCACCTTGCCGGGCTCGGCGTACGAGAACTCGTCGTGGCCGGGATCGGCGGCGGGCATGGCGGCCTCCGGCTTGGCGGCGGGGGTGGCGGCGGCGGGGGCGGCCTCGCGCGAACAGCCGCCGGCGGCGGCGAGGGCGGCGGCGGCGGACAGCAACAGCAGGGTCTGGCGCATGGGGGGACGGACCGGTGGCGGCGATCGAGCAAGTCTAGCGCCGCGTGCCGGTCCCTGCCCGCACGCGGCCATGACGCCGGTCAACCCGACTTGCGGCACTGCTGCGCCGGGACGCGACGCTCCATTGTTCGCACCGCGCGGCCACGGCCGGCCGGACAGCCCTGCCATTGGTCATGCAAACGGTGCGGCCGGCTCGCGCATCCCTCTCGACACTCCCCCACGGAACAACCGATGAAGCCGCACGCCCCGATCACCGCGCTCGCCGCCGCCCTGCTGCTCTGCGCGCCCTTCGCCCAGGCCCAGGACGCCGGCGCCGCGGCCCCCGCCCCGGCCGGCTACGTCCCCGGCGGCCGCATCCCGCAGCTGCCGGACGGCATCGTGATCGACGGCAAGCTCGACGACGCCGCGTGGCAGGGCGCGCTCGTGCAGGAGATCGCCTACGACATCCAGCCCGGCGACAACACGCCCGCGCCGGTGAAGACCACCGTCCGCATCGGCTACACCGCCGACGCGCTGTACGTGTCCTTCCACGCCCTGGATCCGGATCCGTCGCAGATCCGCGCGCACCTCCGCGACCGCGACGCGATGTTCAACGACGACTGGGTCGGCGTGTTCCTCGACACCTTCAACGACAACCGCCGCGGCTACGAGCTGGCGGTGAACCCGCTCGGCGTGCAGGGCGACATCATCCGCGACGAGAGCAACACGCAGAACCAGGAAGATTCGAGCTGGGACGGCCTGTGGGAGAGCGCGGGCCGCATCACCGCCGAAGGCTACGACGTCGAATACCGCATCCCGTTCTCGACGCTGCGCTTCCCCACCGGCGGCGCCGAGCAGCGCTGGGGCATCGCCCTGTTCCGCAACTGGCCGCGCGACAAGCGCCACCAGCTGTCGAGCGGCCGCGTGCCGCGCGAATCCAGCTGCTTCGAGTGCGAATGGGGCGAGTACGACGGCTTCGCCGGCGCGCACCAGGGCCGCAACCTCGAGATCGTGCCGACGCTGACGATGGGCAAGACCCAGACCCGCGACGCCGCCGGCGAGCCGTGGAAGAGCGGCGACAGCTCGATAGAGCCGGGCGTGGACGTGAGCTGGGCGCCGTCGCCGGCGATGACGCTCAACGCCACCATCAATCCGGACTTCTCCCAGGTCGAGACCGACCAGCTGCAGCTCAACTTCAACGACAGCTTCGCCCTGTTCTACCAGGAGAAGCGGCCGTTCTTCCTCGAGGGCGCGGACTACTTCACCAGCCAGTTCGACGTGCTGTACACCCGCCAGATCGCCGACCCGGACTACGGCCTGCGCGTGACCGGCCGCACCGGCAGCGGCGCCTACGGCGCGATCGTGGCGCGCGACGCGACCACGCTGGTGCTGGTGCCGGGCGTGCTCGGCTCCGGCTTCGAGCAGCTCGACCAGAAGGCGGACGTCGCCGTCGGGCGCTACCGCTACGACTTCGACACGCACCTCAGCATCGGCGCGATCGGCACCTTCCGCCAGGGCGACGACTACAGCAACAACGTCGCCGGCGCGGACGTGCGCTGGAAGCAGGGCCCGCACACCGCCACCGCGCAGATCCTGCACAGCCAGTCCGAGTATCCGTCGCAGATCGTCGACGACTACAAGGGCGAGCTCGGCGACGACCCGCGGCCCTCCGGCAACGCCTGGCGCGCCGAGTACGCCTTCAGCAACCGCGACTGGAACTTCGACACCTGGCACGAGGACATCGACCCGGGCTTCCGCGCGGACCTGGGCTTCATGGGCCAGGTCGGCTACGACAAGTCGCTGGTCGGCGGCGGCCGCACCTGGTTCCGCGACGACTCGTCGTTCAACCGCTTCGACGTGTACGCCGATTTCGACGTCACCCACCGCTTCGACGGCCAGCTGCTCGAGCGCGAGTGGGAGGGCCAGGTCAGCACGCAGGGCCCGAAGCAGAGCCAGGTGTCGCTGCACGGCATGACCCGCGTGCGCTACTGGCAGGGCATCCTGTTCGACGAGCACTACGTGGACCTCAACGGCAACTTCCGCCCGACCGGCAACCTGCAGGTCGGCGCGTACGCGCAGGTCGGCACGATGATCGACCTGGACGCGGTGAAGACCGGCCGCCGCACGCAGGTTGAGTTCTGGGGCAACGCCAACGTCGGCCGCGGCATCGCGCTGGACTGGGACCTGATCGGCCAGCGGATGCGACGCGACGGCGGCACCGCGTTCACCGCGACGGTGCTGAACTCGGGCGGCAGCTGGCAGTTCGATCCGCGCCAGCGCCTGCGCCTGACCCTGCAGGCCAGCGACGTGAAGCACGACGTCTCGTTGTACGACGACCCGATCGAGGCGCATTCGCGCGACTGGGCCGCGCAAGCCGTGTACTCGTACAAGGTCAATCCGCGGACCGTGGTCTACGCCGGCGCGTCCTACGGCGCGTTCATGAACGACGAGATCCCGAACCTGTTCGGCGACACGCGCAGCGTGTTCGTGAAGCTGAGCTACGGGTTCCAGCCGTAGCTGGAAAGAGCCCGAGGTTTGAAATAGGGACAGGCCGCGCCTGTCCCTATTTTATGGCGGCAACATCAGGTGGGCCGCGAAGGGGGTGTGGCCCCCACCCTATATGCATGCCCGAAACGTCAGCCGTACTTGATCAAGAACGAACGGCTAGGCCGCCAAACTGCGGGCCTTCTTTTCTACCCTCGCAGCCAGCTATGGATATGCGCAGGCTGTAGTCGGACTAGTGCAACTTACCGAGCCTGACCACCGGATTTACGGCATGAATCGGCGCAAGTTCGGAATGTTAATTGCGCCAAAAAACATCAGTTGCGAGGTATCGATCTCGCAGCACTTAGGGCTGCGCTCCGGGATCGCTTCGTGACTACCAACGCCGAAATTCGGAGGTAGTAGTCACCGTCGCCGCTTCCAATGGCAAGCGTGAACTCCCTGCGGACCAACACATCGATATTGTTGCATTTGCGTATCAATAGCGATCGAACGGCCCTCTTAGGCGCCGTTATCACATCGCTGTTTAAGAAGCAGCCACGCAACGGGTCGTAATAGCGCTGCTGCATCCACGCCGATCTCAGCAGGGCTTTACCTATCAGAGGAGGGCTGCCCCTCGCTGGCTCTTATAAGCTCGAATACTCGATTCTTTTCTGAGCGATCCACTTCATGAAATGCGGTTATCTCCTGGATCCAAACTTCCTTTGTCTCTGAATTGACGCGACCAACTCCATCGACCTTGAACATGCCGCTCTTGATTTTCGGTGAAAAATAAAACGCGTATCGAAAATCACCAAGAAGGCTAGAGTTTTGCGAAGAAGCCGCTTTTTCAACCTTGGCAACATGGAGATCCATCACATTACTCGCGCACGTTTCATCTACTGCGGCCGCGCCGTGTTGCAATCCTCCGAATACGTATATGGCGTGAATAGGCACGTTGCCGCCCGAGCTCCGCCTTAAGCAAAGTGGGTGCTGAACGTCTGATGCATGTTGAGAACTGTTTGAGCATGCAACGATTGCAATGCACGACGCGAACACAAAATATCTAATTGCAAGCATAGCCGCCTCTGGCACATGTTTTCGCTACATCATTTTCTGCAGCATTAAGTATCGCATCAGATCTGTCTCCAACGCTCATTCCGGCGGCATTGACGTCAGACCTTATGCCAAATAATTTATCAATAGCTGACCCAACTCCAAATGCGCGAATCTCTGATTGAAGCCTCTCGTTTCGAGATGTCGGATAACTATTTCCTTTGTATTGGGGTTGCCGGCTATCAATAAGATGCGATCCCTCGTGCGCGATTGTGGAGCCGACGATAGCGTCTAGCTTCCCAGATTGTTTGGATTCGGCAGCGTCTCCTTTGATCTGGGATTCGTCGATATTGAGCGTATTTCCATCCTGCCTGCCCGAGACCCCGTCCTCTAGCGAAGCGAAGTTCAAACTCACCCCATTGCCATCCCATGCGGTTCCGATGGCTTCCACAATTTTGCCAAGCCGGTCCGCGGCAGCCCCTGGCTTCATACCTTCTTGTGCCTTGCGCATAGACTGGACATAGCCCTCCATGCGTTTTGCTTCGCCTTCGGTGCAAGTGGCGCCGTTATGCGTGCAGTTGTAACGCCCATCTGGATCAATGAAACCATATGGGTTGTTGAAGGCGTATGCGTACCGCACGAAATACGCCGCATTGCCACTGCTGTAGGCCGTTGTTGCGTCGCTGCTCAAGAACCTTCCGATGACGGGGTCGTAATAGCGCTGCTGCATGTATACCAGCCCCGTGGCCGCATCGACCGCGTGGCCCGTATACCCCGGCCCGTCCGTCAGAGCGGGGGTCAGCTGGTAGCCGTAGGGCTCGTATTCGCTGCGCTGCAGCACGGTTCCCGCGCTGCCGCTCGTCGCCACCGGGCTGCCCAGGGCATCGGTGTGCTGGTAGATGATGGTTTCGGTGGTGTCGCCGATGGGGCGGCGGTGCTCGGCCAGCAGGCTGCCCTGCAGGTAGACATAGTTGCGCCGCAGGCTCTTGCGCTCGTCGCGCTGCCACAGCAGGTTGCCGTCGCGGCCGTACAGGCTGTAGAGGATTCCGCCACTGCTGTTGATCGAGCGAGCGCGGCGGCCCCAGGCGTCGTAGCGGTAGGTTTCGGCGCCGCCGCTGCGCAGACGGTTGCCATAGTCGAAACCGTAGAGCGCGCCGTTCTTGTTGATCAGGTTGCCCTGGACGTCGTAGCCGAGGCCGATCACGCTGATGCCAGCCGACGTGATGTTGGTCAGGCGGTTGGTCGTGTCGTAGACGTAGCCCCAGTCGCGGGACTGGCTTCCGCCCGTGACCTTCGCGTGCGTGAGGTTGTCCCGCACGTCGTAGGCGTAGGTGGCGGTACCGAACATCGGCGAGACGGCCGAAGTCAGCCGATTCAGATCGTCGTACTCCATGTCACGGTCGCCGTTGTTGCCCGAAGCGCCATCGATGATCGCTACCACGTTGCCGTTCTGGTCGTAGGCGAATTCGTCGTGGTGGGCGACTACCGTGCTGCTGGCGTCGCGGCTGATCGCCGGCAACCCGCGCGCGTTCTGGGTCAGCGTGTGGACGATGCCGTTGCCGTAGGTGAACTGCTTGAGCGCGCCGTTGGGGAAGTAACTGATGCCGCTCGCGAGGGTCTGCGTGCTACTGGCGACCTGGGTCGGCTGGCCGAGGGCGTTGGGGTTGTAGGTCACCGCCAGGCCCGTCGGATAG
>JBQCJF010000037.1:0-4850 GCA_051953015.1 Luteimonas sp.
CAGCTCGCCGCGCTGCGCTCGGCGCGCCTGCAGGCCGCGGTCGAACTCGACCGCGCGCTCGGCGGCGGCCTCGCCTTCGACGCGCCCGCGCCCGCGTCCGGTAACGAACACGACTCCAACGCCAACCTCGCCAAGGCCTCCACGCCATGACCACCGAACTCAATCCCAACGCGCAGGCCGGTTCCGCGCCTGCTTCCGGCAACGGCAAGCGCAAGCGCGCGCTGCTGGCCGTGGCCGCCGTCGTCGCGGTCGCGCTGCTTGCGTGGCTGCTGTGGTACCTCTTCGTGGGCCGCTGGCACGTCGACACCGACGATGCGTACGTGCAGGGCAACGTCGTCGAGATCACCCCGCAGGCCGGCGGCACCGTCGTCGCGATCAATGCCGACGACGGCATGAAGGTCGTCGCCGGCCAAGTGCTGGTCCAGCTCGACCCGAACGACGCGCGCGTCGCGCTCGAGCAGGCGAAGGCCAACCTCGCCGGCACCGTGCGCCAGGTGCGCGGCCTGTACAACGCGGTGGAGGCCAGCCAGGCCGACGTGCGCGCGCGCCAGGTGGCGTTGCAGAAGGCGCGCGCCGACGTCGCCCGCCGCGAAGGCCTCGTTGCCAGCGGCGCGGTCTCGGCCGAGGAACTGGCGCACGCCCGCGAAGCGCTCGCCGCCGCGCAGGCCGCGGTGTCCGCCTCGAACGAGGAGCTGTCGCGCAACCGCGCGCTCGTCGACGCCACCAGCGTTTCCAGCCAGCCGCAGGTCGAAGCCGCCGCCGCCGCGCTGCGCGCCGCCTACCTCAACCTGCAGCGCGCCGCGATCGTCGCGCCGGTCACCGGCTACGTCGCCCAGCGCAGCGTGCAGCTCGGCCAGCGCGTCGCGCCCGGCACCACGCTGATGACCGTCATCCCGCTGGAACAGGCCTGGGTCGAGGCGAACTTCAAGGAAACCCAGCTCGACAAGCTGCGCCTCGGCCAGCCGGTGAAGCTCACGTCGGACGTGTACGGCGGCGACGTCGAGTTCGACGGCAGGCTCGGCAGCCTCGGCCTCGGTACCGGCAGCGCGTTCTCGCTGTTGCCGGCGCAGAACGCCAGCGGCAACTGGATCAAGATCGTGCAGCGCGTGCCGGTGCGCATCGAGCTCGATCCGAAGCAGCTCGAGGCGCATCCGCTGCGCATCGGCATGAGCATGTCGGTGGACGTGTCGGTGCGCGACCAGGGCGGCAAGGTCCTGCCGGCCGCGATGCCCGCGAAGCCCGTGCTCGAGACCCAGGCCTACGCGAAGCAGCTGGCCGACGCCGACGCGCTGATCCGGCAGATCGTCGCGGCCAACCTCGGCCGCCACGGCTGAGTCGCGGCATGGCCTCCCCCACGGCCGACGCCGGCGCCGTCCCGGGCGGCGCCGCGCGCGCGGCGCCCGCCGCCGCGCATTCGGGCCACTACACGCCGCCCAACCTCGCGCTGGCGACGATCGGCCTGTCGCTGGCGACGTTCATGCAGGTGCTCGACACCACGATCGCGAACGTCTCGCTGCCGACCATCGCCGGCAACCTCGGCGCCAGCGCGAACCAGGCGACGTGGGTCATCACCTCGTTCGCGGTCAGCAACGCGATCGCGCTGCCGCTGACCGGCTTCCTCGCCCGCCGCTTCGGCGAGCGCAAGCTGTTCGTGTGGGCGACGCTGCTGTTCTCGCTCGCCTCGCTGCTGTGCGGCCTGGCCCACACCATGGGCCTGCTGGTGCTGGCGCGCGCGTTCCAGGGCTTCGTCGCCGGCCCGATGTACCCGATCACCCAGGCGCTGCTGATCTCGATCTGGCCGGCGAACAAGCGCGGCCAGGCGCTCGCGCTGCTGGCGATGGTGACGGTGGTCGCGCCGATCGCGGGCCCGATCCTCGGCGGCTGGATCACCGACAACTACAGCTGGGAATGGATCTTCTTCATCAACATTCCCATCGGCATCTTCGCCAGCTTCGTCGTGCGCAACCAGCTCGCCGGGCGCGCGGAGCGCCTCGACCGGCCGAAGATGGACTACATCGGCCTCGCCACGCTGGTGCTCGGCGTGGGCGCGCTGCAGATCGTGCTGGACCTCGGCAACGACGAGGACTGGTTCAACTCGATGAAGATCGTGGTGCTGTCGATCATCGCCGTGGTGTCGCTGGTGGTGTTCCTGATCTGGGAACTCACCGACCGCGACCCGATCGTGGACCTGCGCCTGTTCCGGCACCGCAACTTCACCAGCGGCACGATCGCGATGGTGGTGTCCTACGCCGCGTTCTTCAGCGTCGGCATCCTGGTGCCGCTGTGGCTGCAGCGCAACCTCGGCTACACGCCGATGTGGGCGGGCTTCGCGACGGCGCCCATCGGCTTCCTGCCGATCCTGCTGACGCCGTTCGTGGGCAAGTACGCGGGGCGGTTCGACCTGCGGCTGGTGGCGAGCCTGGCGTTCGTCGCGCTGTCGGCGACGAGCTTCATGCGCGCCGGCTTCAACCTGCAGGTGGACTTCCGCCACGTGGCGGAGGTGCAGCTGCTGCAGGGCCTCGGCGTGGCGCTGTTCTTCATGCCGATGCTGCAGATCCTGCTGTCGGACCTCGCGCCCAGCGAGATCGCGGCGGGTTCCGGCCTGGCGACGTTCGTGCGCACGCTCGGCGGCAGCTTCGCCGCGTCGATCACGATCTGGGCCTGGAACCAGCGCACGACCATCAACCACGCGCGCCTGACCGAGCACATCCCGGCGACCGACACGGCCATGCAGCACATGGTGGCCGCGGTCGGCCAGGGCGATCCGCAGCGCGGCGCGCTGCTGCTCAACCAGATGATCTCGCAGCAGGCCACGCAGATCGGCTTCAACGAAATCTTCCACGTGCTCGGCTGGATGTTCCTCGCCGTGATCGTGTTCGTGTGGATGGCGAAACCGCCGTTCGGCGGCAAGGCCGCGCCGCCGGGCGCCGGCGGCCACTGAGCCGGCACAGCGCCGGATCGCGGCGAAGGCGAGGCGCGCCCCGGCGCGCCTCGCTGCGTCAGGGCGTGCCGAAATGCCCCAGCGGCGCGCCCGCGAGCAGGTGCATGTGCAGCTGGTAGACGGTCTGGCCGCCGTCGCCGTTGCAGTTCATCACCAGCCGGTAGCCTCGCTCGGCGAAGCCCTCCCGCTTCGCGTAGGCCGCGGCGGCGAGCGCCAGCTTGCCGACCAGCGCCGCCTGCGACGGCTGCAGGTCGTTGAGCGTCGGGATGTCCACGGCCTTCGGCACGAACAGCACGTGCACCGGCGCCTGCGGCGCGATGTCGCGGAAGGCGATGACGTCGGCGTCCTCGTAGACGATGTCCGCCGGGATCTCGCGCCCGATGATCTTGTGGAAAATCGTCCCGCCCATCCGCCTTCTCCTTACGGCATTTCGCCGCGGCTGCCGAACGCATGCGACAGCGTGCCGCGGTCCACGTACTCGAGTTCGCCGCCCAGCGGCAGGCCGTGCGCGAGCCGGCTCGGACGCACGCCGTGCTGGCGCGCGAGCTGCGCGAGGTAGTGCGCCGTCGCCTCGCCTTCCACCGTCGGGTTGGTGGCGATGATCAGTTCCTGCACGCCGCCCTCGGCCAGGCGCGCGGACAACCGGTCCAGCCCCAGGTCCCGCGGGCCGATGCCGTCGAGCGGGCTCAACCGCCCCTGCAGGATGAAGTACAGGCCGCGGTAACCGGTGGCCTGCTCGATCGCGAGCCGGTCGGCCGGCGATTCCACCGCGCACAGCAGGTGCGCGTCGCGCGCGCTGCTGGCGCAGGTCGCGCACAGTTCCGCCTCGCTGAAGTCGCGGCAGCGCGCGCAATGGCCGACGCGCTCCACCGCCGAGGCGAGCGCCTCGGCGAGCTGGCGGCCGCCCTCGCGCTCGCGCTCGAGCACGTGGTAGGCCATGCGCTGCGCCGATTTCGGGCCGACGCCGGGCAGCACGCGCAGGGCCTCGATCAGCTGTTCGAGCAGGGGTTCGGACATCGCTGTTTCGCGCGGCGGCTCAGAACGGGAGCTTCATGCCCGGCGGCAGCGGCATCCCGGCGGTGGCGGCGCCCATCCTTTCCTGCGACGCGGCGTTGACCTTGTTCACGGCGTCGTTGAACGCGGCGGCGACGAGGTCTTCCAGCATTTCCAGGTCCCCGGCGGCGGCCGGATCGATGCGCAGCCTGCGGCACTCCATGCGGCCGCTGAGGGTGACGGCCACCAGGCCGCCGCCGGCGTTGCCGGTGACTTCCAGCTGCGCGAGTTCTTCCTGCGCGCGCTGCATGTTTTCCTGCATCTTCTGCGCCTGCTGCATGAGCTGGGCGATGTTTCCGCGCATGGCGTGGCCTCTTACTCGTCGTGGGGACGGATCGAATCGGGAACCAGCGTGGCGCCGTGGCGCTGCATCAGCGCCTGCACGCCGGGATCGGCCAGGAACGCCGATTCGGCGGCTTCCTGGCGCGCGCTGCGCTCGCGCGTGTCGCGCTGGTGCAGCGTTTCCGCCGCGGCGGGCGCGGCGACGGCCTCGAAGCGGAGCTGCGGCTCCGCGCCGAGCGTGGCCGCGAGGGCCTGCGCGAGCGCGCGCGTCGAGGCCGGGGTCTTCAGCAGCTCGTCGGCGGGCGCCAGCGCGAGGCGCAGCACGTTGCCCTCGTGGCCGAGGAACGCGACGTGCGCGGCGAGCTGCTTCGCCGGGCCGGTGAGGCCGGCGTCGGCGACCGCGTCGAGCCAGCCGGTCGCGTCGAGCTGGCGGGCGGCGGGCGGCGGCGCTGCTGTCGGCACCGGAGGCGGAGGCGGCGATGCGGCGGGCGTGGCGGCGGGTGGCGGCGTAGCACGCGCGGGTTCCCGCAACGGTTCCGGATTCGCGCGCGGTTCGGGCGCGGCCCGTCGCGAC
>JBQCJF010000038.1:0-10252 GCA_051953015.1 Luteimonas sp.
CGGCGCCGACGATGATCGCGGTGCCGTGCTGGTCGTCGTGGAAGACCGGGATGTTCATCCGCTCGCGCAGCTTGCGCTCGACGATGAAGCACTCCGGCGCCTTGATGTCCTCGAGGTTGATGCCGCCGAAGGTCGGCTCCATCGCCGCGATGATGTCGACCAGCTTGTCCGGGTCGCGCTCGTTCAACTCGATGTCGAACACGTCGATGCCGGCGAACTTCTGGAACAGCACGCCCTTGCCTTCCATCACCGGCTTGCCGGCGAGCGGGCCGATGTCGCCCAGCCCGAGCACGGCAGTGCCGTTGGTGACGACGGCGACGAGGTTGCCGCGCGCGGTGACGCGGCTGGCCTCGTTCGGGTCGGCGACGATCGCCTCGCACGCATAGGCCACGCCCGGCGAATACGCCAGGGCCAGGTCGCGCTGGGTGACCATCGGCTTGGTCGCCACGACCTTGATCTTCCCGGGCGGCGCCCAGCGGTGGTACTCGAGCGCGGCCGTCTTCAGGTCGTCGGGCGCTGCGGCGGGATTCTGGCTGCCGGGTTTTGACGTGTCGGGCATCGCGATCGGAGCGGTCGGTGGGCAGGCCAGTCTAGCCGGGTCGCCGCGGCGGTGCCGCCCCGGGCAGAATGCGGCATCGGGAAGGGAGACCACGATGACGGACACGACGGCCGCGGGAGCGGCGGACGCGCTCGCCGCGCGCGCGACGGGCGCCGGCGGGAACCACGCGCGACGCGCGGCGCAGCTCGCGGGCCTCTGGCTGCTGGCCCTGCTCGGCCAGTGCTGGCTGATCGCCAATCCGGGCTATTTCAGCCACGACGAGCTGCAATGGGCGGCGTTCGCGGGGCAGGCCGGGCCGATCCCGTGGGTGTCGTGGACCGACGTCGCCACGTTCCAGTACCGCCCGCTGACCTTCAACCTGTGGCTGTGGCTGTCGCGGCACCTGTTCGCGCATCCGCACGCGTTCCACCTGCTGCTGGTCGCCTGGGGTTCGGCGAACGCGGCCCTGCTGTTCGCGATCGCGCGGCGGCTGGGGCTGGCGGCGCTGCCCGCGGCGGCGGGCGCGCTGGCGTTCGCGCTGGGGCCGGACGCGACCTACGTCCACGGCTGGGTCGGCACCCTCGCCGATCTCGCCTGGCTGAGCTGCGCGCTGGTCGTCGCGCTGGTGGCGGTGTCGTGCCGCCGCGCGGTCGCGGTGGCCGCGGTGGCGGCGGCGCTGACGCTGGCGGCGCTGCTGGCGAAGGAAGCGGCGGTGTCGATTCCCGCGCTGCTCGCCGTCGGCTGGTGGTGCCTGCCGGCACGACGCCGGTCGCTGGGCGCGGCCACGATCGCGTCCGGCCTCGTCGTGCTCGCCTATCTCGCGGTGCGCGCGGGCGCGTTGCTGCACGCGCCGCGGACCGGCGCGCAGTACGACCCCGCGCTGGCGCACGTGCCCGTGCGCTGGCTGGAATACCAGCTGTTCACGCTGCGCCCGTCCGTCTTCGAGACATTCAACACGCTGGCGCCCGGCCTGCATGCTTCCATGCTCCTCGCGGCGCTCGCCTGGCTGCTGCTGGTCGCCGCGGTGTGGCGCAGCGACAGGCGCCTGGCCGTGCTGTTCCTGCTCGGCGGCGTCGCCGCGCTGGCGCCGGTGTTGCCGCTGGCCAGCAGCTTCAACCAGTACGGCTACGGGTTCGCCGCGGTGACGGCGATGGCGGTCGCGGCGGCGTGGCCGCGCGCGCGGCCGTGGGCGCGCGCCGTGATCGCGTTCGCCGGACTCGCCTGCGTTGCGCACGGAATCATGGTGATGCGCATGGTCCGCCACATCGGCGACGTCCAGGCGCGCTTCTCGCCGGCGCTGGCGGCCGCGCTGGAATCGCGCGACACGCCGCTGCGGCTGCGGCCGGAGCCCGGCGCCGAGGACTGGATCTTCCAGCGGCTGACCTTCGACGTGCCGTCCTACGCAGGCGTCCCCATCGGCGACCGCGTGCAGCTCGTCGCCGGGGACGAACCCGCGGACGCGACGGTGCGCGCGGACGGCACCATCGTGCCGCGCTGAACCGCCGGCCGCAGCTCAGGACATCGCAGCGGCTGGCGCGGCCACGCGCGGCGCCAGCGCCCGCGCCAGCGCGTCGCGGTCGAGCGCGCCTTCCCAGCGCGCCACCACGATCGTGGCCACGGCGTTGCCGACGAAGTTGGTCAGCGCCCTGCACTCGCTCATGAAGCGGTCGACGCCCAGGATCAGCGCCATCCCGGCCACCGGCACCTCCGGCAGCACCGACAGCGTCGCCGCCAGGGTGATGAAGCCCGCGCCCGTCACCGCCGCCGCGCCCTTGGAGCTGAGCATCGCGACCAGCAGCAGCACGAGCTGGTGGCCGCGCGTGAGGTGCGTGTCCGTGGCCTGTGCGATGAACAGCGCCGCGAGCGTCATGTAGATGTTGGTGCCGTCGAGGTTGAACGAATAGCCGGTGGGGATCACCAGCCCGACCACCGACTTGTCGCAGCCCGCGCGCTCCATCTTCTCCATCAGCGACGGCAGCGCCGATTCCGACGAGGAGGTGCCCAGCACCAGCAGCAGCTCGGCCTTGAGGTAGCGGATGAGGTCGAGGATGCGGAAACCGCTCGCGCGCGCCACCGCGCCGAGCACCAGCAGCACGAACAGCAGCGACGTCAGGTAGAAGCTGCCGACCAGCCACGCGAGGTTGGCGAGCACCGCCACGCCGTACTTGCCGATGGTGAAGGCGATCGCGCCGAACGCGCCGACCGGCGCCGCCTTCATCAGCAGGTGCACGAGGCGGAAGATCGGCGCGGTCAGCGCCTCGAGGAAGCTCGTGACCGGTCGCCCGCGTTCGCCCACCAGCGCCAGCGACGTGCCGAACAGCACCGACACCAGCAGCACCTGCAGGATGTTGCCGCCGGTGAACGCGGACAGCAGCGTGTCCGGGATCGCGTCGAGCAGGAAGCCGGTCACCGTGAGCGCGTGCGACTGGCCGACGTAGCCCTGGACCAGGCCCGCGTCGAGCGTGGCCGGGTCGACGTGCAGGCCGGCGCCGGGCTGGACCACGTGCGCGACGACCAGGCCCACCACCAGCGCCAGCGTCGAGAACACGAGGAAGTAGGCCATCGCCTTGCCGAACACGCGGCCGACGGCGGCGAGCTTCGGCATGCCGGCGATGCCGGTGGCGATGGTCACGAAGATCACCGGACCGATGATCATCTTCACCAGCTTGATGAAGGCGTCGCCGAGCGGCTTCATCGCCTCGCCGGTCGCCGGCCAGAAGTGGCCGAGCAACGCGCCGAGCACGATCGCGGCGAGCACCTGCGCGTACAGGTGGCGATGCAGCGGCGTGCGGGCGGCGTCAGGCTTCATCGAAGGGCGCCTCGAGCTGGTCCATGCGGATCCGGTTGGCGAACAGCGAGAACGCGAGCATGCCCGCCAGCCCGTTCGCGCGCGACACCCAGCGCGGCAGCCAGCGCGGCGGCGCCAGCACCGGCGCCTGGCCACGGCCCTCATCGTCGACGCCGCCGCGGAACAGCGGTTCGAAGCGCAGCGCGTCGCCGAGCGTCATCTTGCCCGCGAACAGCTGCCGGCACAGGTGCAGCTTCTTCTGCTTCAGCGCCCAGCGGAAGAAGGTGTGCACGCCGACCAGGCCGCGCAGGTACACGACGTCCTTGGTGAACGCGGTGCCGCCGGTGACGGGCACGCCGCGGAACACGCGCTGCGCCGAGGAGAAGCTCTCGACGTCGTTCTGGCCCGCGTCGAGGAAATAGCGGAACACCTGCAGGAAGTCGGCGCCGTCCATCGCGAGCGCCACCGCCTCGATGCGCAGCGAGACGCGCTTCATGCGCTCGATGTCGATGCTGCCGGTGATCTGCTCGGCGAAGGTCGCCAGGCCTTCCTGCGCCGCCGTGGTCCGCGGCGACGACAGCGCCAGGCTCTGCAGCACCGGCTGCTGGCGGCCGTTGAGCGCGGTCAGCGAGTGCACGAAGGCTTCGTGCTGCAGCAGCTGGTGCCGGTCGTAGTCGCTGAACGCCGCGCCGGCGCGGAGGCGGATGCGGGTCGCGCCGGCGGCGGCCTTGGCGATCAGGTCCGGGTCGAGCACGACCTCGATGACGCGACCGTCGAAGTAGTCGTCGAGGTCGCCCTGCAGCTGCAGGCGCAGCGCGGTGGCCGAGATCGGCACCTGTTCCTCGGGCGCGAGCAGCTCGCGGTCCAGCTCGCCGGCGACGGCGATGAAGTGGCGCGCGGCCTCGCGGGGGCCCGCCCGGGCGCGGGGCCGGGGGCTTGCTCGGCGGGGCGGCGGGCAGCGGCTCGTCCGGGCGACCGAACTGCTGTCGCGACAGCTCGCCGACGCGCGGCGTGCCCAGCGATTCGAGCAGCTGCGCCGCGATCGCCCAGGCCTGCGCGGTCTCGTGCAGGTAGCGCCCGAGCGGATGCGCGGGGTCGGCGTCGGCGGCGACCGCCTCGAGCTCGCGCCGCGACTCGGCGAAGTCGTGCGCCGGATAGTCGTGGCGCGGCAGCGCGGGGTCGCCGCTGCGCCACTGCGACAGGAAGGTGTCCTGCACGTGCGCCGGCCAGCTCACCAGGTGCAGCAGCTTCAGCCCGCGCGCCGCCCGCACCATCCGCGCATCCAGCGCCGCGTATCGCGCGACTTCGGCGGCGTCCACGTCAGTGCTTGCCGTGCTTTTCGTCGAGGCGCTTGTGGAGGGCGCGGGTCAGCACCTTCGCTTCGGACTTCTGCGCCAGGCGCGTGGCGAGGCGGTCGGCGGCGCCGGCGACCTCGTCGCGCAGCTTCAGGTAGTTCGCGTAGCGGTCGGGATCGAGCGTGCCGGCCTCGATCGCGGCGCGCACCGCGCAGCCGGGCTCGCGGTCGTGGCGGCAGTCGCGGAACCGGCACTGTTCGGCCAACGCCTCGATGTCGGCGAAGTTGCGGTCCACGTCCTCTTCGCCGGTGGGCTTGAGCTCGCGCATGCCGGGCGTGTCGATCAGGCAGGCGCCCGACGGCAGCGGCACCAGCGCGCGGTGCGTGGTGGTGTGCCGGCCGCGTGCGTCGCTTTCGCGGACCTCGCCGGTCTTCATCTTCTCGACGCCGAGCAGCGTGTTGGTGAGCGTGGACTTGCCCGCGCCGGACGAGCCCACCAGCACGACGCTGCTGCCAGGCTGCAGCCACGGCGCGAGCACGTCGACGGTGGCCGGGTCCTTCGCGTTCACCGCCACCGCGATCATTTCCTGCGCGAGGCTGCCGGAGATCGCTTCCAGCGCCGCCGCGACCGCGCCGGGATCCTCCGCCGCGGCCTTGTCGGACTTGGTCAGCACGACCACGGCGCCGGCGCCGCTGCCCTGGACCAGCAGCAGGTAGCGCTCGATGCGGCGCGGGTTGAAGTCGGCGTCCAGGCCGCAGACGACGAATACGGTGTCGACGTTGGCGGCGATCAGCTGCTGCTTGTAGTGCTCCCCGGCGGCGCCGCGCTTGATCGCGGAGTGCCGCGGCAGCAACGCGACGATCTTCGCGCCTTCCACCAGCACCCAGTCGCCGACCGCCGCGGGCTACTCGGGCGCGGCCTGGCCCTTGCGATAGCCGGCGGCGCGCTGCCATTCCGGCAGCGACTCGACGGCCACGGCCTCGCCCGGGGCCTGCGCGACCAGATAGCCGCTGCGGTGCTGTTCGACCACGCGCGCCGGGCGTGCCGCCGGATGCGCGGCCATGGCCGCGGCCCACGCGGGGTCGCCGACGGCGCCGACGCCGTCGTCGAGGGGATAGGGCCAGCCGATGGCGCGCAAATCGCTCATCGGGCGGATTCTGACACGGGTTTTTCCGCTAGGCTGGCCGCCCGCCCCCATGCCGCATGGACGCCGTGTCCCCCGCAACGATGGTCCCCCTGAAAACCAGCCAGCGCCTGTCCGAAGTCCGTTACGAAATCCGCGGCGAACTCGCCCGCCGCGCCCGCGAACTCGAGGCCGGCGGCCGCAGCCTGATCAAGCTGAACATCGGCAATCCCGGCGCCTTCGGCTTCCGCGCGCCGGAACACCTGCAGCGCGCGATCGCCGACCGCATCGAGGCGACCGACCCGTACACGCACCAGCAGGGGCTGCCGGCCGCGCGCGAGGCGATCGCCCGCTTCCATCAGGCACGCAACCAGCGGGCGGGCGGCACCCCGAACGCCTCGCCCGAGCGCGTGTTCATCGGCAACGGCGTCAGCGAACTGATCGACCTGTCGCTGCGCGCGCTGCTGAACCCGGGCGACGAGGTGCTGCTGCCATCGCCGGACTATCCGCTGTGGAGCGCCGCGACGATCCTCAACGACGGCCGTCCGGTGTACTACGCGTGCCGGCCGGAGAACGGCTTCCTCCCCGATCCCGACGAGATCGCCGCGCTGGTCACGCCGCGCACCCGCGCGATCGTGCTGATCAACCCGAACAACCCCACCGGCGCGAGCTATCCGCGTGCGCTGCTCGAGCGCATCGTCGCGATCACGGCGAAGCACCGCCTGCTGCTGATGGCCGACGAGATCTACGACGGCATCCTCTACGACGGCGCCGCGTTCACCGCGCTCGCGCCGCTGGCCGGCGACCTGCCCTGCCT
This sequence comes from Luteimonas sp., assembly GCA_051953015.1. GTDB lineage: Bacteria > Pseudomonadota > Gammaproteobacteria > Xanthomonadales > Xanthomonadaceae > Cognatiluteimonas. Next base: position 6,562 of record JBQCJF010000038.1, read on the forward strand.
GTCCTTCGGCGGCCTGTCGAAGGTGCATCGCGCCTGCGGCTGGCGCGTCGGCTGGGCGGTGCTCAGCGGCGATCCCGTCGCGAGCGGCGACCTGCACCACGCGATGGACCTGCTCGGCGCGCTGCGCCTGTGCGCGAACGTGCCCGGCCCGTTCGCGATCGAGGCCGCGCTCCACGGCGAGGACACCATCGCCGCGCTCACCGCCCCCGGCGGCCGCCTGCACGAGACACGCGCCGCGCTGATCGAGGCCTGCGAAGCGAGCCCGCACCTCGAGCTGGTCGCGCCGCAGGGCGCGCTGTACGGCTTCCCCGCGGTGGTCGGCGAGGCCGCGCGCGGCTTCGACGACCACGCGTTCGCGCTGCAGCTGATGGAGGAGGAAGGCGTGCTCGTGGTGCCGGGCTCGAGCTTCAACGTGCCGTACCGCAACCATTTCCGCGTGACCCTGCTGCCGGAAGCGCCGGTGCTGCGCGAGGTGTTCGCGCGCGTCGACCGCGCGCTGTCGCGCCGCGTTTCGAATGCCGCAGCCGCTGCATGAAAAAGCGGCTTTGCCACGGATGAAAAGCCTTTGGGAGTCGCGATGAGATACCTCGCGCTCGGCGACAGCTACACCATCGGCGAAGGCGTCGCCGCCGACGCGCGCTGGCCGGTGCTGCTGGCGCGCGCGCTGCGCGAGGGCGGCGTGGCGATCGACGAGCCGCGCATCATCGCCACGACCGGCTGGACCACCGACGAGCTGTCCGCCGCGATCGACGCCGCCGGACCGCTGGGCGAATGGGACTTCGTGACCCTGCTGATCGGCGTCAACAACCAGTACCGCGGCCGCGGCCTCGACGAGTACCGCGCGCAGTTCGAGGCGCTGCTGCATCGCGCGATCGCCTTCACCGGCGGCCGCTGCGACCGCGTGCTCGTGCTGTCGATCCCCGACTGGGGCGTCACCCGCTTCGGCGCGGAATCCGGCCGCGACCTGGCGCAGGTCTCGCGCGAGCTCGACGCCTTCAACGACGCCGCGCGCGAGCTGTGCGCGCGGCACGGCGTCGCCTTCGTGGACATCGCGCCGGTTTCGCGCGCCCGCGGCGCCGAGCCGGCGATGCAGGCCGACGACGGCCTGCATCCGTCCGCGGCGATGCACGCGCTGTGGCTGGAGGCCGCGCTGCCCGCCGCGCAGCGCCTGCTGTCCGACACGGAGCCGGATTGATGGCGCCCGGAAGCGGCGCCGCCACTGCGCCGGCGGGCGACGTCGCCGCCGACGCGACCGTGCCTTTCGACGCGGCGACGGCCGCGCGCATCGCCGCCGCGTTCCGCCCGTCGCGCTGGTACGGCGACCGCACCGCCTGGTTCTACACGCGCGCCAAGCTGCGCAGCGACCCGCTGTATCCGGGCGTCATCGGCGCGCTGCGCGGCTGCGACGCGCCGCTGCTCGACCTGGGCTGCGGCATGGGCCTGCTCGCGCACGCGCTGCGCGCCGCCGGGCTCGGCATGCCGTACCGCGGCGTGGACATCGACGCGGCGAAGATCGCGCACGCCGCGCGCGCGGCGGCCAACGCCGGCCTGCGCGATGTCGCGTTCGAGGCGATGGACCTGTCCGCGCGCATGCCGGCGCACCGCGGCAGCGTGGCGATCCTCGACGTGCTGCAGTTCGTGTCGCCGGCGGCGCAGGCGGCGATCCTCGATGCCGCCGTCGCGATGCTCGCGCCCGGCGCTCGGCTGGTGATCCGCACCGGCCTCGACGACGGCAGCGCGCGGGCGCGGACCACGCGCCGCATCGATGCGTTGTCGCGCGCGCTCCGCTGGATGAACGCCGGCCCGCAGTCCTATCCGGATTCCGCCGCGCTGCGCGCGCGCTTCGACGCCGCCGGCCTGTCGAGCACGTTCGCGCCGCTCTACGGACGCACGCCGTTCAACAACTGGCTCGTCGTCGCCACGCGCTAGCCGGCGCCGCCCGCGGTTGCAGGCGCGTTCGCGATCGCGGTGACGGCCGCAGTCGCGGTCACGGCAGCACGGTGCGGAATCCGCGCGCTTCCAGGCGGTCCAGCATCGCGACGATCGTCTCCACGCTGCGCCCGTGCGCCGCGCCCTCGTGCAGCAGCACGATCGCGCCCGGCGTCAGGTCGCGTTCGATGCGCGCGACGACGCGCGCGGCGTCGCCGTCCACCGCGTCGTAGCCGCGCGCGCTCCACGCCACGCGCGCCAGGCCTAGCCGCGCCAGCGGCGCCGCCACGAACGGGTTCGCCATGCCGACGACCGCGCGGAACCAGCGGGGCGCCGTGCCGGAAAGCGCCTGCAGTTCCGATTGCGCGTCGGCGATCTCGCGCGCCATCCGCCGCGGTCCGAGCGCCCAGAACCATGCGGAGGGATGGCTCGCGCTGTGGTTGCCCAGCCCGTGCCCGCGCCGCACGATCTCGCGCACGAGTTCCGGCCGCGCGCGCGCCCGCGATGCGACGACGCAGAACGTCGCCTTCGCGCCGCGCGCGTCCAGCGCATCGAGGATCGCGGCGGTGTCGTCCGACGGGCCGTCGTCGATCGTCAGCCACGCGACCGGTTCCCGCGTCGGGAGCCGCCACAGCACCGGCCCGAACAGCGCCGAGCGCGGCCGCAGCGTGCCCCACACGAACACGAGATGCGAGAGCAGCAGCACGGGCAGCCCGACGCGCCAGCCCAGCCGCCACCACAGCGCCGCGGCCAGCAGCTGCGAGGCGGCCAGCGCCCACGCCCAGGCGTGCGGCCGCCGCGGCGGCTGGTGGACGGCGGGGAAAACGGATCCTTCCATGACCCGGATCATGCCGCACGCGGCCGGCGCGCGCCGCCCCGGGCGTAGAATGGCGGCCCCCGCACGCGTTTCCAGGATCTCCGCCATGTCGCTCGACCCCGCCCTGCGCGCGCGCATCGACGCGCTGCTCGCCGCCAACAAGGTGGTGCTGTTCATGAAGGGCGAGCCGCGCGCGCCGCAGTGCGGTTTCTCGGCCAAGGCCGCCGGCGCGCTCGCGTCCATCGGCCTGGACGACTACGCGCACGTCGACGTGCTGTCCGACCCCGAGATCCGCGAGGGCATCAAGGCCTACGGCGACTGGCCGACGATCCCGCAGCTGTACGTGAACGGCGAACTGGTGGGCGGCAGCGACATCATCGAGCAGATGGCCTCCAGCGGCGAGCTGCAGGCCGCGCTCGGCCTGCCGCCGCCGGACCGCACGCCGCCGTCGATCCGCATTTCCGAGGCGGCCGCCGCCGTGCTGCGCAGCGCGATCGCCGATGCGGGCGAGGGATTCGCGCTGAAGGTTTCGGTGGATCCGCGCTTCAACGCGCAGCTGCAGGCCGAGCCCGCGAGCCCCGGGGCGATCGCGACCGAAGCCGCCGGCATCCGCGTGCAGTTCGACCTCGCGTCCGCGCGCCGCGCCGAAGGCCTGTCGATCGACTGGGTCGACGACGCGCGCGGCCGCGGCCTGGTGATCGAGAACCCGAATGCGCCGCCGAAGGTGCGCGAGCTCGCGCCGGCCGACGCGGCCGCGCGCCTCGCCGCCGGCACGCTCACGCTGGTCGACGTGCGCCCGGCGCAGGAACGCGCGCTCGCCGCGCTCGCCGGCGGCTTCGAGACCCTGGACAACGGCGCCGCCGCGCTCGAGGCGCTGCCGAAGGACACGCCGATCGCGTTCATGTGCCACCACGGCGGCCGCAGCGCGCAGGCCGCGGAGCACTT
>JBQCJF010000039.1:0-5191 GCA_051953015.1 Luteimonas sp.
GCCGGCGGTGCTGCGGGCGCGCATCGAAGACGTCCTCGACACCGCGCTGCCGGACGCCGCGCGCGAACCCGCGCGCCTGCACGCCGCGATGCGCCATGCGGTGCTCGGCGGCGGCAAGCGCATGCGCGCCCTGCTCGCCTACGCGACGGGCCACGCCTGCGGCGCATCGCTCGACGCGCTCGACGATGCCGCCGCCGCGGTCGAATTCATCCACGCCTATTCGCTGGTGCACGACGACCTGCCGGCGATGGACGACGACGCGCTGCGCCGCGGCAAGCCGACCGTGCACGTCGCCTTCGACGAGGCCACCGCGATCCTCGCCGGCGACGCGCTGCAGTCGCTCGCGTTCGAGCGCCTGGCCGCGGCACCGCTGCCGGCGGAGGCGCGCGTGGCGATGCTGCGCGAGCTCGCCGTCGCCGCGGGCGCGGGCGGCATGTGCGGCGGGCAGGCGCTGGACATCGGCGCCACCGGCACGCGCATGCCGCTGCTCGAGCTGGAAACCATGCACGCGCTGAAGACCGGCGCGCTGCTGCGCGCGGCGGTGCGCCTGGGCGCGCTCGCCGCCGGCGCGGACGAGGCGGAACGCGCCGCGCTCGACCGCTACGCCGACGCGCTGGGCCTCGCCTTCCAGGTGCGCGACGACCTGCTCGACGTCGAGGGCGACAGCGCCACGCTCGGCAAGACCGCGGGCAAGGACCAGGCGCAGGCCAAGGCGACCTTCCCCGCGCTGATCGGCGTGGCGGCCTCGCGCGAGCGCCTGCTGGCGCTGGCGGCCGAAATGGAGGCAGCATTGGCGCCGCTGGGGGAACGCGGCACGGCGCTCGCGGCGCTGGCCCGGCAGGTGGTCGAACGCGACCACTGAGCCGGCGGAACGCAGGACCCACCACCGACGCCGGGGGAGGCGCATGGCGGACGGACACGGCAAGGCGAAGCGGTGGCTGCCATGGCTCGCGGCGCGCGCGGAAGCGCTGCTGGCCTGGCTCGGCTTCACCTTCGTCACCCGCTGGGGCGCGTTCGAGCGCGGCTACCGGCGCCCGTACGCGGACATCGCGATGCGGCTGCGCTTCGGCTTCTATCCGCTGCTCGCGCTCGCGGCGCTCGCCTGGCTCGGCTGGGACTGGACCCACGACCGCAACCTGGCGTCCGCCGAGAACGCGATCTTCGACCAGGTGATCTCGATGCGGCCGTTCGAACCGCCGCGCTCGGGCAAGGTCGCCGTGGTCGAGATCGACGACTGCTCGATCGAGTACTACCGCAGCCGCGGCGAAGGCGGCTGGCCGTGGAGCCGGCAGCGCCACGCCGACCTGCTCGACGCGCTCGACCGCGCCGGCGTGCGCGCGGCCGGCTACGATGTGCAGTTCATCGAGCATTCGCAGGCCGATCCGGGCGGCGACGCATCGCTCGAGGCGATGGCCGACGGCGGCGCCGGGCGCTTCGTCTTCGGCTCGACGCTGCCGCCGCAGGAACTCGCCGACGCCGGCAACACGCTGCCGGTGTCGCAGGCGCCGGGCGCGTTCGCGATCGCGCCGCGTCCGGCGCGGCCGGGCCCGGGCATCCTGCTGCTGTGGCCCTACGGCAAGGCGATGGCGGCGCACAGCGCGCTGCTCGACGCCGACCGCGACGACGACGGCCTGGTCCGCGACGTGCGCCTGCGCCGCGAATACGGCGACTGGGCGCTGCCGTCGATCTCGCTAGCGCTCGCCGCGGTCGCGACCGGGCGGCCGCCGGCATCGTTCCCCGCATCGGTGCGCATCAACTGGCGCACGCAGCACCCGATGCCCTACGTCAGCGCCGCCGACCTGATCGAAGGCAAGCCCGTCTGCGACGTGCGCGGCCCGCCGCCGAAGCTCGACGGCGCGGTGGTGATGGTCGGCTACACCGCGGCCGGCCTCAACGACGCCAAGCCGACGCCGGTGAATCCGTCGATGCCGGGCGTGCAGGTGCACGCCGAGGCGATCGAGGCGCTGGTCGCCGGCACCGGCATCTGGATGCCGCCGGCCGGCTTCAAGTACCTGCTCGCCGCGCTGCTCGTCGCGTTCACCGGCTTCGTGTTCTGGCGCGGCGAGCCGTCGTGGGACATGGACGCGATCTTCGTCGCCGGCAACCTGGCGCTGCTGGCCGCGGCGTTCGTCGGCCTGACCGCGTTCGGCGTGTTCTTCGACATCTTCGCCGCGCTCGGCTTCGTCAGCCTGGTGTTCGGGCTGTGCCGCAGCTACGCGGCGGCGCAGCGCGGACGCGCCATCGGCAACGACGACTACCGCCCGCAGTTCGATCCCGACCACGACCGCTGGCTGGCGCTCGCGCGGTTGCGCTTCGTGCCGGACGCGGGCCTCGACGAGCGCGAGCTCGGCCGCCGCATCCGCGAATACCGGCGGCGCCTGCGCGGCTGGCTCTACCGCGGCGTCGACGCGGTCGCTATCGAGGGCATCGTCGAATACAAGCACTGGTTGTGGGAGTCGCTGCTCGACGTCAACGTGCTGGTGTGGAGCGGCCCCGACCGCGCGACCGTCTCCGCGACCGCGGAACGCGAGCTGCGCGAGCTGCGCGAATACCTCGCCGGCCGCGACGACGTGCTGCCCGACGACGGCAGCGTGCGCGTGGCCAGCCTCGTCAGCGCCGCCGTCGGCGAGGACGAGCCGCTGGCCGCGACGCGCGCGCGCGTCTGCTCGGTGCTCGGCCGGCTGCTGGCGGCGACGGACGAACGGCCGCTGTCGGACCACGACGCGTTCGCCGCGGACGAGGGCCCGCACGCCGGCGACGACCACGGCGCGGCCGGCGCGACGGCCCCCGCCGGCTGAATGCGCGCGCCGGCGGTGCACGTGTCCTGACCCGCCCCCGCACCGCGTTTTCCACGCTGTCGCGGACACGCCGTTCCGCGGGGGAAGCCCACATGACGAACGTCGCCGCCGCCACTGCCGCCACGATCCGCCGCCGCGCCGCCGGTGCGCTGCTCGCCTGCGCCGCTGCCATCGTCCTGCCCGCCGTCGCGGCGACGATGACCGCGCTGGTGCACAAGCCCTCCGTCGACGTGCGCAGCGCGCCGGACTTCAAGGCGGCCGCCGTGGCCACGCTGCAGCGCGACGCGAAGCTCGAGGTCGCCGGCCAGCAGGGCCTGTGGTTCCAGGTGAAGCTCGCCGACGGCAAGACCGGCTACGTGCGCGTCAACGACGTGCGCATGGCCTACGCCGGCGACGAAAGCGGCGACGCCAACGTGCGCGCGCTGTTCACCGGCAAGGCCGGCAAGGGCCGCGTCACCGAGACCGCCGGCGTGCGCGGCCTCGACGAGAGCAGCCTCGCGTCCGCCGGTTACGACGCGGACCAGCTCGCGGCGATGGAAGGCAACCGCGTCGCCGCCGCGGACGCCGACGCGCAGGCGGCCGCCGACGGCTGGGTGGCGATGACGGTGCCGTACGCCGCCGAGGCGACGACGCAGAAGCCGGGCGGCGCCACCCAGCAGACCAAGCGCCGCGGCTTCGGCTTCGCGCGCACGCTGCTGTCGATGAGCGGCGTCGGGTCGGCGCTGGGCGATTCCGCGATGAACGTGGCCGAGAAGTCGATGGGCAAGTCCGAGGAGGAGATGTCGGCGGAGGAGCTCGCGCTCGGCCCCGAGATCGCCGGGCGGGTGCTCGGCGCCGCGCCGCTGTGGGACGACCAGGACGCGCAGCATCGCGTCAACACCATCGGCCGCTGGGTCGCCTCGCACACCAGCCGCCCCGACCTGCCGTGGACGTTCGGCGTGATCGATTCGCCCGAGATCAACGCGTTCGCCGCGCCGGGCGGCTACATCCTGGTCACGCGCGGGATGTACGAGCTGCTCGCGGACGACGCCGAGGTCGCGGCGGTGCTCGGCCACGAGATCGGCCACGTCGTCCAGCGCGACCACTACACCGTGATCCACAAGCAGGAAGTCGCTCAGGCCGGCACCGAGATGCTCGCCAGCCAGGTCAACGTCGGCGGCGGCCTGGCCGGCCAGTTCGCCAAGGACTACGTGACCCGCAACGGCGCGAAGGTGCTGCTCACCAGCTTGGACCGCGAAGCGGAATTCCGCGCCGACCAGGCGTCGGAGGTCTACCTCGCGCGCTCGGGCTTCGATCCGCTGTCGCTGTACGCGGTGCTGCAGAAGATGACCGCGTTCGGCACGAAGTCGGCGGCGCTCGCGCAGCTGTACAAGACGCATCCGCCGCTGGCCGACCGCCTCGACCGCATCGACACCGTCGCCAACCCCGGCCTCGAGGCCTACGCGGGCCGCTGAAAAGCGGCGTAGAGCCGACCCATGGTCGGCTCGGGACGACGAAAGCCGACCATGGGTCGGCCCTACAGGAGGCGGATCGTCAGCGGGTAGCGGTAGGGCTCGCCGCTCCAGGCCTTCATCGCGGCGACGATGCTGCACACCAGCCACAGCAGCGAGATCAGCGCGATCGCGATCGCCAGCACGATGCCGGCGGGCGCGGTCAGGATGATCCCGAGGCCCAGCGTCAGCACCGTCGCCCCGACCAGCACGACGCCGATGATCGCGGCGATCGCCGCGTACAGGAACATGCTGAGGTTGAAGTTGAACGCCTCGCGCGCGTGCGCCGCCACGAAGGGCGACGCATCGCGCTTGAGCAGGTAGACCGCGCCCGCGCCGAGCATGCCGGCGACGCCGGCGATCCAGCTCGTGCACAGCGCGAGCACCAGCGCGGCGACGTGGGCGAGCATCGCCCACTGCCGCTCGTTTTCGGTCGTCATTTCACCAGCCGGACGGTCATCGGGTAGCGATAGGCGACGCCTTCGTTCGCCTTGATCGCGGCGATGACGATGAACACCAGCGCGGCGATGCCGATCAGCAGCATCAGCGGCCCGATCAGCAGGAAGCCGATGCCCAGGGTCAGGAAGCCGAGGATCATCAGCACGAGGAAGATCGCGGACACGGTGATGTTGAAGTTGAGCGCTTCCTTCGCCTGGTCGGCGACGAAGGGCATCGTGTCCTTCTTCATCAGCCAGATGACCAGCGGGCCGAGGAAGAAGCCCCAGCCGCCCACAGCCGAGGTGAGCAGCCCGCCGAGCAGCGCGGACAGGTGCGCGAACATGGCCCACTGCCGCTCTTCGGCCGGAATCGCGCTGCCGGCGGCCGAGGCCGGATCGATCTCGTTCATGGTTCCCCCTCCCGGTGAAGGCGCCCACCCGGCGCCACGGACCCAATGTCGACGCG
>JBQCJF010000040.1:0-8100 GCA_051953015.1 Luteimonas sp.
GTAGGCCGCGCCGTAGGCTTCCAGCGCCCAGACTTCCATCTCGCCGAAGCGCTGGCCGCCGAACTGCGCCTTGCCGCCCAGCGGCTGCTGGGTGACGAGCGAGTACGGGCCGGTCGAACGCGCGTGCATCTTGTCGTCGACGAGGTGGTTCAGCTTCAGCATGTGCATGTAGCCGACGGTCACCGGGCGCTCGAACGCCTCGCCGGTGCGGCCGTCGTGCAGCATGGTCTGGCCGGACAGCGGCAGGTCGGCGAGCTCGAGCATCTTCTTGATCTCGGCCTCGGCGGCGCCGTCGAACACCGGCGTCGCCATCGGCACGCCGTCGGTCAGGTTGCGCGCGAGGTTCAGCAGCTCGTCGTCGCTGAACTGCTTCAGGTCGACGCGCTGCTCGCCCGTGGCACGGTCGTGGTTGTAGATCTCGTCGAGGAACTTGCGCAGCTCCGCCACCTTGGCCTGCGCCTGCAGCATGCGGTCGATCTTCTGGCCGAGGCCCTTCGCGGCCCAGCCCAGGTGCACCTCGAGGATCTGGCCGATGTTCATTCGGCTCGGCACGCCCAGCGGGTTCAGCACGATGTCGACGGTCTGGCCGTCGGCCATGTACGGCATGTCCTGCACCGGGACGATGGTGGACACGACGCCCTTGTTGCCGTGGCGGCCGGCCATCTTGTCGCCGGGCTGGATGCGGCGCTTCACCGCCAGGTACACCTTGACCATCTTCAGCACGCCCGGGGCGAGGTCGTCGCCCTGGGTGATCTTGGCGCGCTTGTCGGCGAAGCGCTTGTCGAACTCGGCCTGGTGGACCTCGATCTGCTTCTGCGCGCGCTCGATCGCCTCGACGGCGTCGTCGTCCTTCATGCGCAGTTGGAACCAGTCGGACTTCTTCAGCCCGTCGAGCACCAGCGACGACACGGTGTCGCCCTTCTTCAGGCCCGGACCGCCGTTGGCGACCTTGCCCAGCAGCTGCGAGCGCAGGCGCGCGTAGATCGCGCCCTCGAGGATCCGGAACTGGTCGTCGAAGTCCTTCTTGACGCGCTTGATCTCGGATTCCTCGATCTGGCGCGCGCGCTTGTCCTTCTCGATGCCGTCGCGGGTGAAGACCTGGACGTCGATGACCACGCCGTCCATGCCCGGGGGCACGCGCAGCGAGCTGTCCTTCACGTCCGAGGCCTTCTCGCCGAAGATCGCGCGCAGCAGCTTCTCTTCCGGCGTGAGCTGGCTCTCGCCCTTCGGCGTGACCTTGCCCACGAGGATGTCGCCGGCGCGGACCTCGGCGCCGATGTACACCACGCCCGACTCGTCGAGGCGGTTCAGCGCCTGCTCGGAGACGTTCGGGATGTCGGCGGAGATCTCCTCCGGCCCGAGCTTGGTGTCGCGCGCCTGGACCGTCAGCTCCTCGATGTGGATCGTGGTGTAGCGATCCTGCTCGACCACGCGCTCGGAGAGCAGGATCGAGTCCTCGAAGTTGTAGCCGTTCCACGGCATGAACGCGACCAGCATGTTCTGGCCGAGCGCGAGCTCGCCGATGTCGGTCGACGGGCCGTCCGCGAGCACGTCGCCGCGCTCGACGCGGTCGCCCACGTTCACCAGCGGGCGCTGGTTGATGCAGGTGTTCTGGTTGGAGCGCGTGTACTTGATCAGGGTGTAGATGTCGACGCCGGCATCGTGCTCGCCGGAGATCTCGTTCTCGTGCACCTTGACCACGATGCGGCCGGCGTCGATCTGCTCGATCACGCCGCCGCGCCGCGCGTTGACGGTCACGCCCGAGTCACGCGCCACGGCGCGCTCGATGCCCGTGCCGACCAGCGGCTTCTGCGCGCGCAGCGTCGGCACCGCCTGGCGCTGCATGTTCGCGCCCATCAGCGCGCGGTTGGCGTCGTCGTGCTCCAGGAACGGCACCAGCGCCGCCGCGACCGACACGGTCTGCATCGGCGAGACGTCCATGAAGTGGATCTCGGACGGCGGCTTGAGCAGGTTCTCGCCCTGCTGGCGGCAGGCGACGAACTGGGCGGTCATGTTGCCCTTCTCGTCGCGCGGCGCGTTGGCCTGGGCGATGACGTACTCGTTCTCCTCGATCGCCGACAGGAACTCGACGTCGTCGGTGACGCGGCCGTCCACGACCTTGCGGTACGGCGTCTCGAGGAAGCCGTAGCGGTTGGTGCGCGCGAACACGGCCAGCGAGTTGATCAGGCCGATGTTCGGGCCTTCCGGCGTCTCGATGGTGCAGACGCGGCCGTAGTGCGTCGGGTGCACGTCGCGCACCTCGAAGCCGGCGCGCTCGCGGGTCAGGCCGCCCGGACCGAGCGCCGAGACGCGGCGCTTGTGGGTGACCTCGGACAGCGGGTTGTTCTGGTCCATGAACTGCGACAGCTGCGAGGAGCCGAAGAACTCCTTCACCGCGGCCGCGACCGGCTTGGCGTTGATCAGTTCCTGCGGCGTCAGCCCGTCGGCCTCGGCCATGGTCAGGCGCTCGCGCACGGCGCGCTCGACGCGGACCAGGCCGACGCGGAACACGTTTTCGGCCATCTCGCCGACGCTGCGCACGCGGCGGTTGCCCAGGTGGTCGATGTCGTCCACGGTGCCGCGGCCGTTGCGGATCTCGGTCAGGACCTTGATCACGTCCAGGATGTCGGAACCGCCGCCGTTCTCCTCGCGCAGGCGCACGGACTCGTCGTCCTTGCGCTCGGCGAAGTACTTCGCGTCGTACAGCACCGAGGCGCCGGTGACTTCCTTGCGGCCGATGCGGCGGTTGAACTTCATCCGGCCCACGGCCGAGAGGTCGTAGCGCTCGAAGGTGAAGAACAGGTTGTGGAACAGGTTCTGCGCGGCGTCCTTGGTCGGCGGCTCGCCGGGGCGCATCATGCGGTAGATCTCGACCAGCGCCTCGAGCTGGGTCTTGGTCGAGTCGATGCGCAGGGTGTTGGACAGGTACGGGCCGCGGTCGAGGTCGTTGACCCACAGCGTGCCCACCGTCTCCACGCCGGCCTTGCGGAACGCGGCCAGGTGGTCGTCGGAGATCTCGTCGTTGGCCGTGGCCAGCAGCTCGCCGGTGGACGCGTCGACCACGTCGTGCGAGAGGATGCGGCCGACCAGGTACTCGTCCGGCACGGCGAGCGCGGCGACGCCGGCCTGCTCGAGCTGGCGCACGTGGCGCGAGGTGATGCGCTTGCCGGCCTCGACGATCACCTTGTCGCCGTCGGCCAGGTCGAAGTTCAGGGTCTCGCCGCGCAGGCGCTCGGGCACGAGCTCGAGCTGCACGCCTTCCTTCGGGTCGACGTGGAAGGTGTTGATCTCGAAGAACTCGTTGAGCATCTCCTCGTTCGTGTACCCGAGCGCGCGCAGCAGCACGCTGACCGGCAGCTTGCGGCGGCGGTCGATGCGGGTGAACAGCGCGTCCTTCGGGTCGAACTCGAAGTCCAGCCACGAGCCGCGGTAGGGGATGATGCGGGCGCTGTACAGCAGCTTGCCCGACGAATGGGTCTTGCCGCGGTCGTGGTCGAAGAACACGCCCGGCGAGCGGTGCAGCTGGGAGACGATGACGCGCTCGGTGCCGTTGACGATGAAGGTGCCGTTCTCGGTCATGAGCGGGATCTCGCCCATGTAGACCTCCTGCTCCTTCACGTACTTCACGGCCTTGCTCGACGACTCGCGGTCGTAGATGACCAGGCGCACGGTCACGCGCAGCGGCGCGCCGTAGCTGAGGCCGCGGTTGCGGCACTCGCGCTCGTCGAACACCGGCTCGCCGAGCTTGTAGCCCACGTATTCCAGCGCCGCGTAGCCGTTGTAGCTGACGATCGGGAACACCGACTTCAGCGCGGCGTGCAGGCCCTTGTCGGCCCGCTTCGACGGGTCGATGTTCTCCTGCAGGAACTCGCGGTAGGAATCCACCTGGATGGCCAGGAGGAAGGGCACCTCGAGGATGGACCGGCTCTTGCCGAAGTCCTTGCGGATGCGCTTCTTCTCGGTGAAGGAGTACTTCCGGTCAGCCCGGTTCGACTTGGTAGGGGAAGCCGTGGTCATGTGTTGCCGCCTCGCTCGCTTGGGCCGCGCGTCCGCGGCCCCGGGGGATCGTTCGATCGGGTGAATCGACAGTCGGAAGTCGCTGGTATTGCCGGCACCAGCACGCCTTCTCCCGCTACTTCCGACTACCGACTCGCGTCGGTTTTGGTGCCGCGTCTACAACGGGCAAAGGCCGGGGGCTCGCGCCCCCAGCCTTCGTGCATCGCCATGCGGCAGGCGATGCAAGGAATCCGCTTACTTGACCTCGACGGTCGCGCCGGCGGCTTCCAGGTCCTTCTTCATCTTGGCGGCGTCGTCCTTCGACGCGCCTTCCTTCACGGTGCCGCCGGCCTCGGTGAGGTCCTTGGCTTCCTTCAGGCCCAGGCCGGTGATCGCGCGGACCGCCTTGATCACTTCGACCTTCTTGTCGCCGGCGCTCTTCAGCACGACGGTGAACTCGGTCTGCTCCTCGGCAGCCGGACCCGCAGCGGCGGCCGGACCGGCGGCCATCACGGGGGCGGCGGCGGAAACGCCGAACTTGTCTTCGATGGCCTTCACCAGCTCCATCACTTCCATCAGCGACTTGGCGGCGATGGCGTCGACGATCTGCTCGTTGGAAAGGGACATTTCAATTACCTCTGGAAAGTTTGATCGGTATGGGTTCAGGCGGTCGCTTCGGGAGCGGCCTCGGCGGACGGCTCGGCGGCGGACTCGGTCGAATCCGCGGACGCGTCACCACCGCCCTGCTGGTCGGCCACGGCCTTGACCGCGCGGGCGAACATCGCCGCGGGCTCGGCCAGGACGCGCGCCAGCATGGCCAGGGCCTGCTCGCGGGTCGGCAGCGAGGCGAGGACGTCGACGTGGGCGGCAGGCAGCAGCTTGCCCTCCACGGAAACGACCTTGGCCACGAGCTTGTCGTTGCCCTTGGCGAACTCCTTGATCAGGCGCCCGGCAGCGCCGGGTTCCTCGGTCGAGAACGCGTACAGCAGCGGACCGACGAGGGCGTCCTTGACGCACTCGTATTCCGTGCCGGCCACGGCGCGCGATGCCAGCGTGTTCTTGACGACACGCAGGTACACGCCCGTCTCGCGGGCCTTCTTGCGCATCGCGGTCATCTGCTCGACCGTGGTGCCCGCGTACTCGGCTGCGACCAGGGAGTGTGCCTTCGCGGCGACTTCCGCCAGTTCGGCGACCACTTCTTGCTTCTGGGTCAGGTTGAGAGCCATTGCACTCCTCCAAATGAACTCCGCTCGCGGCTCCTGCCGCTCGCGGTCCTGGGCGATGCCGTCCGTTGGCATCGGGGACGCTCGCGCGTCCCGGTGGTGGCCTTGCCCTGAAAAAAGCCGGTATGGACCGGAAACTTCCAGAGGGGGCACCATCTACGCAGGCTGTTGCCCCGAAGGGCTGCGATTAAGCGTTCCCGCTGCGATGGCGGCGATTCCCTGCCGTTTGCGAGCTTCCGTGCCCGTCGCCATCGTGCGCAGACCGCGCCTGCGGTCTTTGACGGCCACCGCGTCGGGACTTCGTCCCTCGGCGGCGCCCTCAAAATTCCTTCTGTTACTTCAGCGCCAGCGTGGACTGGTCGACGATCACGCCGGGGCCCATCGTGGAGCTGATCGAGATCTTCTGCAGGTACTGGCCCTTGGCCGACGACGGCTTGGCCTTGATCAGGTCGAGCAGCAGCGCCTGCAGGTTGTCCTTCAGCTTGGCGGCTTCGAAGTCGGCCTTGCCGATGGTGCAGTGGATGATGCCGGCCTTGTCGGTGCGGTAGCGGACCTGGCCGCCCTTGGCGTTCTTCACCGCCTCGGCCGGGTTCGGCGACACGGTGCCGACCTTCGGGTTCGGCATCAGGCCGCGCGGGCCCAGCACCTGGCCGAGCTTGCCGACGACGCGCATCGCGTCCGGCGTGGCGATCACGACGTCGTAGTTCAGGTCGCCGGCGGTCATCTTCTCCGCCAGGTCGTCCATGCCGACGACGTCGGCGCCGGCGGCCAGGGCCTCGTCGGCCTTGGCGCCCGCGGGCACGAACACCGCCACGCGCACGGTCTTGCCGGTGCCGGCCGGCAGCACGGTCGAGCCGCGCACCTGCTGGTCCGACTTCTTGGCGTCCACGCCGAGGCGCACGGCCACGTCGACGGACTCGACGAACTTCACCTTGGCGTTGCCGCGGACGAGCTCGAGGGCTTCATCGATCGCGTACGCCTTGCCCGGGGTCGCCTTGGACTGGGCCTTGATTCGCTTGGTCATCGTGGTCATGTGATCAGCCCTCCACCGTCAGGCCCATGGAACGGGCCGAGCCCGCGATCGTGCGCACCGCCGCTTCCAGGTCGGCCGCGGTCAGGTCGGGTTCCTTCGCCTTGGCGATGTCCTCGAGCTGCTTGCGGGTGACCTTGCCCACCTTCTCGGTGTTCGGGCGCTTGGAGCCGGACTGGACGCCCGCCGCCTTCTTCAGCAGCACCGATGCCGGCGTGCTCTTGGTGATGAAGGTGAACGTGCGGTCCGAATACGCGGTGATGATCACCGGGGTCGGCAGGCCGGGCTCGAGCTTCTGCGTGGCGGCGTTGAACGCCTTGCAGAACTCCATGATGTTGAGGCCGCGCTGGCCGAGGGCGGGGCCCACGGGCGGCGACGGGTTGGCCTGGCCGGCCTTGACCTGCAGCTTGATGTAACCGACGACTTTCTTTGCCATTGCTCTAGCTCCTGGAGTTCAAGCGTCTGCACGCCTCTCGGCTGCGGGACTCCTCCGTTGTGAAGGCCAGGCCCGGTCGGGCCTTGTTGTCAGGCTTTCTCGACCTGGCCGAATTCGAGTTCCACGGGCGTCGAGCGCCCGAAGATCAGCACCGCCACGCGCAGGCGGCTCTTTTCGTAGTTGACTTCCTCGACCACGCCGTTGAAGTCGTTGAACGGGCCGTCGATGACGCGGACCATCTGCCCGGCCTCGAACAGCACCTTGGGCTTGGGCTTCTCGACGCCTTCCTGGACGCGGTCCAGGATCGCGGCGGCCTCGTCGTCGCGGATCGGCAACGGCTTGTCGGCGGTGCCGCCGATGAAGCCCATCACCTTCGGCGTCTCCTTGATCAGGTGCCAGCTCTCGCTGTCGATCCGGGGGATGCCGTTGTCGTCGGTGGTCGCGATCTGCACCAGCACGTAGCCGGGGAAGAACTTGCGCTCGGAACGGCGCTTCTGGCCGGAGCGCATCTCCACCACTTCTTCGGTCGGCACCATCACGTCGCCGAACCGGTCTTCCATGCCCATGCGCACGATGCGATCGCGCAGCGCCTGCGCCACCGACTTCTCGAAGCCGGAGTACGCATGCACCACGTACCAGCGCCGGTTGCCGGCGGGCTGGGTGGCGGGGGCCTGGTTGTCTTCCTGCATCTGCATTCCTTCGGTACTCCTCAGCGCGCCAGCAGCCACTTCACGGCGCCCTGCACGACGACGTCGAAGAAGGCGAGCAGCAGGCTGATCGCGACGACGACCGCGATCACCACCCAGGTGGTCCGCGTCGCTTCCTGCCGCTTCGGCCACACGACCTTGCGCAGCTCGAACCGGGCCTCCGACAGGAAGCCGATGGTCCGCGCGCCCAGGCCGGTGGTCAGGAACACCACGATGCCGGCGACCAGGCCGCCGGCGACCGACAGGACGCGGGCGACGTTCGGCCACTGGCCTTCGAACTCGTAGAACGCGACCACGCCCGCGACGACCAGCGCGAGCGCCGCCACGTACTTGGCGATGTCGACGACCGAAGTCCCGCCGCCCCGTTGTTCGATCCTGCTGTTCAAGGGTCCTGCCTTCACGTCTGGCACGCCAGGAGGGACTCGAACCCCCAACCTGCGGTTTTGGAGACCGCTGCTCTGCCAATTGAGCTACTGGCGTATTAAATGGCAACGGCGGCTCGCGCCGCCTCGCCGTTCCGGGTTGGACCGGCGGCCGAAGCCGCCGGTTCCCGCTTTGTTACTTCAGGATCTTGGCCACCACGCCGGCGCCGACGGTCCGGCCGCCCTCGCGGATCGCGAAGCGCAGGCCCTCGTCCATCGCCACCGGGTTGATCAGGCTCACCACCATCTTGATGTTGTCGCCCGGCATGACCATCTCCACGCCTTC
>JBQCJF010000041.1:0-31627 GCA_051953015.1 Luteimonas sp.
GCGGGACCTCGAAAACATGGATGTTTTCGAAGAGCCTCCATGGATGGATTCACGGCGGTCCCGCGTCGGACCCCCTCGCATCCGCGGCGACCCCGCACGAAGCTCCGGACGCAACCGTAGCGAGCCGCAAGACTCGACGGACGCGTCCCGCGGCGCTCAGGACTGGCGCAGGGCTTCGATGGGGTCGAGCTGCGACGCCTTGCGCGCCGGGTAGTAGCCGAAGAACAGTCCCGTCCCGATCGAGAAGGCCGCCGCGAGCCCCACGACCTGGCCGTTGAGCGCCACCGGCAGCTCGCTGAACTTGCCGACGAGCAACGCGCCGACCACGCCGATCGCGATGCCGATGACGCCGCCGATCAGCGAGATCAGCATCGCTTCGGCGAGGAACTGCCGGCGCACGTCCGACGGCCCCGCGCCCACCGCCATGCGCAGGCCGATCTCGCGGATGCGTTCGGTCACCGACACCAGCATGATGTTCATGATGCCGATGCCGCCGATCACCAGGCAGATGGTCGCGACCGCGCCGAGCAACTTGGACATCAGGTTGGTGGTGGCCGTGCGCGTCGCCACGATCTCGCTGATGTTGCGGACGGTGAAGTCGTCGTCCTCGCCCGGCTTGATCTTGTGGCGCTGGCGCAGCAGGCCTTCGACCTCGGTCTGCGCGTAGGACAGGTCGCGCGCGTCGGCCACGGTCAGCGCGATCTGCATCACCGCGCCCGGCGGCAGGCCCATCGAGCCCAGCAGGCGGCGGCGCCCGGTCGCCAGCGGCACCATCACCACGTCGTCCTGGTCCTGGCCGAAGCCGCCCTGGCCCTTCGGCGCGAGCGTGCCGACCACGGTGAACGGGACGCGCCCCAGCCGGATCGTCTGGCCCACCCCGCTGTCGTCGCCGAACAGCGTGCGCCGCACGGAATCGCCGATCACGACTTCCTTGGCCGCGCTGCTGTAGGCCTGCGCGTCGAAGGCCGCGCCCTCGGCGATCTTCCAGTCGTTGATCGCGAACCAGTCGGGCTCCACGCCCTGCCAGCTGGTGGATGCGTTGTTCTCCGCGTACACCACCTGGGTGCCGCCGCGCAGCGCGCCGGCGACGTACTGCACTTCGGGCACCTCGTTGCGGATCGCGTCGACGTCGCCCTCGGTGAGGGTGAAGAAGCTGCTCGAGCTCATCCGCACGCCGCCCGCGCCGCGCCCGGCGCCCGGCGAGACGTCGAGCCGCTGCGACCCGAGCCCGGAGACCAGCTTGTCGATCTCGCGCTGCGTGCCCTGCCCCACCGAGACCATCACGATCACGGCGGCGATGCCGATGATCACGCCCAGCGAGGTCAGCGCGCTGCGCATCCAGTTGCCGCGCAGCGCGAACACCGCGGTGCGGAGGATGTCCATCACGGTCATGGTGCGGCTCCCTGGGGATGCAGCTCTCCGTCGTGCATGACGAAGGTGCGGTCGGCGTGCGCCGCGACCTCGGCGTCGTGGGTGATCAGCACGACGGTGTGATCGTCGTCGCGCAGGCGCTTGAACAGGGCGAGGATCTCCTCGCCGGTCTTCGAGTCCAGCGCGCCGGTCGGCTCGTCGGCAAGCAGGATCGGCGGGCGGTTGATCAGCGCGCGCGCGATCGCGACGCGCTGCTGCTGGCCGCCGGACATCTCGCTGGGCAGGTGTCCGGTGCGCTCGCCGAGCCCCACCGCCTCGAGCGCCTCGCGGGCGAGGCCGAGGCGTTCGGCGTGCGGGACGCGCGCATAGCCGAGCGGCATCGCGACGTTGTGCAGCGCGTCCATCCGCGAGAGCAGGTTGAAGCCCTGGAACACGAAGCCGATCTTGTCGCGGCGCAGCGCCGCGAGTTCCTCGGGGTCGAGGGTCGCGACGTCGACGCTGTCGCACTCGTAGACGCCGCTGGTTGGCGTGTCCAGGCCGCCGATCAGGTTCATCAGCGTGGACTTGCCCGAACCCGACGGGCCCATGATCGCGACGAATTCGCCGCGCGAAACCTCGAGGTCGACGCCGCGCAGGGCGACGACCTCGGCCGGCGTGCCGGCGGCGTACACCTTGCCCAGCCCGCGCGTGCGGATCACGGGCGTCGTGGCGGCGCGCATTGCGCCGCCGGCGCCGGCGCGGCCGCGCGCTCGCCCGTCACCACCGCGTCGCCGGCCTTGATGTCGCCGGAAATCTCGGTGTCGGTGCCGTCGCTCGCGCCGACCCGGACCATCACCCGCTGCGGCTTGCCGTCGACGAGCTTGTAGATGGCCACGCGGGTAGCGCCGACCATGGACGACACCGCGGCGTCCCACTGCGCGCGCTGCGCGTCGGACAGGCTGGCGCGGAACGCGGCGAAGTCCTGCTGGAAGCGCTCGACCATGCGCTGGCGCATCTGCGCCTGCATCTGCCCGCCTCCGCCGCCACCGCCGCCGAAGCCGCGGCCGCCGCCGAACAGCGCGTTGCCCTGCGGCCGGGGCGCCGCGGTGCGCGCGGCCTGGCGCTGGCGGATCGATTCCGCGGCCGCATCGAACGCGGCCTGCTGCTTCGCGTCGAGGCCCAGGCCCGCGGCGGTGCGCGCGAGGTCGTCGATCATCCCGGAACCGCCGCGCGCGCCGCCCTGCGCAGGCGCGGCCGCCGCGCTTTCGTCCTCGTTGGCGGGCTTGTAGCGCAGCGCGGCGTTCGCGATCTTGAGGACGTCGCTGCGCTTGCTGACCTCGATCTCGGCATTGACCGTGAGCCCGGGCAGCAGCGTGCCGTCGCCGTTGTCGACGGTGACGACGACCGGATAGGTGACGACGTTGCTGGTCGTGGTCGCCGACAGCCGCACCTGCTCGACCACGCCGCGGAACTGGCGGTTGGGGAACGCGTCGGCGGTGAAGGTCACCGCCTGGCCGGCGCGGACCTGGCCGATGTCGGACTCGTCGACGGCGAGCTCGATCTTCATCTTCGACAGGTCTTCGGCGATCGTGAACAGCTCCGGGGCCTGCAGGCTCGCCGCGACGGTCTGGCCCGGCTCGATCGTGCGCGTCAGGATCACGCCGTCCACGGGCGAGCGGATCACGGTGCGGTTGAGGTTGACCCGCGTCGTCTGCGTCGAGGCGCTCTGCTGGCGGATCTGCGCCTGCGCCGAATTGACCTGCGCCTGCGCCTGCTCGAGCGACGCGCGCGCCAGGTCGACGTCGCTCTTCGCGACCAGCTGTTCGTTGCCGAGCGACGCCTTGCGCTGGTAGTCCACCTGCGCGTTGCGGAGCGTCGCCTGCGCCTGCCGCAGCTGCGCCTGCGCGCTCGCGATCTGCGCGTTGCCCTGCTCGATCTGCGCCTCGTAGGTGCTGGGATCGATCTTCGCGATCACCTGGCCCTTGGTGACCTTGTCGTTGAAGTCGACCAGCACGTCGGTGACCTGGCCTGACACCTGGCTGCCGACGGTGACGGTGGAGATCGCGCTCAGCGTGCCGGTGGCCGAGATCGCCACGCGGATGTCGCCGCGCTCGACGGTCGTGGTCCGGTAGCCGCCGGTTTCGTCGGCCTTGCGGTGCGTCCACCACCAGCCGGCGAGCAGGACGACGAGGCAGACGGCGACGATGGCGGCGGCGCGGCGCAGGCCGGGCTTGCCGGGCTTGCCGGCAGCGGGGCGGCGGCTGGGCATGGTGGGGGTCCGTGGGATTGTCGGTGGATTCGCCAAGGCTAACGCCCGGGGCGTCACGGCGTTGACGCGGCCGGCCGTGACCTTCGACCGGGGTCAGCCGCGGGTGCCGAACCGGATGGTGGCGACGGTGCCGCGCCCGGGCTGGCTGTCGAGCACCACCGGCCAGCCGAAGCGGTCGCCGAGCCGGCGCACGATGGACAGGCCCATGCCCTTGCCGGTGAGGCGGTCGGGCTCGGCCCGGTAGAACGGGTCGAAGGCGCGCTGCAGCGCGTCCGCGGACATGCCGATGCCGGTGTCGGCGACGACCACGCGGTCGGCCTCGATGCGGACTTCGACGCGCCCGCGCTCGGTGAAGGTGCAGGCGTTGGCCAGCAGGTTGCGCAGCATCACCGCGAACACGCGCGGCGCGGCGTGCAGCACCGGCGACGCGAGCCCGACCACGGCCAGCTCGACCGGCTTGTCGCCGAGCAGCGCGCGCGCGTTCTCCATTTCCTCGGCGACGATGTCGCGGACCGCGAAGTCCTCGCGCTGCGGCTCGACGTCGCCTTCGCGGGCGAGGATCAGGAAGGCGTCGATCACCGATTCCATGTCGCGGCCGGCGCCCTGGATGCGCGCGATCGAGCGGCGCGCCCGTTCGGGCAGCTCCGCGTCGCCGGCGAGCAGGTCGCTGGCCACCCGGATCACGGTCAGGGGCGTGCGCAGCTCGTGGCTTGCGTCGCGGGTGAAGTCGCGCTCGCGGCGGACGAAGGCGCGCATGCGTTCGGCCATGCGCTGCAGGGCGCCCGCGAGCTGGCGCGCCTCGGGGCCGGCATCGGCCGGCAGCCGGTCCGGGCCGAGCGCGGTCGGATCGGGTTCCATCGGATCCCATTCGCGCACCGAGCGCGCGATCCAGTCGAGCGGCGCGACGATGCGCCTGGCGTTGCGGTAGGTGAACAGCGCGCTGGCGGCGAGCGCCAGCAGCGCGAGCACCAGCGGCGCGGCGACCATCTGCACCGAGCGCATGTTCATCTCGGTGCGCGGGTAGGCCAGGGTCAGGCGCGTCGGCCCGCGCTCGTCGACCATCACCACCTGGTGGTCGAGGGTATGCATCCCCGGGGAGAGCCCGCGCAGTTCCGGCGGCAGCCGGGACTCGTCGCCGCCCTCGGCGACGTAACCGCGCAACCGCGACTCGTCCGGTGGCTCGTGCGCGGGGTCGACCGCGCGCATTTCCCAGAAGTAGTCGACCTCCTCCTGCATCGCATGCTGCGCGATCTCCTGCCGCGCGACCACGACGGAAATCGCGGTGCCGGCGAGGATGACCAGGCTGGCGATCGCCACCTGGAGCATGAACGCGAACCGCAGCCTGCGCGGCAACCCCTCCGCCATCTTCCCCCCGTGATCCCCCGGCTCAGGCCGGGGGCTGTTCGATGTCGGCGATACGATAGCCCGCGCTCTGCACCGTGTGCAGCAGCGGCTTCTCGTACGGCTTGTCGATGGTCTTGCGCAGGTTGTACAGGTGGCTGCGCAGGGTGTCGGAATCCGGCAGGCCGTTGCCCCAGATCTCGCGCTCGATCTCCTGGCGGCTGACCACGCGCGGCGATTCGCGCATCAGGATCGTCAGCAGCTTCAGGCCGATCGGCGAGAGCTGCAGCTCGACGCCGCCGCGGGTGGCGCGCAGGCTGGCCGGATCGAGGACGAGGTCGGCGACCTTGAGCACCTCGGAGCCGACCTGGCGGCGCTCGCGGCGGATCAGCGCGCGCAATCGCGCCTCGAGCTCCTGGATCGCGAACGGCTTGGTCAGGTAGTCGTCGGCGCCGACCGAGAGGCCGGTGAGCTTCTCGTCCAGCGTGTCGCGCGCGGTGAGCATCAGCACCGGCGTGGACTTGCGCGCTTCCTCGCGCAGGCGCTTGCAGACTTCCACGCCGTCCAGGCGCGGCAGCATCAGGTCCAGCACGACCACGTCGTAGCTGTTCTCGGAAGCGAGGCGATAGCCGTCGAGGCCGTCGGCGGCGTAGTCGACCTCGAATCCGCGTCCTTCGAGGTACTCGCCGACCATCTCGGAAATGTTGCGGTTGTCCTCGACGATGAGGACGAGGCCAGCGGGGTCTTGGGCGGCACGGGTCATGGGTTGGCTCCTTGAGGGGCTTCAGCTTTGTGAAACGTGCCCGTTCCGGGGTGGAATCCGTGTGAAGGCGCTAGTCTGGACCTGTTTTCCCGCCCCGGCGCGCTGCCGGCCCACCCGCCCGCCCCGTCCAGACCCGGTCCCGCCCATGCCCACCGCCCTCGCCGACCGCTTCCTGCCCGTGCTCCTGCTGCTCGGCTCCAACGTGTTCATGACCTTCGCCTGGTACGGGCACCTCAAGTACCGCTCCGCGCCGCTCGTGTTCGCGATCCTCGCCAGCTGGGGCATCGCGTTCTTCGAATACACCCTGCAGGTGCCGGCCAACCGCCTGGGCAGCGCGGTGTACAGCGCGCCCCAGCTCAAGGGCATGCAGGAAGTGATCACGCTGGTCGTGTTCGCCGCGTTCTCTGCGTGGTATCTCGGGCAGCCGCTGAAGTGGAACCACTGGGCCGGGTTCGCGCTGATCGCGGTGGCGGCGTGGCTGATCTTCCTGGAGTAGCCGCCGCCGCGGGTCGCGGCCGCGCGCGTCAAAGCCGCACGCGGCCGCGCAGGATGTCGACGAACATCGCCCAGTCGCCGGCGAACGACTAGAACGGATGGCGGAACGTCGCCGGCCGGTTCTTCTCGAAGAAGAAGTGGCCGATCCAGGCGAAACCGTAGCCGCAGGCGAGCGCGCCGGCCAGCCACCACGCATTGCGCGTGGCGATCGCGCCGGCGATCACGCCCAGCACGCAGCAGCTGCCGAAGAAGTGCAGGCGGCGCGACGTGCGGTTGGCATGCTCGGACAGGTAGAACGGATAGAACTCGCGGAAGCTGGCGAAGCGGCGCATGCGGTGTCCCTCGTCGGGGCGGATCGCCGCGGCGCGCCGGTCAGGCGCGCTCGGCGATCTTCGCCCGCACCCAGTATGCCTCCTGCGCCTCCAGGGGCAGGTCCTTCAGGTGCACGCCGTCGGTCGCGGCCAGGGCTTCCATCGCCCGGAAGCGGCGCTCGAACTTGGCGTTGGCGCGGCGCAGCGCGGTGCCGGGTTCGACGCGCGCGTGCCGGGCGAGGTTCGCGCACACGAACAGCAGGTCGCCGATCTCGTCCTCGAGCCTGTCCCGGGCCCCGGCGTCGCCCGGGGCGGCGGCGACGGCGGCGAACTCGGCGCGCGCCTCCTCGATCTCCTCGTGCAGCTTCGCGATCACCGGCTCCGGCCCCGGCCAGTCGAAGCCGATCGTCGCCGCGCGCTTCTGCAGCTTGATCGCCCGCTGCCATTCCGGCAGGCCGCGCGCGATGCCGGCGAGCGCCGACGCGTCGCCCCTGCCCGCGGCTTCGCGTTCGCCGCGCTTGAGCGCTTCCCACTCGCGCAGCTGCGCCTCGCCGTCGGCCTCGCGGCTGGCGCCGGCGAACACGTGCGGATGCCGGCGCACCATCTTGTCGACGATCGCGGCGACCACGCCGGCGAAGTCGAACGCGCCCTGCTCCTCGGCCATGCGCGCGTGGAAGACCACCTGCAGCAGCAGGTCGCCGAGCTCGTCGCGCAGGTCGTGCATGTCGCCGCGGTCGATCGCGTCGGCGACCTCGTAGGCTTCCTCGATCGTGTACGGCGCGATGGTCGCGAACGTCTGCTCCACGTCCCACGGGCAGCCGCGCTCCGGATCGCGCAGCCGCGCCATGATCTCGAGCAGGCGCGCGACGTCGCCGGGAGCGGTGCTCACGCCAGCCACTCGCGCCAGGGGAGCGACGGGTCGCCGAGGGCGATGAAGTCGCCGTTGAGGATGGTGTCGCGCTGGTTGTAGCGCAACGGGCGGCCCTTCGGATCGAGCACCGCGCCGCCGGCGGCCTCCAGCACGCACTGGCCCGCGGCCGTGTCCCATTCGCTGGTCGGGCCGAAGCGGGGGTACACGTCCATCGCGCCTTCGGCGAGCCGGCAGAACTTGAGCGAGGAACCGACGCCGATCGCCTCGGTGTCGCCCATGCGCGCCAGCACCGCCTCGGTGCGCGCGTCGCGGTGCGAGCGGCTCGCGGCCACGCGCAGCGGCGCCGTCGCGGGCGCGCGCGCATGGATCGGGACGTCGCGCCCGTCCTCGCGACGGAACGCGCCGCGCCCGCGCTCGCCGTGCCAGAGCGCGCCGGTCACCGGCGCCTGGACCACGCCGAGGACCGGCTCGCCGTCGTCGATCAGGGCGATGTTGACGGTGAACTCGCCGTTGCGCTTCACGAACTCGCGGGTGCCGTCGAGCGGATCGACCAGCCACATGCGCGGCCACTGCCGGCGCATCGCGGCCGGCACTTCCTGCGCCGATTCCTCCGACAGCACGGGAATGCCCGGCGCCAGGCGCGCGAGGCCGTCGACGATGCAGCGGTGCGAGGCGAGGTCGGCCGCGGTCAGCGGCGAGTCGTCGCCCTTGTGCTGGACGTCGAATTCGCCTTCGTAGACGCGCAGGATCGCGGCCGCGGCGTCGCGGGCGAGCACGATGATGCCTTCGCGCAGGCGGTCCATCTCCGCGCCGGGCATGCCTTCAGCGCCCATGCCGCAGCCACTCCCGCGCCATGAACAGCGCCGCGACCGCGCGGCCTTCCGAGAATTCCTCGCGCAGCACCAGTTCGTGCAGCGCGTCCAGCTTCCATGGCACCACTTCCAGTTCCTCCGGTTCGTCGCCGGGCAGGCGTTGCGGATACAGGTCGCGCGCCAGCACCAGGTCCGCTTCCTGGCTCATGTAGCGCGGCGACAGCGACAGGCGCCGCAGCACCCGCAGGTCGCGCGCCGCGTAGCCGGCCTCTTCCTGCAGCTCGCGGTTGGCGGCTTCCACCGCCGTCTCGCCCGCATCGATGCGTCCCGACACCAGCCCGAGCTCGTAGCGGTGCAGCCCGGCCGCGTACTCGCGGACCAGCAGCACGGTGTCGTCGTCGAGCATCGGCACCACGTAGACCGCGCCGTGGCCGCGCCCGTGCAGGCGCCGGAACAGGCGGCGCTCGCCGTTGGCGAACTCCAGGTCGAGGTGCTCGACGCGGTACGGGCCGCCGGCATCGTCCTCGGTCACGCCGTGGATGGTGGGCAGGCGACGCTCCCTCATCGCGGCTCCGCGGACCGCGGGGCCGGAGCGGCCGGCTTCAAACAGGAGATAATGGGCGGATGGCGGACGATGCGGGCCATCCGGACATCATAAGCGCTGGCGAGGCCGGCCGCTGGCGCGAGCGCGACCTCGCGGTGCTGTGGCATCCGTGCACGCAGATGCGCGAGCACTTCGCGCCGTTGGCCGAGGACGATGCGGGCCCGACCCTGCCGCTGGTGCCGATCGCGCGCGGCGAAGGCGCCTGGCTGGTCGGGCGCGACGGCCGCCGCTACCTCGATGCGGTCTCGAGCTGGTGGACCAACCTGTTCGGCCATGCCGAGCCGCGCATCGGCGCGGCGATCGCCGCCCAGGCGGGCGCGCTCGAGCAGGTGATCCTGGCCGGGTTCTCGCACGCGCCCGCGGTCGAGCTCGCCGAGCGGCTGCTGGCGATCGCCCCGCGCGAAGCCCCGCGCGCGCCGCTGGCGAAGGTGTTCTACGCCGACAACGGCTCGGCGGGCGTCGAGGTCGCGCTGAAGATGGCCTTCCACTGGTTCCGCAATCGCGGCGACCTGCGGCGCACGAAGTTCGTGGCGCTGGAGAACGGCTACCACGGCGAGACGCTCGGCGCGCTCGCGGTCGGCGACGTGCCGCTCTATCGCCGCGTGTACGCGCCATTGCTGCTCGAATGCCTGTTCGCGCCCAGCCCGGACGCCTGGGCCGCGGCGCCCGGCGAGTCGGCGGAGGATTGCGCGCGCCGCGCCGCCGCCGCGCTCGGCGACCTGCTGGAACGCCACGCCGGCGAGGTCTGCGCCTTCATCCTCGAGCCGCTGGTGCAGTGCGCCGGCGGCATGCGCATGCACCATCCGCTGTACCTGCGGCTGGCGCGCGACCTGTGCGACCGCCACGGCGTGATGCTGATCGCCGACGAGATCGCGGTCGGCTTCGGCCGCACCGGCACGCTGTTCGCCTGCGAGCAGGCGCCGCCCGCGCGCGGGGGCGATGCGCCGGGCATCCAGCCCGACCTGCTGTGCCTGTCCAAGGGGCTGACGGGCGGCTTCCTGCCGCTCGCCGCGGTGCTGGCGACGCAGTCCATCTACGACGGCTTCCTCGACGCGTCGCGCGAACGCGCGTTCCTGCATTCGCACAGCTACACCGGCAACCCGCTGGCGTGCGCTGCGGCGCTGGCGACGCTGGCGATCTTCGAATCCGACCGCGTCGTCGAGCGCAACCGCTCCACCGCCGCGCGCATGGCGGCGCTGGCCGCGCCGTTCGCATCGCTGCCGCACGTCGCCGAGGTGCGCCAGACCGGGTTGATCGTCGCGTTCGAACTGGCGCGCGACGGCCGCCGCGACACGCCGTTCGACCCGTCGCTGCGCATCGGCCTCCGCGCGTACCGCGCGGCGCTCGATCGCGGCGTCGTGCTGCGCCCGCTCGGCGACATCCTGTACTGGATGCCGCCCTACTGCATCGACGACGCGCAACTCGAACGGCTCGCGCGCGTCACCGCCGAGGCGATCGCGGAGGCGACCGCGTGCGCCTGACCCGCGTTCCCGTGGATGCGGCGCTGCGGCCAGGCGCGCGCGTCGCCTTGCCGGAGGACGCGGCCCTGCACCTGCAACGCGTGCTGCGGCTGAAGCCGGGCGACCCCTGCGTACTGTTCAACGGCGATGGCAACGATTACGACGCGCGCCTGGTCGCGGCCGGCAAGCGCGGCTACGAGGCCGAAGTCGTGGCGGCGCGCCCGGCGGCGGCCGCCGAGTCGCCGTTGCGGATCGTGCTGCTGCAGGGCATCGCCCGCGGCGAGAAGATGGACTGGATCCTGCAGAAGGCGACCGAGCTCGGCGTGGCCGCGATCGTGCCCGTCTCGAGCGAGCGCAGCGAGGTCAGGCTGGACGAGGCGCGCGCGGAGAAGCGGCTGGCGCACTGGCGCGGCATCGTCGGCTCCGCCTGCGGCCAGAGCGGTCGCGGCGTGCTGCCGCCGGTGTCCGCGCCGCAATCGCTGGCCGACGCGCTCGAGCCCTCGGCATTGCCTGCCCCGGCGGTGCGCTTCCTGCTCGACCCCGAGGCGGGCGCCTCGATCGCCTCGATGCCGGCGCCGGGCGGCGCGTGCGTGCTCGCCGTGGGACCCGAGGGCGGCTGGTCGCCGCGCGACCGTGCGCAGCTTGAAGGCGCGGGCTTCGCGGGCCTGCGGCTGGGGCCGCGCATCCTGCGCACCGAAACCGCCGGCATCGCCGCGATCGCGGCGCTGCAGTCGCGCTTCGGCGACCTGGGGTAGAGCCGGCCCGTGGTCGGCGCTCCGGTCAGGCGGCGCGCTGCAGGCTCTCGCCGATCAGGCGCTCGACCAGTTCCAGGTCCGGCACGAGCGCGTCGTCCTGGTTGAGCATGACCCGCGCCTGCACGCCGTTCGGCAGGAGCGATCGCTCCGTTTCCTCGGTCACCAGCGCCGCTTCCGACACCGTGACGAGGCGCGGGAAGCCCTGGGTCAGGATCGCGAAGAACGGCGCCTTCTGATCACCGCCGAGCGCCTTGAGCACGATCACCTTGCTGCCCAGGCCGCCCTTTTCGTCGGCGATGCCAGCCAGGCGCGAGAACGCGACCAGCGGCAGCTGCCAGCCGCGCCAGCGGATCCTGCCAAGCAGCCAGTCGGGCGCGTCGGCGACCGGATCGGGATCGGCGAACGAAAGCACCTCGGCGATCGTCGCGTTCGGCAGCAGCAGGCGCGCGCCGGCGACCTGGATCAACACGCCGCGGATGTCGGCCTGGGTCTGGTTCATGGGATCAATCCTTCAGGGACAGCCAGCGCGTGCTGACGCGCCGGGCGAGTTCGGCCGCGGGGTGGGCATCGTTGCCGGCGGCGGCGAGCGCCGCCGCGGCGCTTCCGTCGAAGCTCTCGTCGGGCGACTGGCCGGCGACCACGGCGCCCTGGCGCGCGGCGTCGAGGATTTCCGGCACGACCGCCGGGTCGCTGCCGCTGAGCACGAGCACCACGCTGTCCGACGCCGGCAGGCCGGCCAGCACCGGGACGGCGGCATCGGTGGCGGCGAACGTGGGCGCGCCCTCGCCTGCGACGGTGGTCATGCCGTCGGGGAGGATGTAGACATGGCCGGCGACGAGTGGGCGCCCGGCTTCGGCGAGTTCCACCGGCAGCGCCGTCGCGCGCTGCATCTGTCGCACGAGGCGGTCGTGGCGGCCTCCGTCGAGGCGCTGGCGCACGATGATCGGCCGGGCGAAGCCGGCGGGGACGCCGACCAGGAACTGGCGGACGGCGTCCGGACCACCGATGCCGGCGAGGACGACGACGCCGCCCTCCTCGAGGCCCCCGTGGAAGCCGGTGGATGGCGCGCGTTCGACGCCGCCGGGCTCCATGTCCACCAGCGACAGTTCCTCGGCGCGCAAGCGCGTGGGTCCGGGTTCCGCGGCCGGGGCCGCCTGCGGCATGGGCTCGGGCGCAGGGTCGAGCGCGAGGCCGGAGGCGGGCTCGGGTTCCGATCGGGGGCCCGGCTCCAGTGCGGGTTCCGCCTCGGGCCCGGAGTCGCGCGCCTCGGGTGCGGGCGGTTCCGCGATCGCCGGCGCGTCACTGGCCATGATCGCCATCATCTCCGGCGTGAAGCCGCCGAAATCGATGCCGTCACCGGCCCTGGCGATGGCCGCTTCGTGCGAAGCGCCGCCGTCGTCCAGGTCGATGCCTGTGTCGGCGGCGGACGCGAATGCCTGTGGCTCCGGGTCCGCCGACTGGTCGGCGCGCGGCGGCTCCGGGTCCGACGGCCCCGTGGCCATCGGCGCGAGGTCCATGGCCTCCAGCGAAAGTGCGCCGGCGCCGGCGCCGGCGTCGTCGCTTCCGGCGCCCGGCGGCAGCACGTCGGCATGGCCGCCGAGCTTCGCCGCGAGATGGCGCGTCCAGCGCGCCGCATCCCAGCCCTCGCGCCGCGCCGCCACCGCGACTTCGTCGTAGATGACGAGCCGGCCGGGTTCTGCCAGCACTACGTCGTAGCGGTCCAGCGCGTCCTCGACCGCCGGTTCCAGCGCGATGAGCACCGCCGCCGGCCGCGCGGCGGCAAGGGCTGCGGGATCGCCCTCGCCGGGATCCTGCACCGCGA
This sequence comes from Luteimonas sp., assembly GCA_051953015.1. Taxonomy (GTDB): domain Bacteria; phylum Pseudomonadota; class Gammaproteobacteria; order Xanthomonadales; family Xanthomonadaceae; genus Cognatiluteimonas. The sequence continues at coordinate 12,854 of JBQCJF010000041.1, forward strand.
CCAGGTCCGCGCCCAGCTGCCGCAACGCGGCCTGCAGGTTGTCGCAGGCGGCACCGGGGCGGGCGAGCAGCGCCACGCGCGGCGCGGGCTCAGCCACGATCCGCGCCCTTCGCGGCGTCCTCGGCCAGCAGCTCGAACACGTTGCGCAGCAGCTCGTGCTCCTGGTACGGCTTGCCGAGGTAACGGTTGACGCCGAGCTCCATCGCGCGCTGGCGGTGCTTCTCGCCGGTACGCGAGGTGATCATGATGATCGGCACGTCGCGCAGGCGCGGCTCGGCCTTCATCGCGGTCGCGAGCTCGTAGCCGTCCATGCGCGGCATCTCGATGTCGAGCAGCATCAGGTCGGGCACGCGCTCGGCCATGCGCTCGAGCGCGTCGAGGCCGTCCTTCGCGGTGCCGACCTCGAAGTTGTGGCGCTCGAGCACGCGCCCGGTGACCTTGCGCATGGTGACCGAGTCGTCCACCACCATCACCAGCGGCACCTTGCGCGCTTCCAGCGGCTGCTGCGGCGCGACGTCCGCGTCGCGCGGGCCGGCGGCCTGGCGGCGCACCAGCGGCGCGATGTCGAGGATCACGACCACGCTGCCGTCGCCCATGATGGTCGCGCCGAAGATGCCCGGCAGCGACGCCACCTGCGGACCGACCGGCTTCACCACGATCTCGCGGTTGCCGACCACCTGGTCGATGCAGACCGCGGCGCGCAGGTCGCCGGAGCGGACCAGCAGCAGCGGCATCTGCAGCTGGCCTTCGGCCTTCGCCGCGCCGTGGCCGAGCAGCAGCCCGAGGTCGTGCAGCGCGTACTCCTCGCCGCCGTACGAATACGTCGCGCCTTCCTTCTCCAGTTCCTCGCGCGAGATCCGGCCGACGCCGCGCACGGAGGCGATCGGCACCGCGAAGGTCGTGTCGCCGATGCGCACGAACACCGCCTGGGTGACCGCGAGGGTCTGCGGCAGGTGCAGGACGAAGGTCGTGCCCTCGCCCTTCTTCGTGCGGATGTCGTACGTGCCGCCGAGCTGGCGGACTTCGCTGGCCACGACGTCCATGCCGACGCCGCGACCGGCGAGCCGGCTCACTTCGTCGGCGGTGGAGAAGCCGGGCTCGAAGATCAGCGCATCGAGCGTGCTGTCGGCGAGCACCGCGCCCGGCTGCACCAGGCCACGCTGTTCGGCGCGCCTGCGGATCGCCCCGCGGTTCAGGCCCGCGCCGTCGTCGCCGACTTCCAGCACCACTTCCGAACCTTCGCGGCGCAGTGCGATGCGGACGGTGCCTTCCTCGTCCTTCTTCGCCTTCCTGCGCTCGGCCGGGGATTCCAGGCCGTGCGCGACGGCGTTGCGGAGCATGTGCTCCAGCGGCGCGGTCATGCGCTCGAGCACGTTGCGGTCGAGTTCGCCCTGGGCGCCGTCGAGCTTGAGCTGGACCTGCTTGCCGGTGTCGGCGGCAGCCTGGCGCAGCACGCGGCGCAGGCGCGGCACGAGCGCGTCAAGGGCACCATGCGCGTGCGCATGAGGCCTTCCTGCAGCTCGGAACTCACGCGCGACTGTTGCAGCAGCAGCGTTTCGTAATGCCGGACCTGGTCGTCCATCGACTGCTGCAGGCTGCTCAAGTCCGCGGCCGACTCGGCCAGGGCGCGCGAGAGCTGCTGCAGGGTCGAGAAGCGGTCGAGCTCCAGCGGGTCGAAGGTCTGGTCGCCGGTGTCGTGCTCGCGCTGGTAGCGCGCGATGATCTGCGCTTCCGTCTCCGAATCGAGGCGGCGCAGCTGGTCGCGCAGGCGCATGTTGGTCTGTTCCATCTCGACCATGGCCGCGCGGAACGCGCCGAGCTGCTGTTCCAGGCGGGCGCGGTAGATCGCGACCTCGCCGGCGTAGTTGACGAGGCGGTCGAGCAGGTCGGCGCGGATGCGCACCTGTTCCTGCGGCGCGCGCACCGAGGCGTCGTCGTCGTCCTGCGCGGCGTCGGCGAGCGGCGCGGACAGCGGCTTGAGCTCGACCTTCGGCGCCGGCACCGGCGAGGCCGGGCGGGACTGCACTTCTTCCGGCGAGAACGACTGACCGCGCGAACGCGCGTCGAACTCGGCGATCAGCTGCTCCGGCAGGCCGACGGCGCGGCGCTGGCCGACGCGGGTGACCATCGCGTGCAGGCGGTCGAGGCCGCGCTCGAGCGCGGCGACGCCTTCGCGGCCGAGCTCGACGCGCTGGTCGGCGACGGACTCGAGCAGCGACTCCATCGCGTGGCCGAGCTCGCCCACCGCCATGATGCCGGCCATGCGAGCGCCGCCCTTGAGCGTGTGCAGGTCGCGCTGCAGGCCGACCACCGCGTCGCGCTCGGCGGGCGCAGCGTGCAACTGCGCGAGGAGCGTGTCGGAGTGGTCGAGCAGGTCGACGCTGTCCTCGACGAAGATGTCGATCAGGTCGACGTCCAGGCCGGTGACGTCGAGCGGCATGTCGGGGTCTTCGCTCGCGGCGGCGGGCGCGCGCTCGCGCGGCGCGGCCGGCGCGGCAGGCTCCGGCTGGGCTTCGGCGGCGGCGCGTTCGGCTTCGAGGCGTTCGGCTTCGGCCTGTTCGGCGGCAGCGCGTTCGGCCTCGAGGCGTTCGGCTTCGGCCTGTTCGGCGGCGACGCGCTCGGCTTCGCGGCGTTCGGCTTCAAGGCGCTCGGCTTCGGCCCGCTCGGCGGCCGCGCGTTCGGCTTCGAGGCGCTCCGCTTCGAGGCGCTCGGCTTCGAGGCGCTCGGCTTGGGCTTGCTCTGCGGCAACGCGTTCGGCCTCGAGGCGTTCGGCTTCGGCCTGTTCGCCGGCGACGCGTTCGGCTTCGAGACGTTCGGCCTCGATTCGTTCGGCTTCCAGGCGCTCGGCCTCGGCCTGCTCCGCGGCGAGACGTTCCGCGTCGAGGCGCTCCGACTCGGCCTGCTCGGCGGCGACGCGCTCGGCTTCGCGGCGTTCGACTTCGGCATGCTCGACAGCGGCGCGCTCGGCTTCGATGCGCTCGGCCTCGAGGGCTTGCGCGTCGACGGCATCCTGCTCGGCCTGCGGATCCTGCGGTGCGGTCGGCGAGGCGGCTTCGAGGCTCGCGGCGAGGTCGCCGAAGGCGCTGAAGTCCAGCGCCGCGAGCTCGCGCGCCAGGGCGTCGCCGTCGAGGGCGGGCGCCTCCGGCCCGGGGATGATCGCTTCCGGAACGGGCGCTTCCGGAGCGCCCGCTTCCGGCAGGAGCGTTTCCTCTTCGAATTCCACGCCCATCGCCGCGTATTCGTCGGCCGGGGCGATTTCCGGCAGGCTGTCGCGCAGCGCCGTCAGGCGCGCGGCCAGCGCGCCGCAGTCGGGCACGCGCGGTTCCGGCGCGTGCAGGCCGGCGACCGTGTCGCGCACGGCATCGGCGAGGGCGGACAACGCGGCGACGCCGTCGGGCGAGGCGAAGCCGTGCGCGGCGACGAGCCGCTTCAGGTAGGCCTCGGCGGGCGTCATCGCCTCGGTGATGGCCGGCACTTCGGTCATCGCGAAGGCGCCGTTCATCGTGTGGATGGCGCGCAGCAGCGTGTCGTCGGCGATCGCCGTGCCGCCGGCCGCGGCCTGCAGCCAGCGGTCGACGGTGGCGAGATGGCCGCCGACCTCGGCGTCGAGGATCTCGAGCAGCACCTGGTCCACGCTCGCCGGAATGCCGGCCGGCACCGCGGGCGCTTCCGGCGCGGCTTCGGCGACGGGTTCCGGCGCCGGCGCTTCGGCTTCGGCTTCGATTTGCGTTTCGATGGCCGCCTGCGTCGGCGCTTCCGCGGCGGCGGGCTGGTGGAACGCCTCCTCGCCGGCGGCGACGCGATCGGCGACGGCCTGGATGCCGTCGAGGTCGGCGGTGATGCCGCCCTCGCCGCGCAGCGCGGAAAGCAGGCCGGGCAACGCGTCGTAACTCTGCTCGACCAGCCCGATCACCGCCGCGCTCGGCGGCCGCGAACCGTCGAGCACGCGGTTGAGCATGTTCTCGGTCTTCCACGCGAATTCGCCGAGCGTGCGCGCGCCGACCAGGCGGCCGCTGCCCTTCAGCGTATGGAAGACGCGGCGGATCGGGCGCAGCCGTTCCATGTCGTCGGGCGCCTGCCGCCACTCGGGCAGCAGCGCGCGCAGGTTCGCGATCTCTTCCTCGAACTCCTCGAGGAAGATGTCGCGGATCTCGTCGTCGATCTCGTCGCCGGTGGCCTCGAAGCCGCCGGCGTTGCCGGCGCCGACGGGGGCCGGCGCATGCGCGGGGGCCGCGGGCGCGGCCGGCACCACGGGCGCGATCGGCGCGGCCGGGGCGGCGGGCGCCTGCACGGCGGCGGGCGGCATGGCAGGTTCGGCGAACGCCACGGGTTCCGGCGCGAAGTCGGGCATGCCCGCGTCGACTTCCGCGACGCCATCGTGCGCAGCGGCGACCGGCGCTTCCTGCGCGGGCTGCGCCGGCTCGGGCTGCGGCTCCGGCTCCGGGATCGGCCAGTAACCCAGCGTTTCCAGGCTGTTGCGCGCGATGTCGAGGATGTCGTCGCGGTTGCCGCGCTGCTCGCGCAGCGCTTCGAGGTAGTACTCCAGGCTCGCCAGCGCGTCGGCGAGCGTGTCGAGCTGGCGGCCGCTGGGGACGCGGCGCCGGCCGAGCAGTTCGCGGTCGGTGTACGCGCGCACGCCGGCCAGGTACTGCGCCGGCTGCGGCAGGTCCAGCATCTGCAGCGCGCCGGCGACTTCGCCGAGCAGGCGCGGCACTTCCGCCAGCTCGCCGTGCTCCCAGCCTGTCTCCACGAACGCGACGAAGGCCTGTCGCGCATCGGCGAAGTTGGCGATCGCCTCGCGGGCCAGCACCTCGGTGACCTTGCGCGACTCGCTCGCGAACAGGGTGTCGGCGTCGGCATCCGCGCCGTCGCCGCCCAGCCGCTCGACCTGCTCGTCGAGCGAGGCATCGACGTAGAGCAGCGCCGCGGCGATGTCGAGCAGCGCGCCTTCGTCCGCGGCGCGGTCGCCGGAAACGATCGCGCCGAGCGCGTCGCGCTGGCGCTGGACCAGGCCGCGCGCGGCGTCGAGGCCGACCATGCCCAGCGTGTCGGCGATGGTGCCGAGCGCCGCGGCCTGCGGTGCGAGTCCGGAGACCGAAGCCTGCCCGCTGCGCACGTGCAGGTCGAGCGCATCCTTGACCCGCAGCAGGTCTTCCTTGATCGCGACGGACACGGTGTCGAGGAGCGCGCGGTTGTGGCCCGCGATGCTGCCTTGCGCGTGCGCGATCTCGGTTTCGGTCGCCTGCAGGTCGAGGTCGAAGGTGTCGCGGAGGCTGCGCAGCGACGGATGGTCGCTGCCGCCCTGCGCGACCTGGTAAAGCAGCTTGCGGGCCGGTTCCAGGGCGGCGTCGGCGCGCGCGGGCGCGCCGGCGGGTGCTGCCTGGCGCCGCGCCTCGGCAACGACGTCGGCGAACGCATCGCGCAGCGCCGGCGTCGGCATCATCGCGCCGTCGCGCAGCGCCGAGGCGACCGCGGAGGCGACCCAGAACATGCGCCGCGCGCCTTCGTCGGCGGCCCCGGCAAACAGGGCTTCGGCGGAGGACGCGAGCCGGGCCGCGCCTTCCGGCCAGTCGCCCAGCGCCTGCTCCAGCTGCGCCACCTGCCCCGGCGCGTCGGCGGCTTCCTGCACCGGCGCGCCGCTGCCGAACGCAGCCGGAAGCGGGCGCTGCAGGCCCGGCGAGAACAGCGCGCTTTCGTCGACCCCCGGCTCTCCGCGCGCCGCGCGCACTTCGTTGAGCAGCGGGAGCAGCACGACCGGGATGTCCTTGTGCCCGCCCTGCAGCCGCTCGAGGTAATCGGGCAGCAGCACGACGCCGCGCATCAGCGTGGCGCAGGCTTCGTCGCGCGCCGCGACGCGGCCGGCGCGCAACGCCTCGGCGAGCTGTTCCATTTCCTCGGCGATGCGCGCGGGCGCGTACAGCTCGACCATGCGCAACGTGCCCTGCACCTCGTGCAGGCGCGCCGCGGTGGTCGCCATGTGCGCGGCTTCCGGGTTCTCGGCGAACGCCTCGATCTCGATCCGCGCCTGGCGCAGGGTCTCGTCCAGCTCCGGCTTGATCCAGCCCAGCGTGGTGTAGTCGATCGCGTCGCGCAGGGCTGTCGTCATCGTCCGGCTCTAATCGCTCTATCGTCGCTTCGCTGGCGGGCTCAGGCGGGCAGCTTGAAGTCGGCCACCGAGCGGCGCAGGTCGGCCGCGAGCTGGGCGAGGTTTCCGATCGACTGCGCCGTCTGGCTGGCGCCCTGCGAGGTCTGCGCGGTGATCGACTGGATGGTGTTCATCGCCTGGGTGATGTTGGTCGCCGCCGCGGTCTGCTGCTGCGCCGCATTGGAGATGCCCTGGATGAGGTCGGCGAGGTTGGTCGACACGTTTTCGATCTCGCCCAGCGCGGTACCCGCGTCCTCGGCCAGTCGCGCGCCGGCCACCACTTCGGAGGTCGTCTGCTCCATCGAGCTGACGGCCTCGTTGGTGTCGGCCTGAATCGTCTGCACCAGCGATTCGATTCGCTTCGTCGCGTTCGACGAGCGCTCCGCGAGTCGCTGCACTTCGTCGGCCACGACCGCGAACCCGCGGCCCGCCTCGCCGGCGGAGGCCGCCTGGATGGCCGCGTTCAGCGCGAGGATGTTCGTCTGCTCGGAGATGTCGTTGATGAGTTCGACGATCGAGCCGATTTCCTGCGAGGACTCGCCGAGGCGCTTGATTCGCTTCGAGGTCTCCTGGATCTGGTCGCGGATGTTGTCCATGCCCTGGATCGTCTGGCGCACGACGCCGGCGCCGTTGGTCGCGATCTGCACCGAGCGCTGCGCCACTTCCGCGGACTCGGCGGAGTTGCGCGAGACCTGGTTGATGCTCGCCGCGATTTCGTTGATCCGGTCCGAGGCGGAGTTGATTTCCGAGGCCTGGTGCTCGGCGGCCTCGGCGAGGTGCATGGCGGTCGCCTGCGTTTCCTGCGCGCTGGAGGCCACCTGCACCGAGGTGTCGGTGATCGTCTGCACCAGGCTGCGGAGCTGCTCGACCGCGAAGTTGATCGAGTCCGCGATCGCGCCGGTCATGTCCTCCGTGACCGTCGCCTTCACCGTGAGGTCGCCTTCCGCGAGCGAGCCCATTTCGTCCAGCAGGCGCATGATCGCCTCCTGGTTGCGGTTGTTCAGCTCGAGGGTGCTCTCGTAGCGCTTGCGCTCGGCGCGGCGGGTACTGAAGTACAGGCCGACCAGCGAGAGCAGCATCAGCGCGCCGGAAATGATCGAGGGCCACACGCCGCCGATGATGCTGGTGTCCTTCAGCGAGCCGAAGGCGGTCAGCGAGGCGAACAGGCTTTCGCTGTCGGACAGGAGTTTGTCGGAACCGGTGGCGATCGCCGCCGCCGCGCTCTGCGCACGGAACAGGTTCTGGGAGGTGCTGAGGATCGCGTCGAGGTCGGTCTTCATCGCGGTCCACAGCGTGTTCGCCTGGTTCAGCGAGGCGACCGCGGCCGGGGCGCTGACCTTCTGCGCCTCGCCGGCGCCGCCTTCGCGGAAGCCCTTGAGCACCTGCTCGAACACGCCGGCGTCGCGCGCCAGCGCGTCGCCGGCGATCTGCGCGCCGGTGCCGCCCGCCTGGATTTCCGCGACGCGGCGGGCCATGGTCGCCGCGAGGATGCCCTCGCGCACCGCCAGGTAGACCTGCGAGGAGGCCGAACCGCCGGCCAGCATCGCGCGCACCACCTCGTCCATCTGCGCCTGCAGCTGCGGCACGCGCTGCACGAAGCTGTTGGCGTTGCCGGCGAGGCCGAGCACCGCGCGCTCGGAATCGATCACCTGCTGCGCGCTGGTGTTGAGCGGGGTCCAGGTCTCGGCGACGGTGTTGATCGGGCCGCTGACGCCGGGCTGCTGCCCGTAGTTGCTGGTCAGCGTGCCGATGTCGGCCGCGATCTGGTTCTTCGTCGCCTTGAAGGCGGCGAACGAGTCCGCGTTGCCGCCGACGGCCTCTCGGCCCTGGTTGGCGAGCTTCTGCGAGTTCACCTGCAGGTTGGAGGCGGCGGTCGAGGCGCCGCCGAGCAGGCGTGCCTTGTAGATCGAGTAGCCCGTGTTGGCGATGAACACGATCAGCGATACGACCAGCAGGAAGGACCAGAAGCTGGTGCTCCGGCTGCCCTTGGCGGTGCTTTCCATCACGGTGCTCATGTTCTCTACCCCTGGTCTTTCCGGTTGCGGTGCGCGGCGTCAGGCCGCGGCTTGCCTGAATTCGGGTGTGCGGGCCAGCTTCTGCAGGCTGAAGATGGCCCAGGCGTCGTCGCCGAGGCGGTACGCGCGCTCGACGAAATGGGTGTAGCGGCCTTCGGCGAGCGACTGCTCGTGCACCGCGTCGTCGCCGAGGCGCTGCTCGTCGATGAAGCTGCGCTGCCCGAACAGCTCGTCGATGGTCACGGCGACGTCGCCGCCGGGCTGGCGCACGATCAGCACGCGCTGGCCCTCGTGCAGCACGGTGCGCTCGCCTTCGAGGAACTGCTTGAGGTCGACGATCGGCAGCAGGTTGCCGCGGACGTTGGCCACGCCGAGCATCCACGGCTGCGCGCCGGGCACCGGCGTCACCTGCGGCATCGGCAGGATTTCCACCACCTCGTCGAAGCCCGCGGCCAGGCGGCGGCGGCCGACGCGGAAGCCGACGCCGCGCCACAGCCCCGGCGCGTCCAGCTGCTCGGGCAGGCCGGCGACGTGCGCGAGGCTGCGCTGCTCGTAGTCGGCCAGGATGTCGAACGGACCGCGCGCGGACATCTCAGCCACCGACCAGCTCGTTGATGCGTGCGACCAGCGCTTCCGCGTTCGGCGGCTTCACGATGTAGTCCTTCGCGCCCTGACGCAGGCCCCAGGCGCGATCGGTGTCCATGTTCTTGGTGCTCACGATCACCACCGGGATGCCGCCCGTGGCGGCGTCGCGCGACAGCGCGCGCGTGGCCTGGAACCCGTTCATGCCCGGCAGGATGACGTCCATCAGCACCAGGTCCGGAAGCTCGCGCTTGCAGACCTCGATGCCCTCCTCCGCGCTGCCCGAGGACAGCACCTGGTGGCCGTTCTTCTCGAGCATCTGGGTGAGGACCGCGACGTCCGTCGGCGAGTCCTCGATCAGCAGGATGCGTGCCATGGCTTGCCTTACCCCCCGGTCAGGCGTTGACGTGCTTGCGGATGGCGTCGAGGAGTTCCTCGCGCGTGAACGGCTTGGTGACGTACTGCTCGGAGCCGACGATGCGGCCGCGCGCCTTGTCGAACAGGCCGTCCTTCGAGGACAGCATGATCACCGGCGTGGACTTGAACAGCTGGTTGTTCTTGATCAGCGCGCACGTCTGGTAGCCGTCCAGGCGCGGCATCATGATGTCGACGAAGATGATCTGCGGCTGCTGGTCGGCGATCTTGGCCAGGGCCTCGAAACCGTCCGTGGCGGTGACCACGTCCGCGCCTTCGCGCTTGAGCAGCGTCTCCGCGGTGCGGCGGATCGTCTTGGAGTCGTCGATCACCATCACTCGGAGGCCGTCGAGGCTTCCGGTGCGGCTGTCGTCTGGCGTCATTGGTGCTCCCCTGCGCGGTGCTCGTGAGTGCCGGCTCCGCTGCGAAACACCTATATCCCAGCCTCCGGCGACAGTGTCAAGTTTTCGTTGGCCGGACCGTGCGCCCGAACACGTTGCGGCATCGCCCGGCCGTTCCGGGCGCTGCTACCATGCGGGTCTCCCGCCGCGGATGACCGCATGGTGCTCGATGTCGTCGTCGTGATGGATCCGATCGGGTCCATCAGGACCGCCAAGGATTCGACCTTCGCGATGCTGCTGGAAGCCCGGCGGCGCGGGCACCGGCTGCATTACGTGGTCCCGGGCGGCCTGGGCCTGCGGGACGGCGCCGCGACCGCCCTGCTGGCGCCGCTCTCGGTCCGCGACGACCCCGACAGCTGGTTCGAGCTGGGCCTGGCGGAACGCCGGGCCCTGGGCGCCGGCGACGTGGTCCTGATGCGGACCGATCCGCCGGTGGACGACGAATACATCCACGACACCCAGGTGCTCGGCATCGCCCAGGCCGCCGGCGCGCTGGTCGTGAACGACCCGCAGGGCCTGCGCGACTACAACGAGAAGCTGGCGGCGCTGCTGTTCCCGCAGTGCTGCCCGCCCAGCCTGGTTTCGCGCGACGCCGCCGCCCTCAAGGCCTTCGTGGCCGAGCACGGGCAGGCGGTGCTGAAGCCGCTGGACGGCATGGGCGGCCGCTCGATCTTCCGCGCGGCGGCCGGCGAGCCGAACCTGAACGTGATCCTGGAAACCCTGACCCGGGGCGGGCGCAGCCTGGCCATGGCCCAGCGCTGGCTGCCGGACATCAGCGGCGGCGACAAGCGGATCCTGCTCGTGGACGGCGTCCCCGTCGACTACTGCCTGGCCCGGATCCCGCAGGGCGACGAGTTCCGCGGCAACCTCGCCGCCGGCGGGCGCGGCGAGGCCCGGCCCCTGACCGACCGCGACCGCTGGATCGCCGCCCAGGTCGGCCCGGAAATGAAGCGGCGGGGCATGCTGTTCGTGGGCCTGGACGTGATCGGCGACTGGCTGACCGAAGTGAATGTGACCAGCCCGACCTGCATCCGCGAGATCGACAAGGCCTGCGGCCTGAACATCGCCGGCCTGCTCTTCGACGCGATCGAGGCCAGGGCGGGGGCTGCCGGCCGCCCGGAATGAGCGTCGCGGCGCGCCCGAGGATCGGCGACCGGGACCGCCTCGGCGCGACGATGGTGCTGTCGCTGCTGCTGCACGGCCTGCTGATCCTGGGAGTCGGCTTCGCGCTGGAATCTGCCGCGCCGGTGATGCCGACCCTCGACGTCGTCCTGTCCCAGGCGCGCAACGCGCTGACCCCGGCCCAGGCGGACTTCCTCGCCGAGGCGAACAACCGCGGCGGCGGCCAGGACGACGTGGCCCGCCGGCCGCGCGACAGCCAGGCCGGGCTGCTGCCCAAGCCCGAGGCCGGCGTGGCCCCGCGCGAACTGCGCGCGCAGGCGCCGCGGCCCGCGCCGCCGCCGAGCGCGCGCGTGCTGTCGAGCACCGCCGGGCCGACGCCGATCCCCGTCGCGCGCGAATCGCAGGCCACCGCGCGCAAGCCGCTGCCCCGCGGCGACCGCCTCGTCGCCGAGGACCTGGCGATGGCCCGGCTCGCCGCGGAGATCGATGCGAGCACGCGGCTCTACGCGCGGCGCCCGTCGCGCAAGTTCGTGTCCGCCAGCACCCGCGAGTACGCGTGGGCCGCGTACCTGCGCGCCTGGGTCGACCGGGTCGAGCGCGTCGGCAATCTCAACTATCCGGACGAGGCGCGGCGCCGGCACCTCGGCGGCACGGTCGTCATCAACGTCGGCATCCGCCGCGACGGCACCATCGAGCGCGCCGGCATCGTGCGTTCCAGCGGGCTGCCGCTGCTCGACGACGCGGCGCTGCGCATCGCGCGGCTGGCCGAACCCTATCCGCCGCTGCCGCGCACGCGCGAGGATCCCGACATCCTGAACGTGGTCCGCACCTGGCAGTTCATGCCGGGCGGCACCATGCTCGACACGAACGCGGGGGACGCGCCATGACCCAGTTCGAATACCTGTCGGTGCTCGTGTCGATCATCGTCGGCCTGGCGTTGACCCAGCTGCTGTCGGGCGCGGCGCGACTGATCCAGCTGCGGCGCCGGGTGCGCATGCACGTGCCGACGCTGCTGTGGATGGCGACGCTGTTCCTGATCGACATCCAGGTCTGGTGGGTGGCCTTCGACCGGCGCTCCACGACGGAATGGCAGTTCTTCAGCTTCGTGCTGTACCTGCTGATCCCGGTGATGCTGTTCCTGCTGTGCTACCTCGTGCTCCCCGACATGGGCGACGAGGACACGGCGGACCTGCGCGACAACTTCGACGGCAACCGCGGCTGGTTCTTCGGCCTCCTCGCGGGCATCGGCGCGGTGAGCCTGTCGGAACAGGCGGTGCGCGGCGAACTGCTGCGGTTCGACGCGGACGTGGCGTTCCGGGTGGCGTTCATCTCGCTGTCGCTGGCGATGGCGCGGGTGCGGAACGAGCGCGTGCAGGCCTGGAACGCGTTGCTCGTGCTCTTGATGATCCTCGCCTACATCGCCATGCTGTTCGTGGACCTGCGATGAACCTCCTCGCCTTCGAAACCTCGACCGAAGCCTGCTCCGTGGCGCTGTGGCGCGACGGCGACGTGCTCGAGCGCTTCGAGGTCGCGCCGCGCCGGCACGCGGAGCTCGCGCTGCCGTGGGCGGAAGCGCTCCTCGCCGAAGCGGGCCTGGCGCGATCGCAGCTCGACGCGATCGCCGTGGGGCGCGGGCCGGGTGCGTTCACCGGCGTGCGCCTGGGCGTGGCGATCGCGCAGGGGATCGCGCTGGCGCTGGATGTGCCGGTGCTGCCGGTGTCCACGCTGCTGGCGCTGGCCGCGCGCGCGCCGGCGACGGCGGAACGCGTGCTGGCGGCGATCGACGCGCGCATGGGCGAGGTCTACCTGGGCGCGTTCGTGCGCGATGTCGACGTCGGCCACGACGCCTGGCGCGCGGTGCAGCCGGAAGCGGTGGGCGCGCCCGATGCGATCGCGCTGCCGGACGGCGGCGGCTGGGACGGTGTCGGCACCGGGTTCGACGCGGCCGGCGGCGCGCTGCGCGCGCGACTCGGCGAGCGGCTCGCGCGCGTCGATGCGACGGCACTGCCGCACGCGGCCGATGTCGCGCGGCTCGGCGCGGTGATGTTCGCGCGCGGCGAAGCGATCGCGCCCGAGCGCCTGGAACCGGCCTACCTGCGCGACAACGTCGCGCTGACGCTCGCCGAGCAGGCCTCGGCGTCCGCCGCGAAGAAGGCCTCGACTTCCGACAGGTGACGCGTCGCCGGGAACGGCGGCAGCGATTCGAGGAACACGCGGCCGTAGGCGCGGCCGGTCAGGCGCGGATCGCACAGCACCAGCACGCCGCGGTCGGTCTCGGTGCGGATCAGCCGGCCGACGCCCTGCTTCAGCGCGATCGCGGCCTGCGGCAGCTGCTCGTCCATGAACGGATTGCCGCCGGCGCGGCGCACCGCCTGCAGTCGCGCCTCGAACACCGGATCGTCCGGCGCCGCGAACGGCAGCTTGTCGACGACCACCACGCTCAGCGCGTCGCCGGCGACGTCCACGCCTTCGCGGAAGCTCGCCGCGCCGAGCAGCACGCCGTTGCCGGAGGCGCGGAAGCGCTCCAGCAGCTGCGCGCGCGGCGCCTCGCCCTGCACGAACAGCGGCCACGGCCCGCCGCGCAGCGCTTCGGCCGCTTCGCGCAACGCGCGGTGCGAGGCGAACAGCACGAACGCGCGGCCGCCCGACGCGCGCAGCACGGGGCGGATCGCGTCGACGAGCGCTTCGGTGTAGCCGCGCGCCATCGGCTCCGGCAATCCCGACGGCAGGTAGCACAGCGCCTGCGCGTCCCAGTCGAAGGGGCTGGGCTCGAGCAGCGTGCGCGGCGCGTCGAGGCCGAGCCGCTGCGACAGGTGGTCGAAGCCACCGGCCACGGCGAGCGTCGCCGACGTGAACACCCACGCCGCGCGCGATTGCTCGCGGTGCTGGCGCAGCGGCCCGGAGACGTCGAGCGGCGTGCGCTGCAGGCGGAAGCCGCGCGGCGTCAGCTCGAACCAGAACACGTCGTCACTGTCCTCGCCCGTCCAGCGGACGAGGCGCGCGCCGAGGTCGACGGCGCGCGCGTGGCAGGCGTCGAGGCCCGGCGAGGCTTCGCGCAGCGGCGCGAGCGCGGCGGCCAGCGCGGCGAGCGCGGCGGAGAGCGCCGCCATCGCGCCGGCGACCTCGCCTTCGCCCTGCGCGCGCTCGCGCGTCGCGCGCACCGGCAGCACGTCCATCGCCGCGCGCAGCGCGCGCGTCGCGTGCTCGAGGCCCTGCGCCGGCGCCTGCAGCACGGCCAGCGCGCCGTCGATGCCGTCGCATTCGCGCAGGGCGTCGCGCGCCAGTTCGACCAGGGGCCGCGCGCCGATGCCCTCGCCGAAGAACTGCGCCGCGAGTTCCGGCAGCTGGTGCGCCTCGTCGACCACGAACGCCTGCGCGCCCGGCAGGATCTCGCCGAAGCCCTCCTGCTTCAGCGCGAGGTCGGCGAGCAGCAGGTGGTGGTTGACCACGACCAGGTCGGCCGCCTGCGCGCGTTGCCGCGCCTGCACCACGAAGCATTCCGACCAGAACGGGCATTCGCTGCCGAGGCAGTTCTCCGCGGTGCTGGTGACCAGCGGCACGACCGGCGACGCTTCCGGCAGGTCCTCGATCTCGGCGAGGTCGCCCATGCGGGTGCGCCCCGACCACGCGACGATGCGCGCGAACAGCGCGGCCTGCGCGCGGTCGCCGAACGTGGCGCTGCCGCGCGCCTGCTCGGTGCGGTAGCGGCACAGGTAGTTCGCACGGCCTTTCAGCAGCGCGGTCTGCAGGCCGATGCCGAGCGCGTCGCGCACGCGCGGCAGGTCGCGGTGGTAGAGCTGGTCCTGCAGCGCGCGCGTGCCCGTCGAGACGATGGTCTTGAGCCCCGACAGCAGCGCGGGCACGAGGTAGGCGTAGGTCTTGCCGGTGCCGGTGCCGGCTTCGGCGAGCAGCGGCTCGCGCGCCTCGAAGGCGGTGGCGACCGCTTCGGCGAGGCGCTGCTGGCCCGGGCGCGCGCGGAATCCGTCGATGGCGACGGCGAGCGCGCCGCCTTCCGCCAGCGCGGCGCTACTGAGCTCGGACAGCGTCGACATGCCGTTCAGCAGCGGGGCGTTGGACGCGCGGACCGCGTCAGTAGCGCGCGGGCGCGGCGACCGTGCAGGCGACGCGGCGCTTCATCGCGGCCGCGGCGCCCGCGGCATCGTCCGCGGCCAGGCGCGCCTGGCGCACCGTCTCGGCGTGGCGCCGGCACAGCGGGCCGACCTTGCCGCCGATGTCCCACGCGTGCTGCGCCATCCGCTCGGCCGTCGCGAGGTCGCCGAGCAGGACCGCGGCTTCGGCGCGCTCCTGCAGCAGCGCCGGATCTTCCGGGACGATGCGCAGGGCGTGATCGAGCGCGTCCGCGGCGTCCTGCGCATGCCCGGCGGACTCGAGGCGCTGCGCCCGTTCGCGCAGGTCCTCGACCATCGGATCGCGCAGCGGCTGCACGGCCACTTCGGTGTCGTCGCGGCCGCCGGCGGCGCGGATCGCGGCCACCATCGCCGCGGGCGCGGCGACGGGCCGCTTCGCCGGCGCGGGCGCGGGTGGCGTCGCGCAGGCCGCGAGCAGCGACGCGCAGACGGACGTTGCGATCGCGAAGCGGAGCGAACGCCGGCTCATGGCGTCGTCGACGCCGGCGCGGGCTCGGGCTGCGGCGGCGGCTCGCGCTTCGCCGGATCCTCGCGGTCGCCCCAGCCGAACCAGCTGCGCCAGCCGCCGCCGGAATCGTCGTCGGCGTCCTCGTCTTCCTGCTGGTAATACGGATCGGCGTAGGTGCAGCCCTGGTACGGCGGCGCGAAGCCGGCCACGAAGGCGAAGCGCCGCGCATCCGGACAACCCGGATCGGTGCTTGCGCCGCCCTGCACCCACTGCCAGTCGAGTCCCTTGCCGCTCACCTTCAGCGGCGCGCTCGGCAGCCGCGAGAAGATGCCCGACCACACGCGCATCGCGCCGGTCGCGCCATACAGGCCGGTCGGCGCGTTCTGGTCGTTGCCGACCCAGATCACGGCGAGGTGGTCGCCGGTCCAGCCCGCGAACCAGCTGTCGCGGCTGTCGTTGCTGGTGCCGGTCTTGCCCGCGGGGCTCAGGCGGCCGAGCCCGTCGGCGACGAGCTGGTGGCCGGTGCCGTTGGTCACCGCGTATTGCAGCGCGACCGTCACCAGGCGCGCGGCGATCGCATCGCCTTCCTGCGCGGGCGCGGGCGCCTTGTCGTAGCGGTTGACGACCTTGCCGTCGCGGTCGATCACGCCGCGCACCGCGTGCAACGGCTGCACTTCGCCGTCCGACGCGAGGAACTGGTACAGCTGCGCCATCGCGTACGGGCTCTGGTCGGTGGAGCCCAGGATCAGCGACGGGTTCGGATCCGAGTCCAGGCCGGCGAGCGTGTGGATGAGGTCGGCGATGCGTTCCGGGCCGACCTGCATGCCGATCCGCACCGTCGCCTGGTTCCAGGAATGCGCGAGCGCGTCGATCACGCGGATCGTGCCGTGGCTGCGGCCGTCGGAATTGCCGGGGCTCCACTTCTTGCCGGTGTCGAGCGTGACCGTGACCGGGCTGTCGTCCACGAAGCTGGCGAGCGACCAGCGCGAGGGCTGCGCGAGCGCCAGCAGGTACACGAACGGCTTGATGATCGAGCCGACCGGCCGCTGCGCCTCGACGGCGCGGTTGAAGCCGTGCTTCGTGGGATCGCGGCTGCCGACCACCGCGCGCACTTCGCCGTCGTGCACGTCGGTGAGCACGAGGCCGGCCTGCAGCGGCGGGCGCTTCCGGCTGGTGTCGAGCGCCTTGAGCGTCTTCGTCACCGCGCCCTCGGCGTAGGCCTGCGCCGCCGGCGACATGCCCGTCATCACCGACAGGCCGGCGCCCTGCAGCGCGTCGGCGGGGTAGTCGCGTGCGAGCTGGCGGCGGACCAGGTCGACGTAGGCCGGGAAGCGGTTCGCCGAGGTGCTGCCCGGGGCGTTGGTGATGCCCAGCGGCGCGGCCTTGGCGCGCGCGAGCTCGGCGTCGTTGATCAGGCCGGTCTCGTGGAACTTCTCCAGCGCGAAGTTGCGGCGCGCGAGCGCGCGGTCCGCATGCTTGCGCGGGTCGTACCACGACGGGCCGCGGATGATGCCGACCAGCAGCGCGATCTGCGAGGTGGTGAGGTCGCGCAGGTCGCGGCCGAACCAGTATTCCGAGCCCGCCGCCACGCCGCGGATCTCCTGCGAGCCGCGCTGCCCCAGGTAGACCTGGTTGAGGTAGGTCTCGAGGATGGTGCTCTTGTCGTAGCGCGCCTCGAGCAGCAGCGCGTAGATGATCTCGTTGAACTTGCGGCTGAGCGTCTGCTCGCTGCCGATCCCGAGCAGGCCGCTGCGCGCCAGCTGCTGGGTGAGCGTGCTCGCGCCCTGCACCGTCTCGCCGCCGGACTTCACGGCGATGAACAGCGCGCGCAGCATGCCGCTCATGTCGATGCCGTGGTGGTGGGCGAAGTCGCGGTCCTCGACCGCCTGCAGGCCGGTGACGAGCAGCTCGGGCACGTCGTCGAGCTGGATCAGGCGGCGTTCCTCCTGCTTCTGCCCGTACAGCGTGGCGATGCGCGCCGGATCCAGCCGCGCGCCGCCGATCGGGCGGTTGCGCGCGAGGTCGCGCAGCCCGGCGACACGGCCGCCGGACAGCACCACCTCGATGCGGCTCGGCCCGACCGGGCCGGTGACGTCCTCGAAGCCGCGGCTGGCGATGCGCCAGCGGCTGCCCTGGTGCTGGTAGCTGCCGGGCCGCACGCCGGCGCCGTCGTCCTGGTAGGAGGCGGCGTCGAGTTCCGTCTTCAGCGTCGCCGCGTCCATCGCCCGGCCCGGCGCCAGCTGCAGCGGTCGCGCGTACACCCGCGTCGGCAGCTGCCAGCGCAGCTGGCCGAAGCGTTCGCCGACCTGGTGGTTGAGGTAGAGGACGTAGGGGACGAGGAAGCCGAGGCCGAGGCCCGCCGCGACCAGCGCCCAGGTCAGCAGGCGTCGCCGCCAGTCGCCGACGGGCCGGCCTGCGCGGGCGTGGGGGGCGTCGTCCTGGGCTTCGTCTTCGATGCGCGGCATGCTCGGTTCCGGCCTGCGCGGCAGGCGCGTGGATGCGACAATGGCCCGGCGGGCCGGCGAAGCGCCGAGTCTAGCGCAGGCGGCGCGCGCGTCCCGTGCCCGCGTTTCCTTCCAGTCAGCCGGAGTGCAGCGGTTTGTCGGCAGAGGCCCGGTTCCTGGTCGAGCGGATGGCGGGACTGCTGCAGCGCGGATGGGCCAGCCTGCGCACCCGCGGCTGGCGCGCGACGCTGGCGCACGCCCGGCAGCGCTACGGACAGGGACACGCGCCGGCGACCGATCTCTATTTCCCGCCGGAGGCGCCGTTCGCGCCGTTCGCGGTGCCGGCCTCGGCGGCGCCGCGCGCCAGCATCGTCATCCCGGTCTACGGGCAGCTCGCGCACACCCTCGCGTGCCTGCGCGCGCTGGCCGCGCATCCGCCACGGGCGCCGGTCGAGGTCATCGTGGTCGACGACGCGTCGCAGGACGACACGCCGTCCGTGCTGCCCCGCGTCGAAGGCCTCCGCTACCACCGGCGCGCCGCGAACGGCGGCTTCATCGCCGCGTGCAACGAGGGCGCGGCCCTCGCGCGCGGCGAATTCCTGGTGTTCCTCAACAACGACACGGTGCCGCAGCCGGGCTGGCTCGACGCGCTGCTCGCCACCTTCGACGCCGAGCCTTCGGCGGGGCTGGTCGGCGCGCAGCTGCTGTATCCGGACGGGCGCCTGCAGGAAGCCGGCGGCATCGTGTTCCGCGACGGCAGCGCGTGGAACTACGGCCGTTTCGGCGCGCCCGCGGATCCGCGCTACGGCTACCTGCGCGACGCCGACTACGTGAGCGGCGCGGCGATCGCGATCCCGCGCGCGCTGTTCGACGCGATCGGCGGCTTCGACGCCCGCTACTCGCCAGCCTACTACGAGGACACGGACCTCGCGTTCGCGGTGCGCGGCGCCGGCCGGCGCGTGCTGTACCAGCCGGCCGCGCGCGTCGTCCACGACGAGGGCGCGACCGCGGGCACCGACACCGCCAGCGGCCCCAAGGCCGCGCAGGTCCGCAAC
>JBQCJF010000042.1:0-10971 GCA_051953015.1 Luteimonas sp.
CCGCGCAACCCTGGTACTTCACCTTCAGCATGATGCGCGCCGCGTCCGCGGCCGGCTTGCCGGGCAGCACCGCGCGCAGCTCGTTGCGATAGGTCTGGACGTCGCCGAAGAATTCGTCGTGGTGGCGTTCGCCGTCCGGCATCTGCAGCGCGCCCGCCGCGAACCCGCCGCCTTCGACCTGCACCGAGATCCGGTGGCGGTAGAGGTAGTAACCCGGCGCGATCTTCCACCGCAGCTCGACGCGGTCGCGCTGCGGCGCGCTGGCGGAGAGCGCGAACGCCTGGTCGACGGGGAGCAGATCCTTTTCGTCCACCGCGCGCGCCTGCGGCGGCAGGGCGAGCAGCAGCACGGCCGGCAGCAGCGCCGCCAGCCACGCCGCCGCGAACAGCGATGGCCATCGATGCGCGTCGCGCGCCAGGGTCATGCCAGCTCTCCGGGATCGCGCGCCGGCGGCGCGCCGGCGACATTGTCGGCGATCCACCCGAGATATGCCGGAAGGCCGCCCGCCGCTTCGACCGCGACCAGTTCCGGGAGTTCGTACGGATGCAGGGCGACGAGCCGCGCCTGCAGCGCCGGCAGCGCGGCGCGGGTGGTCTTGATGAGCAGCAGGACCTCCTCCGCGTCCTCAACCTCGCCGTGCCAGCGGTAGACGGAACGCATGCCGGGCAGCAGGTTGGCGCAGGCGGCGAGGCGTTCGCCGACCAGGGCGCGCGCGATGCCCGCGGCGACGCCGGCGTCGGGGCAGGCGCAGAAGCACACGAGGGCGTCCATCAGGCGCTCTCGAAGCCGGCGCCGGCCGGATGCCGCGAGCGCCGGCCGGTGCGCTGCGATGCCAGTTGCTCGGCGAGCTCGAGCAGCGGCAGGCGCGCCGCGACCGGCGCGTCGCGGAACGCGTTGAGCAGGCGCCGCTCCTGCGGATCGTCCACCAGCAGCGCATCGACGGCGGCCACCGAGTCCAGCAGCGCCTCGGCCGACGGCGTCATCGGCCCGCGCCCGGTCGCCAGCCACTCGAACTGGACGCCGGTGAGCAGGGCCAGCTGCCGCAGGTTGTTGGCGCTGGGCTTGCCGCGCTGCGCCTCCCAGTGGCTGACCGCGCTGCGCTGCACGCCGAGCTCGAGCGCGAGTTGCGCCTGCGACAGGGCGGCGCTGCGCCGGGCGATGCGGATGCGGTGCGCGGCTGCGCCGGCGCTGTTGCTGTCCTGGCTCATGCGGTCCTCCCCGGACGTACGCTAATTCCAGTAGCCATGTTAGCGAAAATAGCCCACAGTGGTCTAGTTTCAGTAGCCTGCCCCGTGCCGGCCCGGTCTTCACATGGCGCGGCTGCTGGGTTTGTGGTGAAGATGCTAGCGGAACTAGCTTTTTTCCGCAGCAGGGGCTCTTCCCTTCCATCGTGGGCGCGGAGATGCTGTCGCCAACGACATGGATGTCGGTCTCGATCGCAACGGTCGAGCGACAAGCAGCCGGGTCGGGTCGATTGGGCGACTCTTCCGCGGGCGGCGTCGAACCCGGGCGCGCATTCTCCCCTGGAATGCGCGCCTTTTTTATGCCCGCGCGCAGGGCCTGGCCCTTGAATCGCGCGCCCGGCGCCCCATCTCCCGCTGGTCCCGCCGATGCGCGGGCACTTTTCGCGCCGTCCTTGGCACTCGGTTTGGCCGACTGCTAAGATCGCCGGCCGTTTCTTCCGCCAATCAAGCACTTGCGAGGATTGCAATGAACATCAAGCCGCTTTACGACCGCGTCGTCATCAAGCGCATGGAAGAGGAGAAGATGTCCGCCGGCGGCATCGTGATCCCCGATACCGCCACCGAGAAGCCGATCAAGGGCGAGATCGTCGCCGTCGGCGAGGGCAAGGCGCTGGACAACGGTTCCGTGCGCGCCCCGAAGGTGAAGGTCGGCGACAAGGTGCTGTTCGGCAAGTACAGCGGCACCGAGGTCAAGCTCGACGGCACCGACTACCTGGTGGTGAAGGAAGACGACATCTTCGCCGTCCTCGGCTGAGCGTCGCTCCCCGCATTCCACGTCACCCACTGAATTCTTTTTGAGGTAACTGCAATGGCTGCCAAGGAAATCCGTTTCGGCGAGGACGCGCGCTCCAAGATGGTGCGCGGCGTGAACATCCTCGCCAATGCCGTCAAGGCCACCCTCGGCCCGAAGGGCCGCAACGTCGTGCTCGAGAAGAGCTACGGCGCGCCGACGATCACCAAGGACGGCGTGTCCGTCGCCAAGGAGATCGAGCTGGCCGACAAGTTCGAGAACATGGGCGCGCAGATGGTGAAGGAAGTCGCGTCCAAGACGTCCGACAACGCCGGCGACGGCACCACCACCGCGACCGTGCTGGCGCAGGCGCTGATCCGCGAGGGTTCCAAGGCGGTCGCCGCCGGCATGAACCCGATGGACCTCAAGCGCGGCATCGACCAGGCCGTGAAGGCCGCGATCGACGAGCTGAAGAAGATCAGCAAGCCCACCGCCGACGACAAGGCGATCGCCCAGGTCGGCACGATCTCGGCCAACTCCGATTCCTCGATCGGCGACATCATCGCCGACGCGATGAAGAAGGTCGGCAAGGAAGGCGTGATCACGGTCGAGGAAGGTTCGGGCCTGGAGAACGAGCTCGACGTCGTCGAGGGCATGCAGTTCGACCGCGGCTACCTGTCGCCGTACTTCATCAACAACCAGCAGTCGATGTCGGCCGAGCTGGACGATCCCTTCATCCTGCTGCACGACAAGAAGATCTCCAACGTGCGCGACCTGCTGCCCGTCCTCGAGGGCGTGGCCAAGGCCGGCAAGCCGCTGCTGATCGTCGCCGAGGAAGTCGAGGGCGAGGCCCTGGCCACGCTCGTCGTCAACACCATCCGCGGCATCGTCAAGGTGTGCGCGGTGAAGGCTCCGGGCTTCGGCGATCGCCGCAAGGCGATGCTGGAGGACATGGCGATCCTCACCGGCGGCACCGTGATTTCCGAGGAAGTCGGCCTGTCGCTCGAGAAGGCGACGATCAAGGACCTCGGCCGCGCGAAGAAGGTGCAGGTCTCCAAGGAGAACACCACCATCATCGACGGCGCCGGCGAAACCGGCGGCATCGAGGCGCGCATCAAGCAGATCAAGGCGCAGATCGAGGAGACCTCCTCCGACTACGACCGCGAGAAGCTGCAGGAGCGCGTCGCCAAGCTCGCCGGCGGTGTGGCCGTGATCAAGGTCGGCGCTTCGACCGAGATCGAGATGAAGGAGAAGAAGGCGCGCGTGGAAGACGCGCTGCACGCGACCCGCGCCGCGGTGGAAGAGGGCGTGGTCCCGGGCGGCGGCGTCGCGCTGCTGCGTGCCAAGGCGGCGATCGAGTCGCTGAAGGGCGCCAACGAGGACCAGACCCACGGCATCCAGATCGCCCTGCGCGCGATGGAAGCGCCGCTGCGCGAGATCGTCACCAACGCCGGCGAGGAGCCGTCGGTCATCGTCAACAAGGTGAAGGACGGTTCGGGCAACTTCGGCTACAACGCCGCCAACGGCGAGTTCGGCGACATGGTCGCGTTCGGCATCCTGGATCCGACCAAGGTCACCCGCACCGCGCTGCAGAACGCGGCGTCGATCGCGGGCCTGATGATCACCACCGAGGCGATGGTCGCCGAGGCGCCGAAGAAGGAAGAGCCGGCGATGCCGCCGGGCGGCGGCATGGGTGGCATGGGCGGCATGGATTTCTGATCCCCGCGAGCCATCAAGCGTGACCTCGAAGCCCGGCCTCGTGCCGGGCTTCGTGTTTCCGGGGCGATCCGCACGGCGCTGGTGTCCGGTCCACGCCGATGCCGGCGTTTGCGACACTAGTGCCTGCCATCCCAGGGGAACGCCCATGCATCGTCGCTGGATCGCCTGTTTCGCGAGTTTCGCCTCCGCCGTCGTCCTGGGCTGCGCGGCCCTCGGATCCGCCACGGCCGTGGCCGCGGAGCCGGCAGTGCCGGACGCCGACGGAAGCGCGCTCCAGCAGGTCCATTTCGGGACCTGGGGGGTCGATCTTTCGGCGCGCGACCTGTCGGTCAAGCCGGGCGACGACTTCCAGCGCCATGCGTCGGGGCACTGGCTGGACACCCACGACATTCCCGCCGACAAGTCGCAGAACGGCATCGGTTCGGAACTGGCCGATCGCAACCAGGAACAACTGCGCGCGATCGTGCTGGGTGCTCCGGCCGACAGCCAGCTCGGCGCGTTCTATCGCAGCTACATGGACGAGGCGCGGCTGGAACAGCTGGACGACGCGCCGCTGAAGGCGGATCTCGCGCGCATCGACGCGATCGCGACGCGGGCCGCGTTCACGCGCTACATGGCGTCGACGTTCACCAGTTACGGATCCACCCTGTTCGCTTCCGGGCCGCTGCCCGACCCCGCCAACCCCGGCATGACGATTTCCGGGGTGTATTCGAACGGCATGGGCATGCCGGACCGGGACTACTACCTGGAGCCCAGGTACCAGCCGCAGCGCGACGCCTACCGCGCCTACATCCGGCGCATCTTCGAAATGACGGGAGAGCCGGACGCGGCCGCGACGGCGGACAGGGTGTTCGCGTTCGAAACGGAGATCGCGAAGGTGTCCTGGCCGCAGACGGACCTGCGCGACATCCGCAAGCTCAACAACCCGATGACCCTCGAGCAGCTCCAGGCCTGGGCCCCGCAAATCGCATGGGGCGATTACCTGGGCCGGGTCGGCGCGCTGTCCTCGCATTACATCGTCGGCGACAACACCGCCATCCGGTCGATCGCGGCGCTGTACGAGCGGACGCCGCTCGACACGCTGAAGGCCTGGGAAAAGTTCAAGGTCGCCAACGACGCGTCGCCCTACCTGTCGAAGCGTTTCGTGGACAGCCGGTTCGAATATGTCAGGACCCTGACCGGCGCGAAGGAATTGCGTCCCCGCTGGCGCCGCGGCATCTCGGAGGTCGACAGCCGGCTCGGCGAACTGCTCGGCAAGACCTACGTCGAGCGCTACTTCCCGGCGCGCTCGAAGACGATGATGGAGGAGCTGGTCGCCAACCTGAAGAAGGCCGCGGCCATGCGGATCGAAGGCAACGGCTGGATGGGCGATGCGACCAGGCAGGCCGCGCTCGCCAAGCTCGACAAGATGGACGTCATGGTCGGTTATCCCGACAGGTTCCGCGACTACTCGCAGCTGGAGATGAAGGCGGACGACCTGTACGGGAACATCCAGCGCAGCGCCGCGTTCGAATGGGCCTACCAGCTCGAGGACCTCAACAAGCCGGTCGACCGGAGGAAGTGGGCGATGAGCCCGGCCACGGTCGACGCCTACAACGGCGGCCTCGAGAACAAGATCGTGTTCCCGGCGGGCATCCTGCAGCCGCCCTTCTTCGATCCGACCGCCGACGCGGCCGTGAACTACGGCGCGGCCGGCGCGATCATCGGCCACGAAATCATGCACGGCTTCGACGACCAGGGCCGGCAGATCGACGCCACCGGCGCGGTGCGCGACTGGTGGTCCGAGGACGACGCCAGGCGTTTTTCCGCGCTGACCGAGGCGCTCGGCAAGCAGTACGACGCGTACGAAGCGGCGCCCGGCGTCTTCATCAACGGCACGCTGACCATGGGCGAGAACATTGGCGACATGTCGGGACTCGAAGTCGCCTATACCGCATACCAGATGTCGCTCGGGGGCAAGCCGGCGCCGGTCATCGACGGGCTCACCGGCGAGCAGCGCTTTTTCCTCGCCTTCGCCCAGGCCTGGCGCGGCAAGCAGCGCGAGGAGGCGATCAAGTCGCAAGTCGCGACCGATCCGCACAGCCCGCGCCGTTTCCGCGTCATCGGACCGCTGCGCAACCTCGACGCCTGGTACAAGGCGTTCGACGTCGGTCCGGATTCGAAGTTCTACCTCCCGCCCGACCAGCGGGTCCGCCTCTGGTAAAGCTTCCACGATCGGCGGTTGACCGAGGCAAGAGAGCCCGCTACGGCGGGGTTTCTCGCAGGGGCGGGGTTCGTGCGATCCTTCCGGGATGAACGCGCGCAACGACACGGATGTCCTGATCATCGGCGGCGGCCACAACGGCCTCGTGTGCGCCGCCTACCTGGCCGCGGCCGGACTGCAGGTGCGCGTGCTGGAGCGCCGCGGCATCGTGGGCGGCGCCGCGGTCACCGAGGAATTCCATCCCGGCTTCCGCAATTCGACCGCGAGCTACACGGTCAGCCTGCTCAACCCGATGGTGATCCGCGACCTGCGCCTGCAGCAGCACGGGTTGCGCGTGGTCGAGCGGCCGTACGCCAACTTCCTGCCCCTGCCGGACGGGCGCAGCTTCCGCCTCGGCGGCGAGCACGGCCAGGCCGAGGTCGCGAAGTGGTCGGTGCGCGACGCCGAACGCCTGCCGGCGTACTACGCGATGCTCGACCGCATCGTCGCGGTGTTGCGCGAGCTGATGCCGCGCACGCCGCCGAACGTGTCCGACCGCTTCGTGCTCGCCGACTGGCTCGCCTCGTACACGGTCGCGAAGCAGCTCAAGCACCTCGACATGCGGGGCCGCCGCGACCTGCTCGACCTGTTCGCGAAATCCGCCGGCGAACTGCTCGACGCATGGTTCGAATCGGAGCCGCTGAAGGCGGTGCTCGGCTGGGACTCGGTGGTCGGCAACTTCGCCAGTCCGTACACGCCGGGCAGCGCCTACGTGTTGCTGCATCACGTGTTCGGCGAGGTCAACGGCAAGACCGGCGCCTGGGGCCACGCGATCGGCGGCATGGGCGCGATCACCCAGGCGATGCGCAAGGAGTGCGAGGCGCGCGGCGTCGTGATCGAGACCGATGCGGCGGTGGCGCAGGTGCTGGTCGAGGGCAGCCGCGCCGTCGGCGTGCGCCTGGCCGACGGCCGCGAGCTGCGCGCCGGGACGGTCGCCTCCAACCTCAACCCGAAGCTGCTGTACCAGAAGCTGGTGCCGCGCGAGTCGCTCGACACCGACGTCGCCGAGCGCATGGACCGCTATCGTTGCGGCTCGGGCACGTTCCGCATGAACGTCGCGCTGTCGGAGCTGCCGGACTTCACCGCCGCGCCGGGCACGCAGCTGCAGCCGCACCACCAGAGCGGCATCCTGATCGGGCCGTCTCTGCGCTATTTCGAGCAGGCCTACTTCGACGCGAAATCGAAGCAGCACAACGCCGGCTGGGCGCGTGCGCCGATCGTCGAGGTGGTGATCTCCTCGACCCTCGACGACACGCTTGTCGACAGCCGGCTCGCGCCGCCCGGGGGGCACGTGGCGAGCCTGTTCTGCCAGCACGTGCATCCCGAGGTCGACGGCGGCTGGGACGCGCACCGCGACACGGTCGCGAACCTGATGATCGACACCGTGGATGCGTACGCGCCGAACTTCCGCCGCAGCGTGCTCGGGTACCGCGCGCTGTCGCCGCTGGACCTGGAGCGCGAGTTCGGGCTCGTCGGCGGCGACATCTTCCACGGCTCGCTCGGGCCGGACCAGATCTTCAGCGCGCGTCCGATCCTCGGCCAGGGCAATTACCGCGGGGCGCTGCCCGGCCTGTACCTCTGCGGGTCGGGCACCCATCCCGGCGGCGGCGTGACCGGCCTGCCGGGGCGCAATGCCGCGCGCGAGATCCTGCGCGACCTGCGTCGCGGACCGCGGCCCGATTGAGGCTCCGCATGGCGGCCCGGGCGAGGATCCTGAACCATTCAGTTCTTTTTTGCAGTGCAGCGTGCATCTCCGATAACGATTCCTTCACGATGGACCTGCATCCCGACGTGGGGGAGGGAGCAGGCCCGCAACCGGTTCGACCGGGGCGGGCTTTTTATTTGCGCGCGGTTCGTGCGCACACAGCCGGCCCCCGCCTGGTAGCCCGTCCGTGAGCCACGCCGCCGCGCTCGACGCCGTCGCCACGCGCGCGCTGCAGCGACTGCGCGCCGCGGACGCGACGCTGCAGCCATGGCTGGACGACCCCGCGGCCGCGATGCGGGTCGCGCGCGTCGCCGTCGCCAGCGACTTCGCGATCGCGACCTTCCTGCGGCAGCCCGGCTGCCTCGCGGCCCTGCTCGCGGACGCCCCCGCGCCGCCGCCGCCGGTGCTCGACGGCGGCAACCGCGCGGAGTGGGGCGCGCTGCTGCGCCGGCATCGCGCCGCGGCCTCCGCGCGCCTCGTCTGGCGCGACGTGCTGGGCCTGGACGACGTGGATGCGACGCTCGCCGGCAGCACCGCGCTGGCCGACGACTGCCTCCGGATCGCGCTCGACGCGCTGCACGCCGAGTTCGCGGAGCGCCACGGCCACGTCCGCGGCCGCGACGGCGCGCCGCAGCGCCTGGTCGTGTTCGCGCTCGGCAAGCTCGGCGGCGGCGAGCTGAACTTCTCCTCCGACGTCGACCTCGTCTACGGGTACGAGGAGGAAGGCGAGAGCGACGGTCCGCGTCCGCTCGCCGCCGAGCAGTACTACGGCCGGCTCGGCCAGCAACTGGCGAAGCTGCTCGACGAGGTCACGGCGGAAGGCTTCAGCCATCGCGTCGATCTCCGCCTCCGGCCCTTCGGCAACGCCGGGCGCGTGGCGTGGTCGTTCGCGGCCATGGAACTGTACTACCAGCGCGAAGGACGCGACTGGGAGCGTTACGCCTGGCAGAAGGCGCGCCCGGTGGCGGGCGACGTCGGCGCCGGCGAGCGGTTCCTGCAGGCGCTGCGGCCGTTCGTGTACCGCCGCTACCTCGACTACGGCGCGCTCGACGGGCTGCGCGAGATGAAGTCGGCGATCGCGGCGGAAGTCGCGCGCAAGGATCTCGCCGACGACGTCAAGCGCGGGCCCGGCGGCATCCGCGAGATCGAATTCCTGGTGCAGGCGCTGCAGCTGATCCGCGGCGGGCGCGAGCCGGCGCTGCGCGAACGCGGCCTGCAGCGCGCGCTGCAGGCGCTGGTGGCGGCGGGGCACGTGGATGCGGCGGCCGGCGACATGCTCGCCGCGTCCTACCGGTTCCTGCGCCGCATCGAGAACCGGCTGCAGATGCTGCGCGACGCGCAGGTGCACGCGCTGCCTTCGGACGCCCTGGACCAGGCGCGGATCGCGGCGGGACTCGGTTTCGAGGGCTGGGAAGCGTTGCGGGCGCGCCTCGACGCCGTGCGCGCGCAGGTCGCCGCGGAATTCGCCGCGCTGCTCGCCCCGCGGCGGCGCACCGGCGAGCCGAACGCGCTGGCGCTGTACTGGCGCGGCCTGCCCGAGGCCGGCGAGGCGCAGGCGCTGGCAGAGGCCGGCTTCGAGGACGCGGCCGGCCTCGACGCCGCGCTGCGCGACCTCGCGCGCGCGCCGGCGCGCCGCGCGCTCTCCGACGCCGCGCGTGCGCGGCTGGATCGCGTGTTGCCGGCGCTGCTCGACGGCGCGGCGGCCTCGCCGCAGCCCGACGCCGCGCTGCGGCGCCTGCTGCCGCTGCTGCACGCGATCCTGCGCCGCGCGAGCTATCTCGCGCTGCTCGACGAACAACCGGCGGCGATGCAGCGGCTGGTGTCGGTGCTCGCGCGCAGCGCGCTGCTGGGCGAACGCCTGGCCGCGCATCCCCTGTTGCTCGACGAGCTGCTGGATGCGCGCGCCGCCGGTCCGCTGCCGGCCCGCGAGGCGCTGTTCGCGGCCTGCGACGCCGCGCTCGCGCACGAGGATCCGGAAGCGGCGCTGCTCGCGCTCAACGAAATCCGGCAGGCGTTGAGCTTCCGCATCGCGCTCGCCACGCTGGACGGTCGCCAGGGCGCGCAGGACAGCGTGCGCCAGCTTGCCTGGCTGGCGGACGCCGTGGTCGCGGTCGTGCTGCGGCTGGCGCGGCGCGAGATGGGCGCGACGCATGGCGCGTTGCCCGGCGCGCGCTTCGCGGTGGTCGGCTACGGCAGCCTCGGCGGCGAGGAGCTCGGCTTCGGCTCCGACCTCGACCTGGTATTCCTGTACGAAGCCGGCGCCGACGCGTCGTCCGATGGCGCGCGCCCGCTCGACGCGGCGCGCTGGAACGCGCGCCTGGCGCAGAAGATCGTCGCGCTGCTGGGCACCGTGACCGCGGCCGGGCGCCTGTTCGACGTGGACGTACGCCTGCGCCCCGACGGCGCGAAGGGGCTGCTGGTGTCGCCGCTCTCCGGTTTCGCCGACTACCAGCGGCAGCGCGCATGGACCTGGGAGCACCAGGCGCTGGTGCGCGCGCGCTGCGTGGCGGGCGACGACGCCCTGTGCGCGCGCTTCGAGTCGATCCGCGCGGAAGTGCTGGCGCGCCCGCGCGATCCGGCGGCGCTGCGCGGCGACGTGGCGGCCATGCGCGCGCGCATGCGCGGCGAACTGGACCGCTCGGCGCCCGCGCGTTTCGACCTCAAGCAGGGCGAGGCCGGCCTCGTCGACCTGGAGTTCCTGCTGCAGGTCCTGGTGCTGCGCGATGGCGCCCGTGCGCCCGCGCTGCTGGGGCCGCGCGACACGCCGGCGCTGCTCGACGCCGCCTGCGCGTCGGGCGCGATCGCCGCGGACGAATGCGCCGCGCTGCGCGCCGCGCATGCGGTGCTGCTCGATGCGGGACTGCGCTGCACGCTCGACCGCCGCGCGCGGCTGGTGCCGGAAGACGAGGCGATCGCGGGCGCGCGGGCGGCGATCCGCGAAGGGTGGAAGATCGCGGGACTGGCCTGAACCCGGCCGCCAGCGCATCGCGCCAATGCGGCGCCGCGCTCAGCCCGGGCCGAGGCGGGTGCGGACTTCGGCGGCGACGCGCGCGGTTTCGCGCAGCGGTTCCACCTCGAACGGCGCGAGCGCCCCGTCGAGCGGGCGGATGCGTCCGCGCGCGGCGAGCGCGTCGAGGAAGGCGCGCAACCGGCCCCGCGCCATGCCCGGATCGGCGACGAACACGGGCGCGCGCGTGGCCGCCGCTTCCGAGACCATGTTCACCGAATCGGGCGTGCAGACGATGCGGTCGGCCCAGGCGAGCAGGCCGGCGTAGGGATTGGCGCCATCGCGCTCGTCGAGCCACAGCAGCGCGGCGCGGTCCGCGCAGCG
>JBQCJF010000043.1:0-8992 GCA_051953015.1 Luteimonas sp.
CCGCCGCCGCCTTTCCCGATCATTTCTCCGCCGTCGCCGCGGAGTACGCCGGCGCGCGCCCGGACTATCCGCCGGCGTTGTACGACTGGATCGCCGCGATCGCGCCCGCCGAGCGCCTGCTCTGGGAAGCCGGTTGCGGCAGCGCCCAGGCGACGCGCGGGCTCGCCCGGCGCGGCGTTCGCGTGCCCGCCCCCGAGCCCAGCGCCGCGCAGAACGCGCAGGCGCGCCTCGCGGGGCCGGACAAGCCGGCGACCGTCGACTTCGCGGTGGAGCCCGGCGAGCGCTGCAGCCTCCCCGACGCGAGCGCCGACGCGGCGTGCGTGGCGCAGGCGCTGCACTGGTTCGACCGTCCGGCGTTCTTCGCCGAGTGCGCGCGCGTGCTCAAGCCCGGCGGCGTGCTGGTGGCCTGGGGCTACCAGGACATCGTGATGCCCGATCCGGCGCTCGCCGCGGCGAACGAGGCGCTGCAGCAGGCGATCCTGCCGTACTGGCCCCCGCAGCGCGCGCTGATCGACGCGGCGTACGCCGGTTTCGAGTGGCCGTTCCCCGCGATCCGCGCGCCGGAATTCGAGCTGCGCGCGCGATGGACGCTGCCGCGCCTGCTCGGCTACTACGCCAGCTATTCGGCGACGCAACGTTTCCGCGCCGGCGAGGGCACCGACCCGGTGGCGGCGCACGCGCCGGCCATCGCCGCGGCCTGGGGCGATCCTGGATTGGAGCGCGAGGTGCGCTGGCCGCTGTTCGTGCATGCGCGGAGGAAGCCCTGCTGATGTTCACCGGATTGATCGAAGGCGTCGGCCGGCTCGATGCGCGCGAATCGCGCGGCGGGGACGCGCGGCTGCGCATCGCCGCCGGCACGCTGCCGTTCGACGGCGTCGCCCCGGGCGAAAGCATCGCGGTCAACGGCGTCTGCCTCACCGTGGTCGCGTTCGACGCGCACGGCTTCGAGGCCGACGCCTCCAACGAGACGCTCGCGCTCACCACCCTCGGCGCGCTGCCGATCGGCTGCCCCCTGAACCTCGAGCGCGCGATGCGCCCGGACGACCGGCTCGGCGGCCATCTCGTCAGCGGCCACGTCGACGGCGTCGGCCGCGTGCTGGCGGTCGAGCCGGACGCGCGCGCGCAACGCTGGCGCTTTGCCGCGCCGCCGGCCCTGCTGCGCTACATCGCGCAGAAGGGCTCGATCTGCGTCGACGGCGTGAGCCTGACCGTCAACGCCGTCGACGCCGCCGGCTTCGAGGTGGCGCTGATCCCGCAGACCGTGGCCCACACGGCCTTTGACGCCACCGCGGCGGGCGATCCGGTCATGCTCGAGGTCGACCTGGTCGCGCGCTACGTGGAGCGCCTGCTGTCGGCCGGAACGCCCGCGCCATGAGCTTCGCCCCCATCCCCGAGCTGCTCGACGAGCTCCGCGCCGGTCGCATGGTCGTGATCGTGGACGACGAGGACCGCGAGAACGAGGGCGACCTGATCATGGCCGCCGAGCTCGTGCGCCCGCAGGACATCAACTTCATGGTCACGCACGCGCGCGGCCTGGTCTGCCTGTCGCTGACGCGCGAGCGTTGCCGCCAGCTCGGCCTGCCGCCGATGGTGCGCGACAACACCTCGCCGCACGGCACCAACTTCACCGTGTCGATCGAGGCGGCCGAGGGCGTCACCACCGGCATCAGCGCGTCCGACCGCGCGCACACCGTGCGTACCGCCGTGCGACCCGATGCGTCGCCCGCCGACCTGTCGCAGCCGGGCCACATCTTCCCGCTGCAGGCGCAGCCGGGCGGCGTCCTCGCGCGCGCCGGGCATACCGAAGCGGCGAGCGACCTCGCGCTGCTCGCCGGGCTCGAGCCGGCAGGCGTGCTCGTCGAGATCCTCAATGCCGACGGCTCGATGGCGCGCCGCCCGCAGCTGGAAGTCTTCGCGCGCGAGCACGGCCTGAAGATCGGCTCGATCGAGGACCTGATCCGGCATCGGCTCGCCACCGAACACACCGTGGAGCGCGCCGACGCGCGCGAGATCGAGACCGCGCACGGCCCGTTCCGCCTGCACACCTACCGGGACCGGCTCGGCCACGGCCTGCATTTCGCGCTGGTGCGCGGCACGCCGGATCCGGCCTCGCCCGCGCTCGTGCGCGTGCAGATGCTGAACCCGCTCGCCGACGCGCTGCACTGGCGCCGCGCCGACTTCGGGCCGGCGGTGGGCGACGTGCTCGCCGCGATCGCGCGCGAAGGCGCCGGCGCGCTGGTCCTGCTCGGCGAGCCGCCGCGCAGCGCCGCCGACGAAGCCGACGCGCTGCTCGCGCGGATCCGCCAGCCGCAGGCCGATGCGGCGCCGCCGTCCGTGACCGCTGCACCGGAACCGTCCGCGGCGGCCCCGGAGGCCGGCCGCGCGGGCGCGCTCGCCGAATGGCGCCGCAACGGCGCCGGCAGCCAGATCCTCGCCGACCTCGGCTACGGCAGGCTGCGGGTACTCGGCACCCCGCGCCGCCAGGTCGGCCTCGCCGGCTACGGGCTCGAGGTCGTGGAGTACCTCGCGCCCTGAACGGCGCCGGGGCGGGGCGCGGTAAACTGTCCGGCCCGAACACGGATGCCCCGGCACCCATGGCCCACTACGAAGGCGACCTGCGGCCCGCGCCCGGCGCCCGCTTCGCCATCCTCGCCAGCCGCTGGAACCCGCGCATCACCGATGCGCTGGTCGCCGGCGCGCGCAAGGCCTTCGCCGACAACGGCGTGGACGGGGACGCGATCGACGTGGTCCGCGTGCCCGGCGCGTGGGAACTGCCGGTGGTCGCGGCGCGGCTCGGCGCGGCCCGCGGCCACGCCGCGATCGTCGCGCTCGGCTGCATCGTCCGCGGCGACACGCGACACTACGAGCACGTCGCCGACGGCTGCGCCGAAGGGCTGATGCGCGTGTCGCTCGACTATTCGCTGCCGGTCTGCAACGGCGTGCTCGCGGTCGAGGACCACGCGCACGCGGCCGCGCGTGCCGGCGGCAGCCACGGCAACAAGGGCGAGGAGGCCGCATTGGTCGCGATCGAGATGGCGCACCTGCTGCGCACGCTGCCGGCCGCGCCGGCGGGAGCGGCGGCATGAACCGCCATCGCGGCGACGGCATCGACCCGGTCGCGCGTTCGCGCGCGCGCCGCCGCGCGCTGCAGGCGGTCTACGCCTGGCAGGTCTCGGGCGGCAACGTGCGCGACGTGATCGCGCAGTTCGCGCACGAGCAGGCGCGCGAGATCGCGGACCTGGCCTACTTCGAGGACCTGGTGCGCGGCGTGCTCGCCCGCAGCGCCGAGCTCGACACCGCGCTGGCCGCGCACGTCGACCGCGAGGTCGCGCAGGTCGACCAGATCGAGCGCGCGGTGCTGCGCATCGCCGCCTACGAGATGCTGCATCGCCCCGACGTGCCTTACCGCGTCGTGATCAACGAGGCGATCGACACCGCCAAGCGCTTCGGCTCCGAGCACGGCCACGCCTACGTCAACGGCGTGCTCGACAAGGCCGCCGCCGAATGGCGCGCGCCCGAGGTGGCGGCGGCGCGGCGCACGCCGTAAGGCCGCCCCCCGTCGACCGGCCGCGGGCGTGGAATTCGAACTGATCGAACGCATCCGCCGCCGCGCCGCCGCGCGCGGCGATGTCGTCCTCGGCATCGGCGACGACGCCGCGCTGCTCGCGCCACCGCCGGGGATGCTGCTCGCGGTCGCGACCGACACGCTCAACGCGGACGTCCATTTTCCCGGCGAAACCGCGCCCGCCGACCTCGGCTGGAAGGCGCTCGCGGTGAACCTGTCCGACCTCGCCGCGATGGGCGCGAGTCCGGCCTGGGCGACGCTGTCGCTTTCGCTGCCGCATGCCGACGCC
Organism: Luteimonas sp.; assembly: GCA_051953015.1. Classification (GTDB taxonomy): domain Bacteria; phylum Pseudomonadota; class Gammaproteobacteria; order Xanthomonadales; family Xanthomonadaceae; genus Cognatiluteimonas. Next base: position 3,855 of record JBQCJF010000043.1, read on the forward strand.
GCGTGGGTGGACGCGTTCCTCGACGGCTTCCTCGAGCTCGCGGCGCGCCACGGCGTCGCGCTCGTCGGCGGCGACACCACGCGCGGTCCGCTGTCGGTGTGCGTGACGATCCACGGTTTCGTCGCGCCGGACGCTGCGTTGCGCCGCGCGGGCGCGCGCGCCGGCGACGACGTCTGGGTGACCGGCAGCCTCGGCGACGCCGCGGCCGCGCTGGTGCAATGGCGCGCCGGCGGCGCCGCGGACCCGGGCCTGCGAGTGCGCCTCGACCGGCCGGAGCCGCGCGTCGCCGCAGGCGCGGGCCTCGCGGCCGGCATCGCGTCCGCGGCCATCGACGTGTCCGACGGCCTGCTCGCCGATCTCGGTCACGTCTGCAGCGCCAGCGCCGTCGGCGCGGAGATTGTGCTGGCGGCGCTGCCGGCGTCCGATGCGCTCGAATCGCGCTTCGTGGCCGACGCGCGACGGACCCTGCAGGCGAGTGGCGGCGACGACTACGAGCTGTGCTTCACCGCGCCGCCGTCGCAGCGCGACGCCATCGCCGCGCTCGCGGCGCGCTGCGCGACGCCGATGACGCGCATCGGCCGCATCGTCGCCGGCGACGGCGCCGACGGCGGCGGCGTGCGCGCGCTGCTGCCCGACGGCAGCGCGTGGGTCGCGCCGCGAGCCGGCCACGAGCACTTCGCGTAGAAGGCGAGGCCCGTCGCCGGGGCCGGCAAAGACCGCGGGCGGCGCCCGCGCAGCCGTTACGGCGGCAGCAGCTTTCCCGGATTGAGGATGCCGTCGGGATCGAACACGGCCTTGAGCTGGCGCATCAGCGCGAGCGCGCCCGCATCCACCGCCGAGGCCATGAAGTCGCGCTTGGCCAGGCCGATGCCGTGCTCGCCGGACAGCGTGCCGCCCAGCTCGACCGCGAGCGCGAACACCCGCGCGAGCGCGCCGCTGGCGGCGTCCGCCTGCGCGGCGTCGGCCGGGTCGTACAGGATGTTGACGTGCAGGTTGCCGTTGCCGGCATGCCCGAACGTGACCAGCGGCAGGCCGCACTCGCGCGAGATCGCGCCGACGCCGGCGACGAGTTCCGGGATGCGCGACACCGGCACCACCACGTCCTCGTTGATCTTGCCCGGCGCGAGCGTGCGCAGCGCGGGCGACAAGGCCTTGCGCGCGGCCCAGAGGCGTTCGCGCGCGGCCTCGTCGGCGGCTTCGTCGACCGCGAGCAGGCCGTCGCCCGACGCGGCCTGCGCGAGCGCGCGCACGGCCGCCGGCAGCGTGTCCGGCTCGCCGTCGGCTTCGATCATCAGCAGCGCGCCCGCGCCGGCGGGCAGGTCGGCGCTGCCGACGTCGCGGGCCAGGCGCACGCAATCGCCATCCATGAACTCGAGCATCGAAGGCGTCACGGGCTGCGCCATCAGCCGCGCCACCGCCGCCGCGGCCGCGCCGACATCGCGGTACAGCGCGCGCAGCGAGCGGCGCGCGCGCGGCAGCGGCGACAGCCGGAGCGTGGCCTCGACGATGACCGCCAGCGTGCCCTCGCTGCCGACCAGCAGGCGTTGCAGGTCGTAGCCGGACGAACCCTTGGTGGTCGCGGTGCCGCAGCGCACGAGCTCCCCGGCGCCGGTGACCACGGCCAGCGCGAGCACGTTGTCGCGGCTCGCGCCGTACTTCACCGCGCGCGGGCCGCCGGCGTTGCAGGCGAGGTTGCCGCCGATGGTGGAATAGTCCGCGCTGGTCGGATCCGGCGGCCAGAACAGGCCGTGCGGGCGCAGCGCGCGCTGCAGGTCGCCGTTGAGGACGCCCGGCTCGACCACCGCGCAGCGGTCGCCGCCGCGGATGTCGAGGATGCGCGCCATGCGCTCGAACGACGCGACCACGCCGCCGGCCGCGGGAACGCTCGCGCCCGTCGTGTTCGTGCCGCGGCCGCGCGCGACCCGCGGCACGCGGTGCGCGCGGCAGGCGCGCACCAGCGCGACGACCTGCGCGGCGTCGGTCGGCAGGGCTACCGCGTCCGGCAACGCCAGGCGACGCGAGTTGTCGTAGCCGTACGCCAGCCGCTCCGATTCGCCCGCGAGCCAGCCGTCGCCGAACAGCGCCGCCATCTCCCCGCGGAAGGTGCCGGGCAGCGCCATCTCACTCGCCCGCGCGGAACGCGTCGCGGATCCAGCGCAGCCGCGGCGCGGCGGGATCGCCCTCGGCCTCCACGACGTCGAAGCGGCAGTGCGCGTCGTCGAGCCCGCGCCGGTGCAGGAACAGCATCGCCGCGCGCTCCAGGCGCCGGCGCTTGCCGAAGTCGATCGATTCCGCGCCGCCGCCGTGGCGCGCGTCGCCGCGATAGCGCACTTCGACGAACACGACCACGTCGCCGTCGCGATCGCGGTCGAGCATCACCAGGTCGAGTTCGCCGCCGCGGAAGGACGCGTTGGCGGCGAGCGGCCGCAGTCCGGCAGTCGCGAGTTCGCGCTGCGCCGCGGCTTCGACGCCGAAGCCGCGCGCGCGACGGTCGAGGCCGTCAGCCGGCGCCATCGCCCAGCGGCACCGTGCTTGCGCCGCTCCACGCGGACCAGGCCGGGGTGCGCACGATGTTGCCGAAGCCGTCCAGGCGCAACTGGCCGGTGGCGCCGGGGACGCTCGCGTTCGGATCGCTGGCCAGCCGGTCGAGGTAGGCGACCAGGAGCCACGCGTCGTAGCCGAAGGCGAACAGGCGCTGCGCAGGGCCGCGCGCGCTGGCCAGCAGCGATGCCGCGCTCGCCGCGGAGGGCAGGCCGGCGACGTCGTGCATCGTCCAGGCGTCGCTCGGGAAGGCGATGCCGTCCAGCGCGTGCTCGCCGGTTTCCTTCGGGGACGCGGCGCCCAGCTGCGAGGTGGCGACGCGCAGCATGCCGCCCAGTCCCGCGGCCGACAGCTGCGGCGCGAGCGCCGCGGCCTGCAACGCGCGCACCGCGAGGAACACGGCGTCGGCCGCCGGCCCCGTCGCGCCGGCTTCGGGTTGTGCCGCCGCCGCGAGCGACGCCGCCATGTCGCCGGGCTCCGGCGGTACCGGCAGCACGGCGACCACGCGGCCGCCGCGCTGTTCGTACTGCTCGCGGAACGCGGCGACGGCGCGGCGCATGCCGTCGTCGCCGTCGGCCAGCACCAGCGTACGCATCGCGTTGCGCGCGAGCAGGTACTCCGCCGCGGCGATGCCGTCGTCTTCCGGCGCGAGCGAGAAACTGGCGCTGCCCGCCGGCGGCGCCACGCTGCCGCGGTTGAGGGCGAGCACCGGCACGTCCAGGTTACGGCCGAAGAGCCGCCCGACCTCGTCGCGTCCGAGCGGACCGACGACGAAGTCCGCGCCGGCGGCGACCGCGCGGTCGTAGGCCCCCGCGACGCCGCCGGCGGTGTCGTAGAAGCTGATGTCGGGACGCCGGCGATCTTCCGCGTAGTAGCCGGCGAGGAAACCGTCGCGCACCGGCACGGCGGCGGTGGCGAGGCTGCCCGACAGCGGCAGCAGCACGGCCAGGCGCATCGGCGGGCGATAGCCGTCGCCTTCGGCCGCGGGACGCCCGGCGGTCGCGGCGCGGTTGCGTTCGAACGGACGCGGCAGCGGCAGGCCGCGGTTGAGCAGCGCGCGGCCGGCGAAGTCGTACAGGGGATCGCCCGCCGGCAGCGCGGCGGCGTTGCGCGCGAGCGTCGCGTTGTCGAGCTGCGCGATGAGGCGGTCGATGCGGGCGGCGCCGGCCTGCCGTTCGGCGGGCGGCAGCGATGCGAGCGTGCCGGCGATCGCGCGTGCCTGCGCGAACGCCGGCTCGGGCTGGGCCACGGCCGGCCGGTGCACCGCGGTGGTCGCGCAGCCGGCGAGCAGCGACGTCGCCGACAGCAGGGCGAGGAACACGAGGCTCGGGGACACCAGGCTGAAGAACTGGGGATGCTTCGGCATTCTCGGCGGCTTCCTGCGGACCGGTTACGATTCTACCCATGCGCGGAAGCCCGCGCGGGAGCGAGAATGCCAGTCAGCAACGCGGTCGGAGGGGCCGGGCCCGGCGTCCTTCACGTGGTCGCCACGCCGATCGGCAACCTCGGCGACCTGTCGGCCCGCGCGCTGCAGGTGTTGCGCTCGGTCGCGGCGGTCTGCGCGGAGGACACCCGCCACACGCGCCAGCTGCTCGCGCACTTCGGCATCGAGCGCCCGCTGCTGGCGCTGCACCAGCACAACGAGGATGCCGCCGCGGCGCCGCTGGTCGCGCGCCTGCTGGCGGGCGAAGACCTGGCGCTGGTGTCCGATGCCGGCACGCCGCTGGTGAGCGATCCCGGGTTCCGCCTCGTGCGCGCCGCGCGCGCCGCGGGCGTGAAGGTCAGTCCCGTCCCGGGCGCATGCGCCTTCGTCGCCGCGCTGAGCGTCGCCGGGCTGCCGAGCGACCGTTTCGTGTTCGAAGGCTTCCTGCCGCCGAAGGCGGGGGCGCGCCGCGAACGGCTGGCCGCGCTCGCCGGCGAGCCGCGCACGCTCGCGTTCTACGAATCGGCGCACCGCATCCAGGAGACGCTCGAGGACATGCGCGCCGCGTTCGGCGGCGAGCGCCCGGCGGTGCTGGCGCGCGAGCTCACCAAGTTGTTCGAGACCGTGCTCGACGGCGACCTCGCCGCGTTGTGCGAACGCGTGGCCGCCGATGCCGACCAGCGCCGCGGCGAGTTCGTCGTGCTGGTCCAGGGCGTCGGCGAAGACGCGGATGCGCGGGTGGCGGAAGGCCGGCGCATCTACGCGAAACTGTGCGAGCACCTGCCGCCGTCCGCCGCCGCGCGCGTGGCGGCCGAGCTCAGCGGCGCGCCGCGCAAGGCCCTGTACGGCTCCGGACCGGACACCGCGGGCGCCGCGGCGGGGGAAGCCGGGGAAGCGTAGAATCCGCGGCGGCGGAGCCGGCCAGACAGCCGCGTCATGCATTTCGGTGCATGCCGAGGAAAGTCCGGGCTCCACAGGGCACGGTGCCAGGTAACGCCTGGGCGGCGCGAGCCGACGGAAAGTGCAACAGAAAGATACCGCCGAACGGCGTCGCAAGACGCGCGTGGCAAGGGTGAAATGGTGCGGTAAGAGCGCACCGCGAGCCTGGCAACAGGCCGGCACGGCAAACCCCACCGGGAGCAAGGCCGAATAGGGACCCCACGACGCGGCCCGC
>JBQCJF010000044.1:0-9834 GCA_051953015.1 Luteimonas sp.
CGCCGAGGAATTCCCGCCTGGACCAAGGCTGCATGGCGCCCCCATCGATGCCGTCATTGCCCGGAGTTCACGCCCCGCACTCTATACGAACGCAGACACCACGACAGGAACGACGCACATGACCGCCAATCTCCCGCCACCGACCGTGCCGGCGCTCGACCTGCAGCGCTATCTCGGCACGTGGTACGAGATCGCGCGCCTGCCGATGCGCCACGAGCCGCCCGACTACACCGACATCAGCGCGCATTACGCGCTGGACGACGACGGCAGCGTCCGGGTGCGCAACCGCGCCTTCGACGGCGAAGGCCGGCTGCAGGAATCCGTCGGCCGCGCGACCGCCGACGATCCGCAGCATCCGGCGCGCCTGAAGGTGACGTTCCTCCCCGAAGGCCTGCGCTGGCTGCCCTTCGGCAAGGGCGACTACTGGATCCTGAAGCTCGACGACGGCTACACGACCGCGCTCGTGGGCAGCCCGGACTACGAATACCTGTGGCTGCTGCACCGCGAGCCCGCGATCGACGCGCCGAGCCGCGACCGCTTCCTGGATACGGCCCGCCGCCTCGGCTACAACCTCGACGCGCTCATCGAGACGCCGCACACGGGGCGCCGCACAGCGGCCTGAACGGGGCGCGCACGCACGCAACCGCTCCGGCCGGGGCGGGCACCTACCGATGCCGCGCCATGCGCCCGCACCGTGCGGGCGCCCTGCGCCCCGTCATCCAGGAGCCCGACATGTCCCGTACGCCCGTCCGTTTCGCCGCCGCCCTGGGCCTCGCCCTGGCGGCGGGCACCCTCCTGACCGCCCCGGTTCCCGCCGCCGGGATGCCGGGCGCGGACGGCAAGCCGGCCGCCACGGTCGCCAACTGCGCCACCGAGGTCGAGGGCACCGACGCCATGCAGTTCAACGTCGGCTCGATCGTCGTGCCCGCCTCGTGCGCCACGCTGAAGATCACCCTCAGGCACGTCGGCAAGCTGCCGGTGACGGTGATGGGCCACGACCTGGTCGTCGCGAAGGCCGCGGACATGCAGGCGATCACCACCGACGGCATCGCCGCCGGCGCCGCCGCCAACTACCTCAAGCCCGGCGACGCGCGCGTCATCGCGCACACCAAGCTCGTCGGCGGCGGCCAGTCCGACACCGTGAGCGTGCCCGTTGCGAAGTTGAAGAACGGCGGCCCGTACGCGTTCTTCTGCTCGTTCCCGGGCCACTCGGTGATGATGAAGGGCACGATCTCGGTCGAATGACGGCGCCGCCGCCCCCGGTGCGCTAGCCCGCGGCGAGCGCGGCCGCCATCCGCTGCAGGCGCGCGGCATCGTCCATCGCATGCCCGTGCGCGGTGTTGTCGAGGATGCACCACGCCGGCGCACGCGCGCTGCCCGACCGGACCAGCGCGCGCGCAAGCGCGGCGAGCGCGTCGTCGTCGTAGCTGCTGTAGTAGATGCGCGGGGAGCCGTGCCAGCGCCAGTAGCTCCAGCGCGCCCCCGCACCCGCGCCGCCGGGCACCGCCGCCTCGGGCAGGCGTGCAGGATCGGCGGCAGCCCGCGCGATCGCGTGGCGCGCGAACACCGCATCCGCGGCCGGCGCGAACCAGCTCGCATGGCGCGGCTCGCAGGCGACCCGCGTCGCGGTGCGCCGCCGCAGCATCGCGAAGAAACGCCCCGCGACCCGCGCCTCGAACGCCAGGCTCGGCGGCAACTGCACGAGCACGCCGCCGAGCTTCGGGCCCAGCCCGGCGAGCGAATCGACGAACGCCGTCAGCGCGTCGCCGACGCCCTGCAGCCGCGCGTCGTGCGTGATCGCCTTCGGCAGCTTGGCGGAAAAACGGAACCGCGCCGGCACCGACGCCGCCCAGCGCTCGAAGGTGCGCGCCTGGTGCGGCCGGTAGAACGTCGAATTGATCTCGGCCACGTCGAAGCGCGTTGCGTACCGCGCCAGGTGGCTGTCGCCGGCGCCGAAGAGGCCCGCGTGGCGGGACGGGATCGACCAGCCCGCGCAGCCGATGCGGACCCGCGGATGCGAAACGATGGGCGGCGGCGCTGGCGCGCGCGGCGTCACAGCCATTCGCACGGGAGCGCGCGCACCAGCACCGATTCCTGGCGGAAGCGTTCGGCCAGCGCGGCGGAATAGCTCTTCCACCAGGCGCGATCGAGCGTGGTCGCCATCACCTCGAACAGCAGCAGGTCGTCGCGCTGGATGCCGTTGCTCCCGTCTTCCCACAGGCCGGTCGCGGGCGCGCGCTGGTAGGCCGTGACGCCGCCGAAGACGTCGGCCAGCCCGGCGCGCACCGCGCCGAACATCGCCGCAGGAAACGGCGCGCCCGCGTTGTCGCGCAGCGGCAGGAACAGCTGGATCAGGTACATGGCGAAGCCGGGGGGACGTCGGGTTCGCGGAGTCTGCCGCCCGCGATGTGTGCGCGGCATGCAGGCCGCCGCCGGCGTAGACGCGGCCGTGCGGACGCGGCTGCTACAAGCCCCGGCATGGCCCGGATCCGTTCCCCGCAGTCGCCGCCGCCCTCGGGCCTGAATGGCGCGCTCCGTTGCCGCCGCAAGTTCCTGCGCCAGTTCCCCGGCGGCTTCCGCGACCCGACGTACCTGGACTGGGAACGCGACTACAAGTGGGAGACCCACCTGCGCTGGGAGGAGGCCCTGCCGCAGGCGGAGTTCCGCAAGCTGCTGCGCGCCGGCGACTTCGCCGAAGCCGCGGCGCGCGCGGTGCGGGTCGAGCAGCGCGCGCGCCACGCGATGCTGTTCTCGTTCGAGAAGATGGCCCTGCGCGACGCGCTGCGCACGCCCGCCGGCGCGCGCGACTTCGCCGAAGGCCTGTTCGACTACCTGTACGGGCGCGGCGAGCTCGGGCAGCGGTTCGATCGCTGGATCGAGGCCATCGACCGCCTGCCGCGCCGGCAGACGCGCGTGCTGACCTGGCCGCTCGCCACCGTGTTCGGCTTCATCGCCCAGCCCGGCGTGCACATGTTCCTCAAGCCGAACACGATCCGCGCCGCCGCGCGCGCCTACGGCTACGAATTGCCCTACCGCCCGCGTCCCTCGTGGGAGCTCTACGCAGGCCTGCTCGAGTTCTGCGCGCTCGTGAAGCGCGACCTGGCCGACCTGCGGCCGCGCGACATGATCGACATCCAGTCGTTCCTGTGGGTGCAGGGCTCGGACGAGTACTAGCCGGGGACCGGTCTATACTCGCGGCACGCTCCAGCCTCGGGGAAGGCACGGATGACGTCCACCGCGCGACTGATGCACCGCCTGCGGGAACACGACTGGCTGGCCGCGGTCATCGAGGTCGCGATCGTCATCGCCGGCATCCTGATCGCACTCGAGGTCAGCAACTGGAACGAGGACCGGCTCGACCGCCGGCGCGCGGCGCACTTCCTGCAGCGCATCCACGGCGACCTGCTCACCGATCGCCGCAACATCGACAGCACCCTCGCCTTCTGGAAGAAGGTCTCCGCCTACGGCGACACCGCGATCGCCGACGGCGAAGGCGCGCCGCCCGCGGACAGCGCGGCATGGAAGACGGTGCTGGCCTATTACCAGGCCGGCCAGACCATGCCCTACACCGTCACCGACACGACCTTCGAGGAGATGCGCAGCAGCGGCGACCTCGCGCTGATCGCCGACGAGGCGCTGCGCACCGATCTGGCCGAGTTCTACCGGCAGGGCAGCGACCAGGGCCTCGGGCGCATCCTCCAGCACGACCCGCCGTATCGCACGCAGATCCGCAGCGTCACGCCGTGGGCGACGCAGCGCTACATCTGGAGCCACTGCTTCAGCGAATCCAGCTACTACGGCCAGGCGCTGGTCGACTGCCCGTCGCCGATCAGCGAGCAGGCGGCTGCGGCCTTGCTCGACACCTACCGGCGAACGCCGGGCCTGCTCGACAACCTCCGCGCCTGGATGAGCCTGCTGCGCATCAGCGACATCGTGCTGCGCAACGACCGCCAGGCGGCGGAGCAGCTCATCGCCCGCACCGGCGCGCGCGCAACGGCACCGTGACGCCGCGCGCCGACGCGAAACACGGCAAGGAAGCGACGAAAAAAAAAGCGCCCCGGCATGCCGGGGCGCCTTGTTTCCCACCTGCGGACCGGTCAGTTGGTCGTCAGGGTCAGGTTGTACGCCGACAGGATCGGCAGCAGCGGCTGGAAGTAGCTGCGCGAGGTGCGGTGCTTGCCCTTGCACGTACCGCTGCCGCCCGACAGCACGCCCTGCGCCTGGCCCGGGCCGGTGATGAACGAGCCGCCCGAGTCGCCGCCCTCCGAGCACGCGGTGGTGCGCGTCAGGTTGAGGATCGTTTCGCCGGTGCTGTAGCTCACGGTCTGGCCGGTGGCCTCGATCGTGCCGCACTGCCAGCCCGAGGTGCGGCCGGAACGGCAGATCGCGGCGCCGACGCCGGCCGCTGTGCTGCCATGCACCGTCGCGTCGCCCTTGCCCCAGCCGTACACGGTCGCCGGCTGCGTGTTGCCCGACGCCACGTTGACGTACGACCAGTCGTTGCCGGTGTGGCCCGGCTGCGGGAAGTTCGATGCGGCGAACGTGCCGATCTGCGGCCCGATCGTCCACTGCGGCGAACCTTCCAGGTACACCGGCTCGCCGGCGTCGCCGCAATGGCCGGCGCTGACGAACACGGGCGAACCGCTGCGGGTGGCGTTGAAGCCGATCGAGCACGCGTACAGGTAGCCGTCGCCCGGATTGCGGAGGTAACCCAGGCCGCCCTTCAGCGTGCTGCGCAGCGTCGGCTGCTCCGACTCGACGACGAAGCGCACCGCGCCCGCGTCCGCACCGCTGCGGGCGACGAAGTCGATGCCGGCCGCACGCTGGCCCGCGCCGATCGCGACGACCACCGTGTTGCTCGGCAGGTCGACGTACCAGCCGTACACCCCCTTCGGGACCCTGGCGCCCTGCTCGAGCGCGAAGTCGAGCTGCGCCTTCGAGGCGTTGAGGTCGCGCAGCGTGTGGCGCACGGTGCGCACCTGCACGCCCGCCGGCGCCTTGCGGCCGCTGGCGGTGGTCGCGACGACCAGCTGGAAGCTGCCGTCGGCCTTGCGCTCGATCCACGAGCCGGCGTAGTTGGCGCCTTGCGCGCGGGCCAGCAGCTTCTCCTGCCGCGTGGCCTGGTCTTCGACCTTGAGGTATTGCGACAGCTGTGCCGGGCTCAGGCCGAGGTCACGCTGCATGGCAGCGCGCAGCGCGGGCGAGACATCCGACGGACCGGCCGCGGCAGCGGCGGACATGGCGACGAAAAGCGGGACGATCGACAAGGCGTACAGGCCATGCTTGGCCCGGGGAGCAAACTTTCGCATCGGTATAACCCCTTTCCCTGAGTGGAACTACGGAAGCCGAGCCCGCGGCTGAACCCCTGCTGTCGAGGGAACCGGCTCGCCGATCCTGCTTAAGGATTCGTAAGGGGAAGTGAAGGATCGTTGAGAAAACGTTTCCAACTTGATGAACACGTCACGCGCGCGCCGGCCTGTTCCCGCGGCCGGCCCTGGCCTTCGCGCGTTCATCCACGACGGCGGTCAGCAGCGCGCCGATGAACACGACGAGCGCGGCGTAGTAGATCCACACCAGCGCCAGCACGATCGTGCCCATCGACCCATAGGCCGAGGCCGACGCCGGATTCGAGCTGCCCAGGTACCAGCCGATCGCCGCACGGCCCAGCAGGAACAGCAGCGCCGTGGCGAGCCCGCCGCCCAGCGCGCGCCGCCAGCCGACGGAACGGTCCGGCAGGAAGTGGTACATCAGCGCGAACGCGAGCGCGTAGACGAGCCACGTCGCGCCGGTCGCCATCAGCGGCAGCATCCACTCGATGCGCTCGAACAGCAGCTGCAGCACCGTGTTCACGGTCATCGACACCAGCAGCAGGAAGCCCATCGCGAGCACCAGGCCGAGCGAGAACACGCGCTTGCGCAGCCACGCCATCATCCCCGGCAACGCGGCGGCGTCGGTGCGGAAGATCTTGTTGAGCACGTCCTGCAGTTGCGCGAACACCGTGGTCGCGCCGACGAACAGCAGTCCGATGCTCCACCAGCCGGCGATCGATCCCGTGTCGGGCGCGCGCTCCGCGTTGGCGACGATGGTGCGCGCGACGCGTTCGGCATCGCTGCCGACCAGGTCGCCGATCTGCCGCATCAGGGCTTCCTGCGCGCCCGGTGCGATCGCGCTGGTGAGCCAGACCAGGATCAGCAGCAGCGGCGCCAGCGACAACACCGCATACAGGGCCAGCGCCGCCGATTGCGCCAGCAGGTCCACGTCGACGAAGCGCCGCAGCAACGCCGCGGGCAGGCTGCCCTGCGCGCGCCGGATGAACGCCTCGACCGCGGGCTTGCGCTTCGACTTGCCGCTCCTGGCGCGCGGCGCCGTCGGCTTCGTCGGATCGAGCTTCGCCGCGACCTTCTTCGCGGCGGCCTTGGGAGCGGGCTTGCGTTTCGCCATCGGGGTCCGTGCGTGCGCTGTGCGATGCCCCACCCTAGCCCCGCGACGGTTCACCGCGCCGTGACCGCCCGGCGCCGAAGCTGCGGTTTTCCGCCGCAGGAGACCCGCCCATGCCCCAGGCCATCGAACCCGGCTTCATGGTGTTCCTTGCCGACGGCCGCGACCCGGCCGGCGCGGTGCGCGAGCTCAGGGATTCGCAGCACATGGTGGTGAACATCGAGAACGGCGGCGACTTCACCGTGACCGCCGACGCCGTCCGCGACGTCCACGACGACAAGGTGATCCTCGACTACGCGCGGCTGCCCGAGCGCATGCAGGCGGCGCTGCGGCACCTCCACGACGCGGAGTACGCGGAATATCGCGCCGCGGACCCGGAACAGGGCACGCCGGACGAGACCTGACTCAGCCGCGCCAGTTGGCGTGGGTGCGCCAGAACTCGACGCTGCGTCGGTAGGCCTCGCGGTCGATCGGGACGCCCGAGCCGCCCTCCTCCACGCCCAGCGCGTTGCGCAGCATCGTGATCGGCGCCATCGGCGTTTCGACCGGCTCGGCGGTGTACATGCAGCCGACGACGCCCCAGTCCGCCTCGATCGCCGTACCTTCCTTCGCCAGCTGCGCGCGGTCGTAGAGGATGACCACCAGATACCCGGCCACCGGCGGCTCCAGCCCCTCGAACCAGCGCACCAGCACGGGCAACTCCTCGGGCGTGCGCGCCTCGTAGTCGCTGCGCAACAGGTGCCGGTTCGCGTCGGTGATCGGCACCGCGAGGCAGCGCGTCGACGTCCAGTTGCGATGCACGTGCAGCTTGCAGAACGGCGCATAGCCGTCGAGCACGCGCAGCGGCGGATGCGCGTCGAGATGCCGCTCGAACTGCTCCGGCGTGACGTCCTGGATGGTGTTGCGGCGGCCCGCGCGGAACAGGCGGCTGCGGGCGAATTCGGTGAGGACGATGGACATGCGCGCACGATAGCAACGACTCACCGGGCGGTCACGCGCGGAACGTGAGCATGGGAACCCGGAGGGAGACCGCAGCAATGGCCGACACACGCGAACTCGAAACACGCTTCTGGAAGCATCTCGGCGACGACCGCACGCTCATGCTGGGCGCGGACGGCATCGCGCCGCGGCCGATGACCGCCATCGCCGAGGGCGAGCGCGCGCCGCTGTGGTTCTTCACCTCCTCCGACACCGACCTGGGCCAGCGCCTCGACGCCGCGCCGGGCGTGGACGCGGTCGCCAGTTTCGCCGCCAAGGGCCACGAGCTGTTCGCGATGGTCACCGGCCGGCTCGTGGCCGACAACGACCGCGCCGTCGTCGACCGGCTCTGGAACCCCTTCATCGCCGCCTGGTTCCATGGCAAGGACGACCCGAAGCTGCGCCTGCTGCGCATGGACGCCCGCGAGGCGCACGTCTGGCTCAACGAGAACAGCATGCTGGCCGGGATCAAGCTCCTCCTCGGCACGGACCCCAAGCGCGACTACGCGGACAAGGCCGGCGACGTCGACCTGCGCTGAGGCCGGGCTCCCGCCGGGGCGCGGGCCCCCGCACGGGGCCGCTGCGGCCGTGGACCGCGCCGTCTGGTCGCCCAAGGTGACGATGTCGATTTCGCGCCCGCGCGCTCGTCGGGGAGGATGATGGGGCCGATCCGGCCCCCGCCGACCCGAGGAGAACCGCCATGATCCCGAAGAACACCGTCGTCCTGTGGTACGACCGCGACGCCCTCGAGGCCGCCGAGTTCTACGCCAGCGTCTTTCCCGACACCTCGGTCGGCGCCGTGCACCGCGCGCCTGGCGACTTCCCGGACGGCCACGAGGGCGACGTCCTGGTCGTCGAGTTCCGGGTGATGGGCATCCCCTGCGCGGGTCTCAACGGCGGCCCCGTGTTCAAGCAGACCGAAGCGTTCTCGTTCCAGGTCGCCACCGACGACCAAGCCGAGACCGACCGCTACTGGAACGCGATCGTCGGCAACGGCGGCAAGGAACGCGACTGCGGCTGGTGCAAGGACAAGTGGGGCGTGTCGTGGCAGATCACGCCGCGCATCCTCACCGAGGCCTACACCAGTCCCGATCGCGCCGCGGCCAAGCGCGCCTTCGACGCGATGATGACGATGCAGAAGATCGACGTCGCGAAGATCGAGGCCGCCTTCCGGGGCCGCGCATGACCAAGCCGGTCATAACGGCGTTCGAACGCTCGCCCGATCGCGGTCGCGGCCTCGCCCGCGACATGCGCGTGCGCTGGGCGCTCGAGGAAATCGGCCAGCCCTACGACGTGGCGCTGCAGTCGTTCGAAGCGCTGAAGCAGCCCGCGCACCTGGCGCGCAATCCGTTCGGGCAGATCCCGACCTACCAGGAAGGCGACCTCGTGCTGTTCGAGTCGGGCGCGATCCTGATGCGGCTCGCGCAACGGCACCCGGGCACGCTGCTGCCCGAGGACCCGGATGCGCGCGCCCGCGCGATCATGTGGATGTTCGCCGCGCTCAGCACGGTCGAACCGCCGGTCGTCGAGTTCACGATGGCGTGGATGTTCGAGCGCGACAAGCCCTGGTACGAGGCGCGGCAGCCGATGCTGGAAGCGCGCGTCCGCACGCGCCTGTCGCAGCTGGCGGCGCGGCTGGGCGACGGCGACTGGCTGGACGGCGCCTTCAGCGCGGGCGACCTGCTGATGATCTCGGTGCTGCTGCGGCTGGGGTCGACCGGCGTGGTGGGCGAGTATCCGGCGCTGGCCGCGTACATCGCCCGCGGCGAAGCACGGCCGGCGCACCAGCGCGCGTTCGCGGCGCAGCGGGCGGTGTTCGAGGCGGCCGCCGGGGCCTGAGCCAGGTGCCACCCGCGGCCCGCACCGCCGAACGAACGGGCCGGGTTGCGCAACTTGTTGATTTTGAATATAATTGCTGGAATCACCGCCGCAACCGAAGGAGAGGCATGGCCCGCAAGCCGAATCCAGCCAACGATCAATCCCAGAGCCTCACCCACCAGAGCATCAACGCCGACATCGCCGAGTTCCGCAAGCGTGGCGGCCGCATCGAAGTCCTCGGCAACACGCCGCTGCGCAGTGTCGCGACAGCCTTCCGCTCCGACGCCGCGCACCGCAAGTCCCCCACGCCACCCCCGAAGAAGACCGCCTCCCGCTAGTCGGCGAGTCGCCGCTTCGGATCCCCTGCGCGCCGCCAGGCAGGCGACGGCTCAGGTCACGCGTTCGCCCGCAGCGACCGCGGCTGCCGTCATGTCCGCGGGCGCGGGATGCAGCGCCATTCGCAAGCGCCCGCGCTCGAGTCGCACCCGCAGCCTGCGGTGTCGCACCAGGTAGGCGATCGCGACGCCCGCCGCGGCGATGCCGGACAGCGCCCCGACGCCCAGCGCCCAGCGCGCGCCGAAGCGGTCCACGACCCAGCCC
>JBQCJF010000045.1:0-8082 GCA_051953015.1 Luteimonas sp.
CGAAGCGCAGCAGCGGCGACCAGGCGGCGAGGTCGGCGTTGCGCGCGAGCACGTGGCCGCGGCCGTCGCCGGCGGCGCGGTCGAAATCCAGCGCTGCGAGCACCGGCGAGACGCCGTCGCGGCTCCAGGCGCGCGCGCCGATGCGCACGCGGTCGCCGTCGACGCGCAGGCGCAGGTCGATGCGCGGGATGCGCGCGTCGATGCCGAGCGCGGGCGCGTGGATCGCCAGGCTGCCGCCGATGACCTGCAACTCGCCGAGGCCTTCCAGCTGCGCGAACGGATCGCCGCCGGGTGTGTCCTCGCCCGGCAGGCCGCGCACCTGCCAGCGTCCGCCCGCGTCGCGCTCGAGGGTGAGGTCGAGCCCGCGCAGCCGCAATTCGGTGAAGGAACGCCCCGGCAGCAGGCCGGCGTATTGCGACACCAGCATCTCGGCGTCGCCGATGCGCAGCGTGTCCGCGCCGCTGCCCAGGCGCAGGTTGTCGAGGCGCAGCAGCGGGCCGCGCCGGGTCCAGCGCGTTTCGACGCGATCGAACGCGACCGGGCGATGCACGCGCTCGCCGAGGAACGCCGCGATCCGGTCGGGATGGCGCTCGGCCATCGGCAGCAGCTGGCTTGCGACGCCGTACACCAACGCCATCAGCGCCAGCGCGACCGCCAGCCCGTACCAGAGCCCCTTCCGGGCCAGGTGCAGGTGGCGGTGGAACCGCGGGCTCATCGCGGCGTCCCGGACGGCGGGCCGTGCCGCGGCGCGGGGTCAGAGCAGGACGACATCGAACTGCTCCTGCAGGTACTGCGCATCGCCCTGGAAGCGGATCGACTTGCCGAGGAACTCCTCGAGCTCGGCGACGGCCGCCGATTCCTCGTCGGTGATGCGCGCGACGACCTTCGGCGAGGCGATCACGAGCAGGCGCGCCGCGTCGAACTGGCGCACGGCGCGGGTGATCTCGCGGAAGATCTCGTAGGTCACCGTTTCCGCGGTCTTGAGCATGCCGCGCCCGCCGCACTCGTGGCAGGGCTCGCAGAGCTGGCGCTCGAGCGACTCGACCGTGCGCTTGCGCGTCATCTCGACCAGGCCCAGCGGCGAGAAGTCGTACACGGTGGTGCGCGCGTGGTCGCGCGCCAACGACTTCTCGAGCGTGCGCAACACCTGGCGCCGGTGCTCCGCATCGTGCATGTCGATGAAGTCGATGATGATGATGCCGCCGAGGTTGCGCAGCCGCAGCTGGCGCGCGACCGCCTGCGCGGCTTCCAGATTGGTGCGGTAGACGGTTTCCTCGAGGTTGCGCTGGCCGAGGAACGAACCGGTGTTGACGTCGACCGTGGTCATCGCCTCGGTCTGGTCGATGACGAGGTAGCCGCCGGACTTCAGCGGCACTTCCTTCTCGAGCGCGTGCTGGATCTCGTCCTCGACGCCGTACAGGTCGAAGATCGGTCGCGCGCCGGCGTAATGCTCGATGCGCGCCGACAGCCCGCCCTCGTCCGCCGGCACCAGCGGCGGCATGTACTGCGCGGCGAACGCACGCAGGCGCTCGCAGGTCTCGCGCGAGTCGACCTTGACCTTCTCGACGTCGCGGCGCATCAGGTCGCGCACCGCGCGCATCGGCAGGCTCAGGTCCTCGTACACGCAGCTGCCGACCGCGGAATCGCGCACGCGTTCCTCGACCAGCGCCCACGCGCGGCTGAGGTAGGCGATGTCCTCGGCGAGCGCCTCGGCCGGCTGGCCCTCGGCGTTCGTGCGCACGATGTAGCCGAAGCCGCCGTGCGGCGCCGCGAGCTCGGTCACCAGGCCCTTCAGTCGCGCGCGCTCGGCTTCGTCCTCGATGCGCGCGGACACGCCGACCACCTTCGATTGCGGCAGCAGCACCAGGTAGCGCGACGGGATGCTGATCTGCGTGGTCAGGCGCGCGCCCTTGCTGCCGATCGGATCCTTGACGACCTGCACGACGACGTCCTGGCCTTCGCGCAGCAGCTCGGCGATCGGCGCCGCCGGCGCGGCGACGCCTGCGGGCGGTTCCGACGCTTCGCCGCGCGCGGGCAGCGGCCGCTGGATGTCGTTGGCGTGCAGGAACGCCGCGCGCTCGAGCCCGACCTCGACGAACGCGGCCTGCATGCCGGGCATCACCCGCTGCACCTTGCCCTTGTAGATGTTGCCGACCACGCCGCGCGACCAGCCGCGCTCGATGTGCAGTTCCTGCAGCATCCCGTTCTCGACGACGGCGACGCGGGTCTCGCGCGGGGTGACGTTGACCAGGATCTCCTCGCTCATGCGCGCGCGCTCCCGGCGATCGCGGTCGTGGTCGCCGTCGCCGTCGCCGGCGCTTCCGCGCGATCGAAGGCCTCGAGCAGGCGCGCGGTCTCGTACAGCGGCAACCCCATCACCCCGGAATGGCTGCCGGACAGGTGCGCGATGAACGCCTGGGCCGAGCCCTGGATCGCATAGGCGCCGGCCTTGCCCCGCCATTCGCCGCCGGCCAGGTACGCGGCGAGCGTGGCGTCGTCGAGTTCGCCGAAGGTCACCTCGGACACCGAGGTCGCTTCCGCTTCGCGCGCCGCCGACACCACCCACACCACCGTGACCACGCGGTGGGTGCGTCCGGACAGCCGGCGCAGCATCGCCGCGGCATCGGCCGCGTCGCGCGGCTTGCCGAAGACCTCGTCGCCGAGCACGACCTCGGTGTCGGCGCCGAGCACGCGCGCGCCGGGAACCGCGACGACGTCGAGCAGGCCGGCGCCGGCCTTCTCGCGGGCGACGCGGCGCACGTAGTCGTCCGGCGGCTCGCCGGGCTGGCGCTGTTCGGGCACGTCGAGGTCGAGCGCCGCGAACGCCCGCCCCAGCAGGGCGAGCAGCTCGCGCCGTCGCGGCGATTGCGAGGCGAGATAAAGCATCCGGGGAAGAATAACCCGCGCCCCGCCCGGCCAAACCGCCCGCCGGGCGCGCAACCCCGTTCCGGCTCACCGCCCGTTCACCACTGCGGTCACACCCTCGTTCGCAACCCGACGGAGATCCGTGCATGCGTCTTTTCCGCTCCTCCCCCCGCCCCGCCGCCTTCGCCGCCGGCCTGGTCCTCGCAGCGCTGGCGACCGTCGCCTGCGCCCAGCAGGGCCCGGCCCCCGCCACCGACGGCACCCTGCTTTCCGTTTCCGCCCAGGCCGAGGCGCACCGCGTCCCCGACGTCGCCACCATTTCCGCCGGCGTGGTCACCCAGGCCACGGACGCGAACGCGGCCATGCGCGCCAACGCGGCGCAGATGGACAAGGTGATGGCCGCGGTGCGCGCCGCCGGCATCGCCGAGCGCGACATCCAGACCACGGGCGTCAACGTCAACCCGCAGTACCGCTACGCGGAGAACATGCCGCCGGCGATCACCGGTTACCAGGCGAGCAACACCGTCAGCCTGAAGGTGCGCGACATCGGCAAGCTCGGCAAGGTCCTCGACGCGCTGGTCGCCAGCGGCGCGAACCAGGTCAACGGCCCGTCGTTCGAAGTGGACGAGCCGGAGGCCGCGTACGACGAGGCGCGCCGCGCGGCGCTGGAGAAGGCGCAGGCGCGCGCGCAGATGTACGCGAAGGCGCTCGGCCTGCGCGTGCGCCGCATCGTCAGCATCGACGAGGGCGGCGGGTTCCAGCCGCCGCGGCCGATGCCGGTGATGGCGATGGCCGCGCGCGCGGAGAAGGCGTACGACACCGCGGTGGCGCCGGGCGAAACCACGCTGTCGGCGAGCCTTTCGGTGGTGTTCGAACTGGGGCGCTGATCCGACCCTGCCGGGGCGCGCGCCGCCCCGGCAACCCCGCCGGCGCCCCTGCCGCGTTCCATGCAATGCACGGACAACAGGAGGAGGCGTCCCATGGCACACACGATCCGCCACACCCACCCCGATCCGAAGCGCATCGCCGGCTACACGTTCGCGATCGCCTTCAATCTCGGCCTGCTGATGCTGCTGCTCGCGCCCATGCAGGGGCCGCAGGGCTTCCGCCTGCCGGGCGTCGAAACGCCGAGCATCTCCTGGTATCCGCCGAAACCGGTCCCGCCGGCGACGCCGCCGAAGGTGCCGGTCGCGCCGCCGACCGCGCAGCCCGCCGTGGCGCCCGTGCACCGCGCCGTGGTCGCGCCGCAGCCGCCCGCGGTGCTCGTCGAGAACGGCAGCGAAGCGGCCGTCGCGCCCGACACGCCGCCGGTGGAGGTGCCTCCGGCGATCGGTACGACCGGCGACATCGCCCCGCCCGTCGCCGGCGTCGCGCTGGAATACGCCGCGGCGCCGCCGCCGGCGTATCCGTCCGCGGCGCGGCGCATGGGCCACGAGGGCACGGTGCTGCTGGAAGTGCTGGTCGACGTGGACGGGCGGCCGCTGCGCGTGGACGTGCGCCAGAGCAGCGGCCATCGCCAGCTCGACGATGCCGCGCGCGAACAGGTGCTCGCGCGCTGGCG
Source organism: Luteimonas sp. (assembly GCA_051953015.1). Taxonomy (GTDB): domain Bacteria; phylum Pseudomonadota; class Gammaproteobacteria; order Xanthomonadales; family Xanthomonadaceae; genus Cognatiluteimonas. The sequence continues at coordinate 4,427 of JBQCJF010000045.1, forward strand.
GTTCCGCCCGGCGATGCGCGACGGCCGCGCGATCCAGGCGATCGGCCTGGTGCCGGTGAACTTCAGGCTGCGCTGACGGCGCGGCGCGCAGGCGTGGCGACCGCGACGGTCGCCGCGCTCAGGCGCGGTGGTACGGATGGTTGGCGAGCAGCGCCGCGCCGCGGTACAGCTGCTCGGCGACCACCAGCCGCACGAGCATGTGCGGCAGCGTGAGCGGCCCCAGCGACCAGCGCTCCTCCGCGGCGGCGAGCACTTCGGGCGCGTGGCCTTCCGGTCCGCCGACCAGCAGCGCGAGGTCGCGGCCGCCGTTGCGCCAGTGCTGCAGGCGCTGCGCGAGTTCCTCGGACGACCACATGCGCCCGCGGCCGTCGAGCGCGACCACGAGCGCGCCCTTCGGCACCGCGGCGAGCACGCGCGCGCCTTCGTCGGCCATCGCGCGCGCGGCGTCGCGGCCCTTGCCGCGCAGGCCGGGTTCGACTTCCACGAGATCGAGCGGCAGCCAGTGCGACAGCCGCTTGCGGTATTCGGCGAAACCCTCGGCGACCCAGGCGGGCGCGCGTTCGCCGACGGCGACCAGGCGCGCCTTCATCGCGGGATCCGATGCGCGGGCATCGCGGGCCGCACGCGCGTTCCGGCGCCGTCAGCCGGCCCGGGCGGTGTCGCCGTATTCGTCGATGCCTTCCGGCGGCTGGTCGCCGACCGTCCACAGGCGCTCGAGCGCGTAGAACTCGCGCACGCGCGGCAGCATCACGTGGACCACGACGTCGCCGAGGTCGACCAGCACCCATTCGGCTTCCTGCTCGCCCTCGACGCCGAGGGGCATCACGTCCAGGCGCTTGGCGAACTTGACCACCTCGTCGGCGATCGACTTCACGTGCCGGCTCGAGGTGCCCGAGGCGATCACCATGAAGTCGGTGACGCTGCTCTTGCCGCGGACGTCGATCTCGACCACGTCCTTCGCCTTGAGCTCCCCGACGGCGGCATGGACGGTCTCCAGCAGCTTCTCGATCGGCGGCGGCGGGTTCGGCAACTGGGTCCTGATGACCTGGGCTTGGGTGGTCAAAAAAGGGCGTCCTGGACAGTGGAAACTGGCCGCGATTATAGACCGCGCCCCGTCGCGGCAAGGTTCACGGCCCCGCGGCGTCCGCCGGCGCGGCCCCGTACAGCCGCCGCGCGCGGATCCAGGCGGCGACGGGCGCGGGCACCAGCCCGTCCCACGGCAGGCCCGCCGCGATCCGGGCGCGCACCTCGCTGGCCGAATGCGGGAACAGCGGTTGGCGGAGATGGAACACGCGGCCGGCCGGTGTCGCCCGCAGTTCATCCGGCGCCGAGGCGACGCGGCCGGCGACGGCCTGCGCCAGTTCCGGGACCAGGCCCGCGTCGACGGGACTCCCGTCGCGCCCGGCGACGACGAAATGCGCGAGGCCGAACAGTTCCCGCCACGACTTCCAGGTCGGCAGCGCCGCGAAGCTGTCGGCGCCGACCAGCAGCGCCACCGGCGCGTCGCCGCCGATCTCCGCGCGCAACCCGTGCAGCGTGTCGACGGTCCAGGAACGGCCGTCGCGTTGCAGTTCGCGCAGGTCGAGCGCGAGTCCGGGTTCGCCGTCGATCGCGAGCTCGAGCATCGCCGCTCGGTCCCCGGCGGCCGCGCCGGGTGGCGCGCGATGCGGCGGATCCGCCGCGGGCATGAACGCGACGGTCGCGTCGAGCGCGTCGCGCGCCGCGCGGGCGACGGCGACGTGGCCGAGATGCACCGGATCGAAGGTGCCGCCGTACAGCACGCGCAGCGTGGACGCCCCGCGCATCGCGATCAGCCGGTCGCGAGCAATGCGCCCGCGGGTGCGCTCGCGACCGCGAGCAGCAGGCGTTCCAGCTGCAGCCAGGCGTCGTCGGGCTCGCCGCCCGGGCGCCAGCGGCCCTTGGCGATGCGGTCGACCGCGCCCAGCCCGGCGACGAACGCCTCCCAGCGCGCGGCCGGATGGCGCGCGAGCGCGCGCAGCCAGGTCGCCTGCTTCGCGTCCCACACACGCTGCGCCTTGAACTCGGCGTTGAGGTTGCCGCCGCGCGCCTTGGTCCGCGACAGCGCCGCGCCGCGCTGCAGTTCCATCGCCAGCATGCCGAGCAGCGCCGGCACCGCCTCGCCTTCGGCGCGCAGGCCATGCAGCATGCGCGACACCTGCGCGGGCTGGCCGTTGAGCGTCGCGTCGATCAGGCGGAACACGTCGTAGCGCGCCGAGTCGGCGACCAGCGCGTCCATGCGCGCGGCGTCGAGCGGCGCGGCGCCCGCCTGCGCGCCGTCGAAGAGCAGCGCGAGCTTCTCGATCTCCTGCGCGGCGGCGAGCAGGTTGCCTTCGACACGCTCGGCCAGGCGCGCGACCGCGCCGGCATCGGCCTGCACGCCGCGCGCGCGCAGGCGGCGGTCGATCCAGTCGGGCAGTTCGTGCGGCTTGACCGGCCAGGCGACCGCGACCGCGCCGATGGCGCCGATCGCTTCGCTCCACTTGCCGCCGTGGGATCGGCTCCAGTCGCCGCAGGTCACCAGCAGGCAGACGTCGGGCGCCGGATCGGCGCAGAACTCGGCGAGCACCTTCGCGCCCTCGGTGCCGGGCTTGCCGCCGGGCATGCGGACCTCGACCAGGCGCCGCGATGCGAACAGGCTCGGCGCGCGGAACGTCGCCACCAGCGGGTCCCAGTCCCAGCCGCGCGGATCGCCCTCGAATGCGAACACCTCGCGCTCGGCGATCCCTTCGGCGCGCGCGGCGGCGCGGATCGCGTCGGCGGCCTCGAGGACGCGCAGCGTTTCCGCGCCGGCGACCAGGTAGGCCGGCGCGAGCGGCCCGCGCGCGACGCGGGCGGCGAGCTGTTCCGGGCTGGTCTCCACGCGCCCGCCCCGCTCAGGGCGTGGGCGTGGACGCGGGCGTGGGCGCGGGTGCCTGCGCGGGGACGGCGGCGCCCTGCGCCTGTTGCAGGCGCGACACCGCGTCGATGCGGCGCAGGATCGCCGACACCATGTCGCGGCGCAGCTCCTTCAGCAGCAGGTCGCGCTCGCTGTCGGTGCCGGCGGAATTGGTGGGCACCGAAATGTAGTCGCGCGACAGCTCGATCGCCTGCTGCGGGACGAGGTCGGCGCCGTCGGCGCTGCGCAGTTCGAAGATCACCGCGTAGCGGAGCGTGTATTCCTGCGAGCGCCCGTACTGGTCGACGCTGATGGGCGTGTTGCCCAGCTGCTCGCTGACGATGTGCAGCTTCGCCGCGCCGGCGGCGTCGGGCGAGTTGGCGGCCGCGACCTTCGCGCCCGCGCGCGCCAGCGCCATCCCCAGCTGCCGCTCGAGCGGCCCGTCCGGGTTGGACGAGGCGATCCGCACGGCCTGCGCGCCTTCCGGCAGCAGCAGCGCGTCGCGGAGGTGGAAGCCGCAGGCGGCGAGGAAGGCGCAGGCCGCGACGGCGAAGCACGCCGCACGGACCGGAGCGCCGACGAGGGAACGGAACGGGAGTCGGGAGGCCATCGGCGCAGTCTGGACGAGGCCGGAGGCAGCGGCAAGCGCCGCCGCGGGTCCGGCCGCCACGGCGCAGGCGGGCGCCGCCCGGCGCGCGGGGCCGGGCGCGTTCAGCCGGCGCCGTTGGTGACGATCTTGCCGGGCACGACGATGACCTTG